>JBKHJP010000420.1:0-3583 GCA_046538065.1 Thermoanaerobaculia bacterium | reverse complement strand
TACGGGCGGCGTGCTCCCACTCCCGCTCCGTGGGGAGCCGGACGCCCTCGAAGCCGTCCCCCTGGGCGGCCTTCCAGCGGGCGAAGGCGTCCGCCTCGTAGAAGCTCACGTGGCAGACCGGCTCCGCCGGGTCCAGGGGGCGTTCGCCGGTGAGGGTCCAGATCCGCCAGGTGCCGTCCCGGCGCTCCCAGTAGAGGGGCGCGCGCCAGTCCTCCATTTCCGCCTGGGCCCAGCCGTTCGACAGCCAGAGGAGCGGTTCGTCGTAGCCGCCGTCCTCGACGAACTCCAGGAACTCCCCGGTGGTCACCAGGCGGTCGCCCACGGCGAAGTCCTCCAGGTAGGCCCGGTGGACCGCGAGCTCGTTGTCGAAGCACCAGCCGCCCTCGAGGTTGCCGAACTCATGGAGCCCGCCCGAGACGGGCAGGAGCCGGAGGGGGCGGGGCGCCTCGGTGCCCGTGCCGGGCCCGGAGCCCTCGACGGTGGCGTAGGGCTCCCGGAGGGCGGGGTCGTTGTTCCCCAGGATGTGCTTGATCTCCGTCACCAGGAGCTCCTGGTGCTGCTGCTCGTGGTGGATCCCGGTCGTGACCAGGAAGGCGAGGCGCGGCAGGTCGGCGTCCGGAACCTCCCGGAGGAGCGCTTCCATCCGCTCGTCCACCGAGCGCCGGAAGGCGAGCACCTCGTCGGTGGTGGGCCGGGTCATGAGGCCACGCCGGTCCCGCTCCAGGCGCGGCCCGAGGGAGACGTAATAGGAGTTCATGCAGTACTCCATCCGGCGGTCGTCCTCGGTGTAGCGGCCGAAAGGCTCGAGGACGTTCCTGGCGAAGAACCAGGTCGTGTGGCCCAGGTTCCACCACGGCGGGCTCACCTCGGGGACGGTCTGGACCCGGAAGTCCTCGGGCGCCAGGGGCTCCGAGAGCCGGCGGCTGAGGTCGCGGGTTCCGGCGAAGGCGGCCAGGAGCTGATCGCGGTCCATGGTGTCGTGCCTCCTCGGGCAGAACAGCCCGTGCGCAAATCCGAGGATATCCCAGGCATGCGGCCCCGCGGGCCTCCGGGAGAGCACTCCCCGTGGCGGGCAGCCCCTCAGCAGATCCGCTTGCGGATCTCCACCAGGACCGCGGCCCCTACGCCGCTGCCGCGCTCTTGATCTCGCCGACCAGGTCCTGGAGGGCCGCCTTGGCGTCGGAGAAGAGCATCATGGTGTTCTCGTTCTCGAACAGCTCGTTCTTGATGCCGGCGAACCCGGGGGAGAGGCTCCGCTTGATGACGATCACCGACTGGGCTTCCCAGACCTGGAGGACCGGCATGCCGTAGATGGGGCTGCCCGGCGTGTTCTCGGCGGCGGGGTTGACCACGTCGTTGGCGCCGACGACGATCACCACGTCCGTGTTCTTGAAGTCCGGGTTGATCCGGTCCATCTCCACGAGCTGCTCGTAGGGCACGTCAGCCTCCGCCAGGAGCACGTTCATGTGCCCGGGCATCCGCCCCGCCACGGGGTGGATGGCGTGGCGCACCTGGACCCCGCGCTTCTCCAGCAGGTCCGAGAGCTCCTTGACCGTGTGCTGGGCCTGCGCCACCGCCAGCCCGTAGCCGGGGACGAAGATCACGCTCTCGGCGCTCTCCAGGACCAGGGCCGCATCCTCGGCGGTGAAGGAGCGCACCACCCCGTACTCCGAGTCCGCTCCGCCGGGTGCGGCCTCCTGGGCGCCGAAGCCGCCGAAGAGGACGTTCGCCAGCGAGCGGTTCATGGCGACGCACATGATCTTGGTGAGGATCAGGCCGGCCGCCCCCACGAAGGCGCCGCTGATGATGAGCAGGTTGTTGTTCAGGACGAACCCGGTCATCGACGCCGCCAGCCCGGAGTAGGAGTTGAGCAGCGAGATCACCACCGGCATGTCCGCCCCGCCGATGGGGATGACCAGCATCACCCCCAGGACGAGGGCGAGGCCCAGGACGGTGACGGCGAACCCGCCGATGGCCCCCGGCACGGCGCTCCCGAAGGCGAAGTAGAGGCCGAGACCGAGCCCCCCCAGGAGCAGCAGAGCGTTGAGCACGTGGCGCGCCGGCACCAGGACCGGCTCCCCCTTGACCTTCCCGGCGAGCTTGCCGTAGGCGATGAGCGAGCCGGAAAAGGTCACGCCGCCGATCAGGACGGACAGGACCACGGTCAGGGCCGACGAGCCGCCGATCACGCCCGACAGGGTCTCCAGGCGCTCGGCCTCGATGCTCTCGGTCCAGACCACCGACAGGGAGACCAGGGCCGAGGCGATGCCGCCGCAGCCGTTGAAGATCGCCACCATCTCCGGCATGGCGGTCATCTTCACCCGGACCGCCGCGACCGCCCCGGTGGTGCCGCCCAGGACGACCCCGGCCAGGATCCACCGGTAGTCCACCACGCCCATGCCCACCAGGGTGGCGAGGACCGCGATCAGCATGGCGAGCGACGCCGTCAGGTTCCCCCGGCGGGCGGTCCGGACCCGGGTCAGGCCCTTGATGCCGAAGATGAAGAGGACGGCGGAGAGGAGGTAGAGGATCGGGACGACGATCTGCTCGATCACTGCCGGCCCCCCTTCTTCTTCTGCCCGAACATCCCGAGCATCCGGTCGGTGACCATGAAGCCGCCCACCACGTTCACCGTGGCGAAGGCGATGGCCAGGCAGCCGAGGATGTTGGAGATCGTCACCGGCGCCGTCTGGGCGGCGATCAGGGCGCCGACGATCGTGATGCCCGAGATGGCGTTCGCCCCGGACATGAGCGGCGTGTGGAGGGTGGGCGGGACCTTGGTGATGACCTCGAAGCCGACGAACATCGCCAGCACGAAGACGTAGATCCCGAAGAGCAGCGTACCGGTCACGACGTCACCTCCTGGAGGCTCTGGGCGATCCCCTCGTGGGCGATCCGCCCCCCGTGGGTCAGCAGGCACCCGGCGATCACCTCGTCCTCGGTGTCGAGATCCTCGCCCAGGGCCAGGCCCTCCTCGCCGGCCAGGAGCTGGAGGAGGGCGTGGACGTTGCGGGCGTAGAGGGTGCTCGCGTCCTCCGGCATGGTGGCCGGGAGGTTCGACGGGGCGAAGACGGTCACGCCGCCGTGGCGCACCTCCTCGTCCGCCCGGGCGAGCTCGCAGTTGCCCCCCTGCTCGATGGCCAGGTCCACGATCACCGCCCCGGGGCGCATGGCCTCCACCATCTCCCGGGTGATGAGGCGCGGAGCCGGCTTGCCCGGGATCAGCGCCGTGGTGATCGCCACGTTGGCCTTCGCCAGGTGCTCGGTGACGATCTCGCGCTGGCGGCGGAGGAAGTCCTCGCCCATCTCCTTGGCGTAGCCGCCGGCGCCCTCGCCGGTCTCCTGCATGGGGAGATCGATGAACTTCCCGCCCAGCGACTCCACCTGCTCCTGGACCGCCGGCCGGATGTCCGAGACCTCCACCACGGCGCCCAGGCGCTTGGCCGTGGCGACGGCCTGGAGGCCGGCGACACCGGCGCCCATCACCACCACCCGGGACGGCGGGATGGTCCCGGCCGCGGTCATGAGCAGCGGGAAGTAGCGCCCCAGGTGGGCGGCGGCCAGGACCACGGCCTTGTAGCCG
>JBKHJP010000419.1:0-3585 GCA_046538065.1 Thermoanaerobaculia bacterium | reverse complement strand
AAATATCTCTATCAAGTGCGGCCAGTGCGACACCTACCAGACGCTCTGCGGGTTCGACCGGCGCGAGGACTGGAACGTCTACACCTACGAGTGCGAGAACGACGTCTGCGACCCGGAGGCCACCCGGACCCTGGTGGAGGTGCCCCGGGAGCTGGATGAGTTCGCCCGTCGGGACCCCACGTGGCGCGGAGGCCGCATCCACGCGGGGGCGGAGTGAGCGGTACAGCACCGAAGGGGCGTCCCCCGCCCAGGCCCCTCGACTCCGCTTCGCTCCGCTCGGGGCGACAAAGCCCCTGCACCAGTTCCGGGCGAGGACGTCCCCTCCCCCCTCACAGGGGTGGCCCGGCCGACCCGAATGTCGAGGACTTCATGGACCGGGCGCCTCGGAGCACGAGTTCCGGGCGGGGGCGTCCCCCTCCCCCTCCAGTTGTGGCACGGCCGATTCTGCCGGCCCGGATCGCCGAGGACTCCACCCAGCAGGCGCCTCGGAGCACGAGTTCCGGGCGGGGGCGTCCCCTCCCCCCTCACAGGGGTGGCCCGGCCGACCCGACTGTCGAGGGCTTCATGGACCGGGCGCCTCGGAGCACGAGTTCCGGGCGGGGGCGTCCCTCTCCCCCCTGGAGGGTGGGAGAGGGACCGAGGGAGAGGGGGGCGATCCAGAGGAGCTCTGCTTGGGTGGAGAGGCTCGGGCCGGTCCGGGCTCGCCACGGCGGCCGACCGGGGCGGGGGACTCGCGCCAACCGGAGTCGATGCCGGTGTTGCGCCACCGACAGTCCATCGAAGTCGCCTGACCTATGGTACGTTCTGCCCCGCCCGCCGGCCGTGGTGACGGCCACGTTCCGTGTCTCATCCTCTGACGCGTGAGGGACCAGCCACCATGAAGAAGATCGTCCACGTCGTGGGGACGGGGACCATCGGCGAGCCCCTGATCGGCCTGTTCACCGACTTCCGGTCGGGGCTGGGGATCGACGAGGTCACCTTCCACAAGCGCACGCCGCTCCAGTCCGACAAGTCCAAGCTCGACCACCTCATGGCCCGGGGAGCCCGCCTGGCCGTGGACCCGGAGGTCCGCGACGACTTCGAGGCCCTCGGGCACACCGTGAGCTACGATTCCGAGGAGGCCCTGGAGCGGGCCAGCGTGATCATCGACTGCACGCCCGCCGGCAACCGGAACCGGGAGCTCTACTACTCCAAGCTCGCCGGGCCCCGGGGCTTCCTCGCCCAGGGCAGCGAGTTCGGCTTCGGCAAGCCCTACGCCCGCGGCATCAACGAAGAGGCCCTGGACCCGGAGAGCGACCGGTTCATCCAGATCGTCTCGTGCAACACCCACAGCATTACGAACGTCCTCAAGACCCTGTGCGACGACTCCTGGGACGGCCCGGAGAACGGCGCCGCCGCCGGCCGGAACGGGTACTGCCTGGAGCGGGGCGTGTTCGTCTGCATGCGCCGCTCGAACGACATCACCCAGGTCTCGTCGTTCGTGCCCTCGCCCCAGGTGGGCACCCACAAGGACGAGGGCTTCGGCACCCACCACGCCCGGGACGCGCACCACGTCTTCCAGACCCTCGGGGTGGACCTCGACCTCTTCTCGAGCGCGGTCAAGCTCAACACCCAGTACATGCACTCGCTGTGGTTCCACCTCACCCTGGACCGGGACGTGACCCGGGAGGAGCTGCTGGCGCGCTTCCGTTCGAATCCCCGGGTCGCGGTGACGGAGAAGATGGAGGCGAACCTGATCTTCAGCTTCGGCCGGGACCACGGGTACTACGGCCGGATCCTCTCCCAGGTGGTGGTGGCGGAGCCCACGGTCACGGTGCGCGGCGGCCGGGAGGTCTTCGGCTTCGCCTTCACGCCCCAGGACGGCAACTCCCTGCTCTCGTCCATCGCCGCGGCCCTCTGGCGGATCGAGCCGGACTGGGACAGCGTCCAGGAGCGTCTCAACGTGCTGCGGCGGTTCATCTACCGCGAGATCTGACGGGTCTCCCGGCTCGGAGCGAGGTGGCAGTCCACCGACCCACGACCCTCCACTTCGGGGACCTCCGGCTCCAGGGTTTCTCCCTGGCCGGTACCGAGACCTGGTTCCGGGTGCACCCCCCCGGCCTGGCGTTCGAGGCCGGCCGGGGGGCGCCCCAGCTCGCCGGGGCCGCGGACCTCTTCGTCTCCCACGGCCACCTGGACCACGCCCTGGGCGTGCCCTACGTCCTCTCCCAGCGCACGCGCCACCAGGGGGCGGCGACCCGGGTCCACTGCCCGGAGGCGATCGCCGGCGACCTGGAAGCCCTGATCCGGGCGGCGGAGCGGCTGGAAGGAAGCGCCTACGACGTCGAGCTCGCCGGCCTCGCGCCGGGGGACCGGGTCCGGGTCGGGCGCGACCTCCTGGTGGAGGCCTTCGCCACCGACCACGTGGTGCCCAGCCTGGGATACCACCTGCTCCGGGAAAAGCGCCGCCTGCGGGAGCGCTACCGGGGTCTGCCCGGCGCGGAGCTCGCAGCGCTCCGGGCCGGCGGGACCCCCACAGAGGAGGTCGTCGAGGAGCTCGCCCTGAGCTACTGCGGCGATACGGGGGCGGATGTCTTCGCCCTCGAGCCCCGCCTGTTCGAAACCGCGGTGCTGGTGGTGGAGTGCACCTTCCTGGGGCCGGAGCGGCGCGACCGGGCGGCACGGTACAAGCACCTTCACCTGGACGACCTGGCCGAGCGCCGGGAGCGCTTCGCCAACCGGGCCATCGTGCTCCACCACCTGTCCCGCCGCCACCGGCCGGCGGAGCTCCGCTCCGAGGTCAAGCGCCGGCTTCCGGAGCTGGCGGAACGGATCCACCTGATCGCCGGCGGGGAGGACGGGTGAGCCCCGGGGCCGGGAATGGCCGGGGCGGCGGGCGCGGCTCCGGCGGGGTTCCGGAGCCTCCATCCGCGCCTCCGCCGGGCGCCCGTCTGGCCGACGTGGACGAGCTGGAGGTGGTGGTGGAGAAGCTGGTGGCCGGAGGCGACGGGCTCGCCCGCTGGCAGGGCGTGCCGGTCTTCGTGCCCCGGTCCGCCCCGGGGGACCGCCTGCGGGTCCGGCTCACCGAGCGGCGCCCGGACTACGGGCGCGCCGAGATCGAGGAGGTTCTGGAGCCCGGACCCGGGCGGCGGGAGCCGCCGTGCCCCTTCTTCGTCCGTTGCGGCGGCTGCGACCTCCAGCACCTGGAGGACGACCGCCAGCTGGAGCTCAAGGCCGCTGCCGCCGTGGAGACCCTGGAGCGCCTGGGCCGCCTGGAGCTGCCGGAGCCGCCGGAGGTGGTCGCCGGCGACCCCTGGGCTTACCGTCTCCGGACCCAGCTCCACGTGGTCCCGGGCCTGAAGCCCGCCTCGGGGCCGGAGGAGGCGCCGGCGGTGGGCTACTTCCAGCGGGCGAGCCACGACCTGGTCCCGGTGGACCGCTGCCCCATCCTGGTCCCGGAGCTGGAGGAGCTGCTCCCGCGGCTGCCCCAGCGCCTGGCCCGGGCGGCGGAGGAGGGCGCCCGGCAGGGACCGCCCCGGCGCCTGGACCTGGCCGCCGGTGACCGGCAGGAGGTCACCGCGGCGCCGGTGGTGGAGGGGCTGCCCC
>JBKHJP010000418.1:0-3588 GCA_046538065.1 Thermoanaerobaculia bacterium | reverse complement strand
TCCAGCTCCGGCTGGGGCGCCGGGCCGTAGTCCCACTCGATCAGGCCCCGGTCGACCTCCTCCTTGGCGAGGGTCGTGGGCTTCGAGACGTCGGTGTCGATCTTCGCCCGGGCGCCCCGCATGAGCTGCTCCGCCCGCTGGGCCACCAGCAGGACGTAGCGGAATTTGCTGTCCATCGACTCCTGGACGCTAGTCTCTTCGGTGTTGGCTTCCATGCAGTCTCCTCGTTCGCGCGGGGTTGGCGGGGTTGGCGGGGTTGGGGGTCGCTCCGGAGGCCCCCCGGCCCCGCTTGCGCTCGGTCGGGGTGCGGGTTCGGACGCCCGATGCCGTTCAGGCCTTCGCCCGGTCCCGGGCACCGGGGAGGCCGGCGCGCGCCGGGTCGCCCGGAGCGGCGTCCTGGAAGTCCCGCAGAACCTCCTGCACCGACGCCTCCATCCGCTCCCGGCGGTGGCGCCGCTCCAGGATGATGGCGGCCAGCGCCTCGCTGGCCCGCCCCGCGTCGTCGTTGATGATCACGTGCTCGTAACGGTCGTAGCGCTTGATCTCCCAGATCGAGACCGCCAGGCGGCGCGAGATGTCCTGGGGGTCGTCCAGGCCCCGCTGGTGGAGCCGCCGCTTCAGGTCCTCGTAGCTCGGGGGCATGATGAAGATCGAGTGGGCCTCCGGGAAGCCGGCGAGCACCCGCTCGGCCCCCTGCACGTCGATGTCCATCAGCACGTCGATTCCCTGCTCCAGCCGGGGGAAGACCTCCTCCTTCGAGGTGCCGTAGTAGTGGTTGTGGACCTGCGCCCACTCCAGCAGCTCCTCGCCCGCCATCATCCGCTGGAACGTCTCCATCTCCACGAAGTGGTAGTGACGTCCCGGTACCTCCCCCTGGCGGGGCTTGCGGGTGGTGTGGCTCACCGAGAAGGCGAGCCCCCCGAACCCCCCCACGGCACCCTCCAGGATGCTGTTGATGAGCGTGGTCTTGCCGGCTCCGGAAGGAGCCGAAAGGATGAAGAGCTCGCCGCGGTGCATGGGTGGTGACGGGCCGCCGGCCCCCGGCCAGACGGTGAATATAGCACACGTGCGGGGGTACGCCGTCGGCCACTGAGCGGAGGGCCTCTCCGGGCCTCCGCGGAGTTGCGGCTGCCCGGCACCGGTGGTCTCGCCACCGGTTCTCGGTGCGACAGGGTCGCACCCTACTCGACGTTCTGGACCTGCTCCCGGAGCTGCTCGCAGAGCACCTTGCCGTCCAGGACCGCCCGGGTCATGGGGGCGCTGCGGCACTTGGCCCCGACGGTGTTGAGCTCCCGGAGGATCTCCTGGGACAGGAAGTCCAGGCGCTTGCCCACGGCGGCGCCGGAGCTCATCAGCTCGCGGAAGTGTTCCACGTGGGCCTGGAGGCGGTCGAGCTCCTCGCGGACGTCGGCCCGTTCCGCCAGCAGCGCCACCTCCTGGGCGAGGCGCGCCTCGTCCACCGTCTGGTCCTCGAGGAGGGCGTTCACCCGCTCCCGGAGCGTCGCCAGGGTCTCCTCCCGGTCGCCGGCGGCGAGCTCCCGGAGCTCGCCGGTCGTCCGGGCCAGGGCGGCGAGGCGCTCGGCGAGCACCACGGCGAGCTTGGCACCCTCCGTCTCCCGGGCCTCGACCAGCTCGGCGAGGGCCTCCTCCGCCGCCTCCAGGAGGAGCGCCTCGTCCTGCGCCTCCCACCCGGTCTCCGGCTCCGAGATCCGGAGGAGCTGGGGGTGGCGCACCAGGTCGCCGGCCGTCAGGCCGCGCTCGATCAGCTCCTCCTCCAGAAGGCCCTCCAGGGCCAGGGAGAGCTGGGCCAGGAGCTCGCGGTCGACCTCCAGGCGAGCGCCGGCGACACCCACCCCTTCGGCCTCCACCCGCACCTCCACCCGTCCCCGGCTCAGCCGGGAGCCCAGGAGCTCCCGCAGGGCCGGCTCGCTCCCCCGGAGGCGGTCATCCAGGCGCAGGACGACGTCCAGGAACCGGTGGTTGACGCTCCGCAGGGTCACCCGCAGCCGGTAGCGCTCCCCTTCCGCGGCGGCGTGGCCGTAACCCGTCATGCTCCGCATGTGGTGGTCTCCTGGGCCCCTCCGCTGGGTGGATCCCCCGGCGGCCGACCCCGGCGCCGTCGTCCCGCCGCGCCCCGGACGGGGGGCGGAGGCGAGCGCCGCCCCGACAGAGTACCGCTCTCCCCCGGCCCCGTCCCCCGCCGGGTGGTCACGTGCGGAACTGCAGGTCGTAGAGCCGCTTGTACGATCCACCCAGGGCCAGGAGCTCCTCGTGGCTCCCCTCCTCCACGATGCGCCCCGCGTCCATGACGACGATCCGGTCGGCGCGCACGACCGTGGACAGCCGGTGGGCGATGACCAGGGTGGTCCGGCCCTGCATCAGATTGTAGAGGGCCTTCTGGACCAGGGCCTCCGACTCGCTGTCGAGCTGGGAGGTCGCCTCGTCCAGGATCAGGATCGGCGCGTTCTTCAAGAGCGCCCGGGCGATGGCCAGGCGCTGGCGCTGGCCCCCGGAGAGGCGCAGGCCGCCCTCCCCGATCACCGTCTCGTAGCCTTCCGGGAGGCGCATGATGAACTCGTCGGCATAGGCGGCCGCCGCGGCCTCGCGAACGCGCTCCAGGGGGAGGTCGCCGCGACCGTAGGCGATGTTGGCCCGGACCGTGTCGTTGAACAGGACCGTGTCCTGGGTCACCAGGCCGATCAGGGACCGGAGGTTCTTGAGGCGCAGCTCCCGGATGTCGACGCCGTCGATCTCCACCCGCCCCTCGTCGGGGTCGAAAAAGCGCGGGAGGAGGTTGACCAGGGTGGACTTGCCGGCGCCGGAGGGTCCCACCAGGGCGACGATCTCGCCCACCCGGACCTCCAGCTCCAGGCCTTCAAGCACCGGCTGGTGGTCGTAGCCGAAATGGACGCCCCGGTAGGCCAGCCCCTCGCGGACCGTCTCGATCTCGTGCTCGCCGGGGCCGTCCTCGACCTCGTCCGGCACCGCCAGGATGCGGGCCACCCGGTGGGCCGCGGCCAGGGCCTCCTGGAGGATGAGGTTGACCTTGTTCAGCTTGCGGATCGGGTCGTACATCATGAGCAACTGCGCCAGGAAGCCCACCAGCACCGGGGCCGTGAGCTCCCCGGCGCGGATCGCGTTGCCGGCGTAGATCAGCAGGGCCGCCGAGCCGATCGCCGCCAGCGACTCCACCACCGGGCTCGACAGGTGCGAGAGCATCTGCGCCCAGAGGTTCACCCGCAGGTGGCGCCGGGTGGCCTTCCGGAAACGGTCGTACTCGAAGTCCTCCATACCGAAGGCCTTCACCACCCGGTGCCCCCGAACGCCCTCCGCCATGAGG
This sequence comes from Thermoanaerobaculia bacterium, assembly GCA_046538065.1. GTDB lineage: Bacteria > Acidobacteriota > Thermoanaerobaculia > Multivoradales > DATKCC01 > JBKHJP01. The sequence goes on along the minus strand of JBKHJP010000418.1, from coordinate 248 downwards.
GCCGCCAGGTCCGCCATCCGCTCCTGGCTGTGGTGGCTGGTCCGGCGCATTCCCTTTCCGAAGCGCACGATGGGGATCACCAGGACCGGAGCCACCACGAGGCTGATGAGCGCCAGCTTGAGATGCGTCGACAGCAGCAGTGCCAGGAGGAACACCAGGGTGATCGACTGCTGGAAGAGGTCCAGGAGCCGGTTCGACACGGCGTTCTGCATCAGGGCCACGTCGTTGATCACCCGGGAGACCAGCTC
>JBKHJP010000068.1:0-15104 GCA_046538065.1 Thermoanaerobaculia bacterium | reverse complement strand
ATCAGCTCCGCCCCTCCACGCGTGGCAGCGGGAGGGGGAACACCCCTCGGCTTCCGGCCGTTTCCCCGGCGGGGCTCGTTCGGTTACGATCAGCGCATGAGCGAAATCGCCTACGTATCCGAAGTGGAGATCACCCGGGAGCGCGGGCCCCTGCGCACCGCCCGGCTGCCGGCGGAGGACGCTCCGGTGGCCTTCGGCGTCCACGGCGCCATCGCCGAGCACTACGGCGTGCCGTCGGACGCGTTCGAGCCCCACGCCACGACCCTGGACTACGTGGTCGCCGCCGCCGGCGGGTGACTGACCGGGACCTTCGCGGGCGCGCTGGAGGCGCGCCGAGTCGACGCCGGCGGCGGCAAGCTCCGGTCCCAGGCCCGGGGCGAGATCGAGACCGAGGACGGGGTCCTCGTCATCAAGCGGATCCATGTGCGCTACCTGCTGGAGGCGCCGGAGGACGCCCGGGAGACGGTGGAGCGGGTCCACTCCGTCCACGCTTCCCACTGCCCGGTCTACCGCTCCATCCACCGGGCCATCGACGTCACCACCTCCTACGAGCTGGTGGGGTAGCAGGGGCCGCCTGGCGGCTTGAGGTAGGGTGCCCCCTGGTGCCCGACTTGCGGTGCAGGGTCCGACGGGGTGCCCCGCCGGAGTGGCGAAACCGGTAGACGCAGAGGACTTAAAATCCTCCGCCTTCGGGCGTGCGGGTTCGAATCCCGCCTCCGGCACCAGGAGCTTCCCCATCGTTCGGCTCCCCGCTCCGCTGCCCTGCGCACCCTCTCCCTCGTCCTCCTCCGGGCCCTGGTCGAGACTCGAGGGGAGCGGGAGCTCGTCCGGCGGTTCCTACTCGCCTTCCTGATTCCCGAGCCCCAGCTCCTGGCGGATCAGGTGGTCCAGGGCCTCGCGGTCGTCGGGGCTCATCTCGGCGTAGTCGACGGTGATCTCCGCCCAGGGGCGGCCGTCGCGCTCGTCCAGGGGCCGGGCGGCGGTGGTGCGGACGGTCATGACCAGGGGGCGCTCCTCCAGGTCCACCCCGAGCTCCAGGAGCTCGCCCCGCTCCGGGAAGAAGGGCGCCTCCACCACCATGCCGGTGCGGCTCAGGCGGCGGACGGTCACCGTGGCGGGCTCCCCGCCGTCCGACGGTCCGCCGGACGCACCCGACCGGCCCAGCGGAGCCAGGCGGCCGGCCAGGCACCGCTCGAGCTGGATCAGGCCGCGCTTCTCCAGTAGCGGCAGGAGCTCCCGGGCCTTCTCCGAGGGGTCGCCCCCCAGCTCGATGCCGGCGGCGTACACCGGGACCCGCTCACCCTTCTCGTTCTGCCGGGTGCCCTGGAGCCGGCACCAGGCCACGGTGCCGGAGAGGGAGAGCGCCCGGCCCTCGTGCTCGAGCTTCACCGCATAGCTTCGGCCCGGCGCCAGGGCGGTGGAGGTCCGGACCGCCATGCCCCGGGGGCTCAGGTCCAGGACGCTGCACTCGTAGGAGAAGAGGAGATTGCCGCGCACGTCGTCCAGGGCGTGGCGGCGGCGGAGGCGGCGTTCGCGTCGGCTGGGTTCGGGGCTCATGAATTCGATGTCTCTGGGTCAGGGTTCCTTCCGCGGGATTGTAGCCTCTTCGTGAGGTACCCTTCTGACTCCGGCGGGCCCGCCGCCCGCGACCACCGAGGCAGCGAACAGCGACGAGGGAGGAGGCACCATGGAGACCCTGGAGAGTTACGTCGTCGGCACCTGGCACCGGGCCCCGTCGGGCTTCCGCGACCTGGTGGACCCTTCGACCGGTGACGCCGTGGCCCGGGCCTCGAGCGAGGGCGTGGACTTCGCGGCGGTGCTGGAGCACGCCCGGACCCGGGGCGGGCCGGCCCTGCGGGAGCTCACCTTCGCCCAGCGGGCGGCCCTCCTGAAGGAGATGTCCAAGGCCCTCCGGGAGCGGCGGGACGAGCTGCTGGACCTTTCGCGGCTCAACACCGGGACGACCCGCCCGGACGGCGCCTTCGACGTGGACGGCGGCACCGGCACCCTGGCGTACTACGCCTCCGTGGGCAAGGGCCTGGGCGACGCCCGGATGCTGCCGGAAGACGACGGTGTGCAGCTCGCCCGCTCCGAGGCGTTCTGGGGCCGCCACGGCCTGGTCCCGCGCCCCGGCGTGGCGGTCTGCATCAACGCCTTCAACTTCCCGGTCTGGGGCTTCGCCGAGAAGGCCGCGTGCGCCCTGCTGGCCGGGATGCCGGTGGTGGTCAAGCCGGCGACGGCGACGGCCCTGGTGGCGTACCGGGCCGTGCGCACGGTGATCGATGCCGGCATCCTGCCGGAGGGAGCCCTGCAGCTCGTCTGCGGCGGCACCGGCGACCTCCTGGACCGCCTGGGACCCCACGACGTGCTGGCCTTCACCGGATCCGCGGAGACCGCGGCGACCCTGCAGGACCGGACGAACCTGCGCCGGGACAACACCCGGATCAACGTGGAGGCGGACAGCCTGAACGCCGCGGTGCTCGCGCCTGGAGGAGCCCCTGGCACCGACGGCGCCGAGACCGCGGAGCTCTTCCTCCGGGACGTGGTCCGGGAGATGACCCAGAAGACCGGCCAGAAGTGCACCGCCGTGCGCCGGATCCTGGTCCCGGCGGAGGCGATGGACCGGATCCAGGAGGCGCTGGTGGAGAGGCTCGGCGAGGTCGTCACCGGCAACCCGGCGGACGACTCGGTCACCATGGGACCCCTGGCCACCGCCGATCAGCTCGACGACACGGCGGCCGGCGTGGCGGAGCTCGCCCGCTCGGCGCGCATCGTCCACGGCTCCGGCGAGCGGATCGACGGCGCCGGCAGCCCCTCGGGCCAGGGGTACTTCTTCGGGCCCACCCTGCTCCGGGCCGGCGACGCCGCGAACGCCGGACCGGTCCACCGGCGGGAGGTCTTCGCTCCCGTGGCCACCCTGATGCCGTACGACGGGGACCCCGGCCGGGCGGCGGAGGTGGTGGCGCTGGCGGAGGGGACCCTGGTGACTTCGGTCTACGGCGACGACCCGGACTGGCTCGGCGACTTCCTGGAGCGGGTGGGAGGGTGCACCGGGCGCGTCTACGTAGGCTCCAGCGAGTCGGCGGCGGAGGCGCCGGGATCCGGCATCGCACTGCCTCAGTCCCTCCACGGCGGTCCCGGCCGCGCCGGTGGCGGCGAGGAGCTGGGCGGGCTGGTGGGGGTCAAGCGCTACATGCAGCGCGTCGCGGTCCAGGGAGCCCGGCCGATGGTCGACGCCCTCCTGAGCGGCACCTCGCAGCCGGCATGACGGCCGGGGAGCCGGGCGCCACGGCGGGTGGCTTCTCCCCAGACGGGAGGGACACCGAGGGAGAGGGGGGGTGATCCGGTCGGGGCACAGGCAGTAGAATCACTCGACCGTTCTGCCCCCGGGCGCCCGATGCTCGAGACCCTGGACCAGCCGAGGACCCTGCCCTTCAGCGAGGAGTCCGAGCGGGCGGTGCTCGCCGCCGTCCTGCTGGACTCGAGCGTCCTGCCCACGGTCTCGGCGCGCCTGACCGAGGACGACTTCTACCTCGAGAAGCACCGGATCCTCTACGACGCCATCCTCTCCCTCCAGGAGGGGGACGGCGACGGGACCATCGACCTGCGGACCCTCCAGGCCCGGCTGGAGCAGCGGGGCAGGCTGGAGGCCGTGGGCGGCGTCGCGTACCTGGCGAGCCTCGACCTCGACCTGCCGGACCTGGGACGGGTCGGCTCCTACGTGGAGATCATCAAGGAGCGCTCGGTCCGCCGGCGCCTGATCGCGGCCTCCCAGGACATCATCCGCGACTGCCTGGACGGCGGGGTCGAGGCCCAGGTGGCGCTGGGCCGGGCGGAGCAGGCCGTGCTGGGCCTGGGCGAGGAGGCGGTCCAGAAGGGATTCCTCCAGCTCTCCTCGGTCCTCCACGAGACCCTGGAGGACCTGGAGGAGCGCCCCGGCTCCACCCTGATCGGGGTGCCCACGGGGTTCATCGACTTCGACCGGATCACCCACGGGCTCAACCGGGGCAACTTGCTGATCGTGGCGGGCCGGCCGGGGATGGGCAAGACCAGCTTCGCCCTCAACGTCTGCCAGCACGTGGCGCTGCGCGAGCGGCGGCCGGTGGGGGTCTTCTCCCTGGAGATGAGCTCCCAGGAGCTGGGCCTCAGGATCCTCTGCTCGGAGGCGAACGTCCCGTTCTCGCGGCTGCGTTCCGGCCACCTCTCCCAGAAGCAGTGGGGGCGCATCATCCAGGCGACGCGGGAGGTGGGCGACGCGCCCCTGTTCATCGACGACTCGCCGAACCCGTCGCTCCTGGAGGTGGCGTCCAAGGCGCGGCGCCTCAAGGCGGAGCGGGGCCTCGAGCTGGTGGTGCTGGACTACCTCCAGCTCATGCAGGCCGGCGGCCGGTACGAGAACCGCAACCTGGAGATCGCCGCGATCAGCCGTGCCATGAAGCAGCTCGCCAAGGAGCTGGAGCTGCCGGTGATCGCCATGTCCCAGCTTTCCCGGAACCCGGAGCGCCGGGGCTCGGACCGGCGCCCCCAGCTCGCGGACCTCCGGGAGAGCGGCTCCATCGAGCAGGACGCCGACCTGGTGGCCTTCATCTACCGCGAAGAGGTCTACAAGCCGGACGATCCGGAGGTGGAGGGCCTGGCGGAGGTGATCGTCGCCAAGCACAGGAACGGCGAGACCGGGACGGTGGAGCTGGCGTTTTTGGGCGAGACGACGACCTTCAAGAACCTGGACCGCCACCATGTCCCCCACCCGTCCGACCCGGTCCTCAACTGAAGCGCTCACCGGCCGGCGGGCCGCGGCGGCCCCGGCGCCGGCGGCGGCCCGTGCGCCGGCGGCCCCGACCGAGGCGGCCCCGGAGGAGGGCGCCGGGGGAGGTGCCGCCGAGGACGGCCGGCGCGAAGGATTCCCGGGCATTTTCCGGCCGGCCTGGGCCGAGATCGACCTGGACGCCCTGGCGGCCAACCTCCGGCGCCTGCGCCGGGAGGTGGCTCCGGCGCAGGTCCTTGCGGTGATCAAGGCGGATGCCTACGGCCACGGTGCCCCGCAAGTGAGCCGGGCGCTGGAGGCGGCGGGTGTGGACTTCCTCGGGGCCGCCCTCCTGGAGGAGGGGGCGGAGGTGCGCCGCGCCGGCGTGTCGGCGCCGATCCTGGTCCTGGGCGTCCCCCGGCGGGACCAGCTGCCGTACTACCGCCGGTACCGCCTGACGCCGGTGGTCTCGGGCCTGGACCAGCTCGCCCTCTGGCGGGAGTGGACCGCTGGGGAGGCGGGGCGCGGAGGCCACGTCCAGCCCGTCCACCTCCAGGTGGACACGGGGATGACCCGCCTGGGGATCGACGAGGCGGACTGGCCCCGGGCCCTGGAGATGGTCCGGGAGAGCCCCGGCCTGGAGCTCGCCGGGGTGCTGTCCCACTTCGCCGAGGCGGATCTCCTGGAGAGCTCGAAGAACCCGGAGCAGGAGGGGCGGTTCGCCCGGGCGCTGGAGGCCTTGACGGGGGAGGAGCGCTCCCGGGTGCTGGTCCACCTGGCCAACACCGCCGGCGCGCTCCACCGGCCGGCGAGCCGCCACTCCCTGGTGCGGCTGGGCCTCTCGGTCTACGGGTACGATTCCGCCGGCCGCGTCCGGGACCTGGAGCCGGTGATGGCGGTCAAGGCGCAGACGGTCCTCGTCCGGGACGTTCCTCCCCGGACCCGGGTGAGCTACGGTGGACGGTGGACCGCCGAGCGGCCGAGCCGGATCGGGGTGGTCCCGGTGGGCTACGCGGACGGCTACTCCTGGCGCCTGACCGGCAAGGCCGGTGCCCTGGTCCGGGGGCGGCGGGTGCCGGTCGTGGGCTCGGTCTCCATGGACATGATCCACCTGGACCTGACGGACCTGTCCCCGCCGGCCGCGGCCGACTCCCAGGGCCGTTCCGGTCCCGGCGGGCCTGGGGGCTCCCGGGGCCCGGTCGCCGTGGGGGAGGAGGTGGTGCTCCTGGGTCGCCAGGGCGGCGAGCGGATCACGGCGACCGAGCTCGCCGAGAAGGTGGGCACGATCCCCTACGAGCTCCTCTGCCTCCTGGGCCTGCGGCTCAGCCGCCGTTTCGTCGGGGGCCCCGACGGTTCCGCCCCCTGGGGGGGCGTCCGCTCGCGGTTCCACGGGGGTCTCTCGTGAGGCTCCCCCAGGTCGTGGAGAAGCCCCTCGCCGAGGTGGGGCGGTTCTTCCTCGTCCTCCGGGGGGTCCTGGCCTGGACGCCGCGGCCGCCCTACGACTGGCGCCAGCTCCTGCACCAGATGGTCCGGGTGGGCGTGGACTCGGTGCCGGTGATCCTGCTGACGGCCCTCTTCACCGGGGCGGTCCTGGCCCTCCAGAGCTTCACCGTGCTGGCGCGCTTCAACGCCGAGGGGTTCGTGGGATCGCTGGTGGCCCTCTCCCTGGTGCTGGAGCTTTCACCGGTCATCGGCGGGCTGATCATCGCCGGCCGGGTGGGCTCGTCCATGGGGGCCGAGATCGGGACCATGCGCGTGACGGAGCAGATCGACGCCCTGGAGGTGATGGCCACGGAGCCGGTCCACTACCTGATGGTGCCGCGGGTCTGGGCGCTGGTGGTGATGCTCCCCATGCTGGTCCTCCTGGGGGACGCCATCGGCATGGTCGGCGGCTACCTGGTCTCCGTGGTGCTCATGGGGGCGAACCCGGTGGTCTACGTGGAGAGCACCTTCCGCTACATGGACGTCTGGGACCTCTTCCAGGGCCTGATCAAGGCCGGGTTTTTCGGCCTGCTGGTGGGCGTGATCGGCTGCCAGAAGGGCTACTTCACGACCGGAGGCGCGGAAGGGGTGGGCCGGGCCACCACCCGGGCCGTGGTCACCGCGTCCATCGCCATCCTCATCTCGGACTTTTTCCTTACGAAGCTTCTTACGTGGCTGACGCCTCTGGTGTCCGGATGAGCAAGGACGGAGACGTCACGGTTTCCCTGCGGGGGCTGGAGAAGGCCTTCGGGGAGCTCCGGGTCCTGGACGGCCTGGACCTGGACGTGCGGCGGGGGGAGTCGGTGGTCGTCATCGGCGGCTCCGGGACGGGCAAGAGCGTCATGCTCAAGCACGTCATCGGCCTGCTGCGCCCCGATGCCGGGAGCGTCCTCGTCGACGGCGTCGACCTGGGATCCCTCTCCAGCCGGGAGCTCACCCGGTTCCGCAGGCGCTTCGGCATGTCCTTCCAGGAGGGAGCCCTGTTCGACTCCATGACGGTGGCGGAGAACGTGGGGTTCTCCCTCAAGCGGCTCACCCGGTGGCCGGCGGAGCGGATCCGTGACCGGGTGGAGGAGTGCCTGCGGCTGGTGCGCCTCGGCGGGATCGGCGACAGGCTTCCTGCGGAGCTCTCCGGAGGCATGCGCCGCCGGGTGGGCTTCGCCCGGGCGATCGCCCATGCGCCGGAGATCCTGCTCTTCGACGAGCCCACCACCGGGCTGGACCCGGTCATCACGGCCCTGGTGGACGAGGTCATCCTCGACATGACCAAGGGGACCGGAACGACCGCGATCACCATCACCCACGACATGGCGAGCGCCTTTCGGATCGCCGACCGCATCGGGCTCCTGTGGAAGGGTAGGATCGTGGCCCAGGCGCCGCCGGAGGCGTTCCGGGAGCTGGACGACCCGCGGGTCCAGCAGTTCATCCACGGCGAAGCCGAAGGCCCCCTCACGGATCCGCGGGAGCTGGCCGGGGCCGAGGATGCCGCCGGCGAGACCGATCCAGATTCGATGATCCGTCCCTGAAGTGGAGGCACCGTTCATGTCGCAAGCCGTCAAGGTGGGGATCTTCGCCATCGTCGTCCTGGTGGTGCTGGGCGCCCTGATCCTGCAGATCGAGGACGTCCGCCTGTTCGGCGGCCCGGAGAGCACGCTCTTCGCCGCCTTCGACTCGGTGGCCGGACTGGACGACAAGTCCGCCGTGCGCATCGCCGGCGTGCGGATCGGGCGGGTGGACGGCATCGGCCTGGAGGACCGCCGGGCCGTCGTGCGCATGGTCCTGGAGGAGGACCTCCCCCTGACGGAGGGGACGGTGGCGCGGATCGCCAACATGGGCCTCCTGGGGGACAAGTACGTGATCCTGGAGCCGGGGCCGTCGGAGGCGCCGCCCCTGGCGGAGGAGGCCGTGATCCCCGGCTACACCCCGCCCACCTTCGACGAGGCCCTGTCGAAGTTCAACGAGGTCGGAGAGAGCCTGGCGGACGTCGGGGGCGAGGGCGACCTGAACCGCCTGATCGAGAACCTGGCGGCGGTGGCGGAGGAGATCCGGTCCCTCGTGGAGACGAACCGGGACCAGGTCTCGGCCACCATCGACAACGTGGAGAGCTTCAGCGGCACCCTGGCCCGGGAGCTTCCCCGGCTCACCGGCCAGGTGGAAGGGGTGCTCGCCCGGATGGACCAGACCCTCGGCCAGCTCGACGGCACGCTGGGGGAGAGCCGGCCCGACCTCCAGGCGGCCGCCGGGAACCTGCGCAGCCTGACGGAGGAGGCCCGAACCTCGGTGGACAACCTGAACGACGTCACGGGCCGACTTTCCCGGGGCGAGGGGACCCTGGGCAAGCTCCTGACCTCCGAGGAGGCCCACGAGGAGCTGGTGGGGACCCTCCAGTCGGTGGAGTCGGGGGTGGAGACCCTCTCCGGCACCCTGGGCGGGATCCAGAAGATCCAGCTCCGGCTCGGGCTGGAGGGCGACTACCTGGAGGCGGTGGAGGAGTCCCGGAGCGCCTTCACCCTGGACGTGGACCCCCAGAGCGGCAGGTTCTACCGGGTGGGCATCGTCAATACGCCGTTCGGGAGCGAGGAGACCCGCCTGCGCCGAACCACCGTGACCCGCCCCGACGGCACCACCGAGACCACGGTCACCGAGACCTTCGAGCGGGAGGACGAGTTCGAGATCTCGGCCCTCTTCGGCTTCCCCGTCCTCGATGAGGGGCGGCTCTGGGCCGGGATCATCGAGTCCGCCGGTGGGGTCCAGGTGGAGTACCCGCTCCTGGACCGCCGGGCCTGGCTGTCCCTCGAGGCCTTCGACTTCGACCGGGAGGGGGACCTGGAGCCCCACCTGCGGCTCACCGGCCGCTACCGGCTGACCGACATGCTCTACCTCCGGGCGGGCTACGACGACTTCCTGGAGGGGAGCCGCGACTCCCTGTTCCTGGGCGGCGGCCTGACCTGGCGCGACGACGACCTGAAGTACCTCCTGGGCAGCCTGCCCCGGTTCTGAGGGGGGCCGCCGGTGGATCACGCCGGCGACGGGCTGGGTGCGTGTAGGGGCGGAGCTCGCCTCCGCCCCGGTACCGGCGACCGAGAACGCCCCCGGGCGGAGGCGAGCTCCGCCCCTACAGTCGGGGTCCGTAGGGTGCGACCCTGTCGCACCGGGTGCGCTTCGATCGGGACCGGCCTCCACGGTGGAGGTGGAGGATCCTCGCCCGCGTGAAGCGGCCGAGCTCTGCGCACGCCCTGAGCGGAGCCGAAGGGTCGGCCGGCGGGGTCAGAGCTCCGGCTCGCTCCCGGTGAGCCTCCGGAACGCCTCGAGGTAGCGCCGCCGCGTACCCTCCACCACCTCCGGGGGCAGCTCCGGGGGCGGCGACTCGTGGTCCCAGCCGGAGGCGTCCAGCCAGTTGCGGACGTACTGCTTGTCGAAGGACGGCGGATCCTCCCCGGGGCGCCACGTGTCCACCGCCCAGTAGCGGGACGAGTCCGGGGTCAGGACCTCGTCCACCAGCAGGAGCGCCTCCCCGCCGTCGCCGCCCCCGGCCAGGCCGAGCTCGAACTTCGTGTCCGCCAGGATCAGGTCGTGCTCCGCCGCGTGGGCGGCGCCGCGCCGGTAGAGCTCCAGGGTGAGCTCCCGCAGCCGGCCGGCGAGCTCCGGGCCCAGGGCCTCCTCCATGGCGGCGAAGGGGACGTTCTCGTCGTGGCCCTCCCGGGCCTTCGTCGCCGGGGTGAAGATCGGCTCCGGGAGCCGCCCGGCCCGGGGGAGCCCGGCGGGCAGGGGGATTCCGCAGACCGAGCCGGAGGCCCGGTACTCCCGGAAGCCGCTCCCGGCCAGGTAGCCCCGGGCCACGCACTCGAAGGGGACGACCCGGGCCTTGCGCACCAGCGCCGTGCGGCCGGCCAGGCGGCTCGACTCCGGCTCCAGCCGGCGCCGGAGTCCTTCCGGGAGCTCCTCGAGCCGCGTGGCCACGAGGTGGTTCGGCACCAGGCCGGCGAGGCGCTCGAACCAGAACGCCGAGAGCTGGTGGAGGATCTTCCCCTTGTCCGGGATGCCGGGCCGGAGCACGTGGTCGTAGGCCGAGATCCGGTCCGTGGAGACGATCAGGAGCTCGTCGCCGAGATCGTAGACGTCCCGGACCTTCCCCCGGAACGGGGCGGGGAAGCCGGCGAGCTCGGTCCGGGTGAGGGCGCTCACGGGCCACCGGCTCCGGCCGAGGCCCGGGGGCCGTGGCGGCCGGCGCTGAAGGCCCGTTCGACGGCGGCCATCAGCCCCGGCCCGTGCATGGGCTCCAGGGCCTCCGGGTCGTGGCCCCGGAGATCCACCGCCTCGAAGACGGCGAGCTTGTCCAGTCCCTTGAGGGAGGCGACGCCGAGCTTGCGCAGGCCGACCAGGAGCTGGGGAGGGGCGGGCTGGGCGCCGCGCCCGGCCGCCGGGACGTCCGGGACGTGGAACGCCACGTACGTGCGGCCGCCCTCGGTGGCCCGGAAGAGCTCCGAGTACCGGTTCTCGGCGTCGAGCTGCTCGATGAAGCTCGCGGTGGCCACCAGCCCCTCGTTCACCAGGTTGCCGTTCCGGTTGATGTAGGCGTGGAAGCTGCGGGCCTCCTCGCCCTTGTCGATCACGTCCACGTTGCGCTGGAGGAGTGGCGCGAAGAACTTGTGGACCACGTCCTCCCGGTACCCGAAGTTGACCAGCATGGTCTTGATCTCTTCGATCTCCCGGGCGGCCTTGCCGGTGGTCAGGCGGGAGAGCTCGACCAGGCCGTGGCCGAAGAACTCGTAGCGCTCCGCCCCGGTCTCGGAGACGTGGATCGGAATGAGCCGGTACTGTCCGTAGTTCAGCGCGATGCGCAGCCCCCGGTCGAACGGGAACCCCTCCGACAAGGCCTGCTCGTAGAGGCGCTGGATGTGGATCGCCGCCGCCAGCATCCGCTGGCCCCGGCGGCTGGAGTAGAAGGCGCCGTCCCCCAGGTACTTCTCGAGCTTGAGCCGCTTGCCGTCGGCCATCCGGTTGATGCGGCGCTGGAAGCGGAACATCTTGCGGAAGGAGCTGTCCTGGGTCTCGGACCCGGAGCGCCGCAGGACCGAGACCACGTCGGAGAAGTCGGCGATGTCGTAGATCAGCCCGAAGCGGTGGATCTGGGGGTCGAGCACCCAGGGGGCCGTGAAGTCGAAGGGACGGGTCGTCGAGGAGAGGTGCAGCTCCGTGCGGCCGATCAGCGTGCGGTTGAGGGCGTCGCGGCTGGTCACCAGGGCGTCGCCGGAGCGCTGGACCGGGACCATCAGGCGACGCAAGGCGTGGAGGAGCTCGAACTCCTTGAGCTTCCAGAGGAGGCTCTCCCAGACCTCCACCAGCTCCGGCGGCAGGAGCGATCCGCCGTCGTAGCCCGGCAGGGCCGCCAGGTAGGTGGCGTAGCCCGGCCGGATCAGGAGGTCGCGGTGCCGCTCCGGGTCCGCGTCCAGGAGCTGGCGTGCCGCCAGGGCCAGGTCGCCGTCACGGGCCAGGCGCTCCTCGTGCCAGCGCTCCAGGGCTCCCAGCCGCCGCCGGAAGTCCCGCCCGTCCAGGCGCAGGTGCCCGGCGAAGTAGCCGTTGAGCTCCGCAAGGTTCGGGCTCACGTGGTCCTCGGTGAAGACGAGGACGTTGTCCACCATGCGGGTGAGGAGGCGGGGGAAGAGCTCCTCCTCCACCTCGTCGGTCTCCGCCGCGAGACGCTGCATCAGGTCGTAGGCCGACGCCTGGACACGGTCCACGTACCGGTCGTAGACCCGGTACTTGATCTCGCTTCCGTGGCGGCGGCCCAGGTCCTGGTCCTCCCGGGTGACCCTCCGGGGCGTCTCCTTGAGGAGGGCGGCCAGGTCCAGGGAGTGGTGGAGCCAGAAGAGCTCCGGAAACTGCCGGCCGTAGCTCGAGATGGTGGCGTTCTCCACGGCCCGGGCGAGCTGGGACCGGTAGGCCTCCCAGGCCTGGGTGTAGGCCTTCCGGTCGGTGGGCCGGCGGAGGAAGATGCCCATCTGGAGCCGCTCCTCCTGGAGGACGTAGCGGACCAGGGCGTCCCGGAGGGAGCGGAGGCGGTCCGAGATGAGGATCGGGAAGCCCGCCATGGGCGTGGCGCTCTCGTCCTCCAGGAAGATGGGCTGTGGCCTGGGCAGAGCGAACCGCCCCCGGGCGACCACGCGCCGCACCTCCTCAGGCGTAGGCCGGAGGAAGCTGAAGGGCCCCTGGAGGTGGCGGAAGATCGCGGTCTCGTTCATGACGGGCCGACGGCTGGTGGCGACTCGTTCGACGACGAAGAGATAGCATATCGTCCGGCCGGCCGCCCGGGATGCGAGTCTCGGGCCTAGGAGTCTGCGCGGCAGAAATCCAGGGTCGCGTTGCGAGCGCCGTGGGGTCAGATACAAGGCGCCGCGACGCAGGCGATGCTGTAGCATCGTTGAGGAGCGGCAACGCCGTAGATGGCCCCACGCCGCCCGCAACCCACTGGGCGCATGGGGGTTGCAGGCCGTCTCCGGCGTTGCTCGTCGTCGACGATGCTACGGCATCGCCTCCTCCTCGCGCCTTGGATCCGACCCGCAAGACCCATGCGCGCGACCCTGGATTTCTGCCGCGCAGACTCCTAGGGCCGGACGAAGGGCTCACGGACACGACGAGGACGGGAGGACCGCGAGGAGAATGAACGAGCTCGTGCAGCTGGAGATCGCCGGCGAGGGCGTCCTTGAGACGGAGGTCCTGGTCGCGGGCTGCTTCGAGGGCGAAGGACCGCCGGTGGCCGGGTTGCCGGGGGAGCTCGCCCGGGCCGTGGAGCGGGCGGCGGCCCGGCCCGGCTTCGCCGGCCGGAAGAAGCAGTGGTCCGAGGTGACGCCGGAGTCCGGCCCGGTGGGGAGCGTGGTGCTCCAGGGCCTCGGGAAGCGCTCCGAGTTCGGGATCCACAAGCTCCTGTCCTGGCTCGACCGGTGCCTGGAGAGCCTCAGGGTCAACGGCGTGGAGAGCTGCGCGGTCGTCGTCCCCGACGCGCCGGAGGGCCGGGGAGCGGAAGCCGCCGAGCGCATCTGCCGCCGCCTGGCCCTCGGGGCCTACCGCTTCGATCGGTACCTCGACGCCACGGACCGCGCTCCGATCCGGCTGCGTCGCGCCGCCGTGGTGCCCCCGCCGGGAGACGGGCAGGCCGCGGCGTACCGGGAGGCGCTCGCCACCGCCCGGGCCACCGCGGAGGGCGTGCGGGTGACCCGGAACCTGGCCAACACCCCGGCGAACGTCGCCGACCCGGAGTGGATGGAGGAGCGGGCCCGGGAGCTCGGCGAGTCCCTGGGGATGGGGGTCCGGGTGCTGCGACGCCCGGACCTGGAGGAGCTGGGCATGGAGGGCATTCTGGCGGTCGGCAAGGGCTCGGCCACCCCACCCCGGCTCGTCCGCATGGAGTGGGGCACGGAGGGCCCCGTGGTGGCCCTGGTGGGCAAGGGGATCACCTTCGACACCGGCGGCATCTCGATCAAGCCGTCCGCCCGGCTCGACGAGATGAAGTACGACAAGACCGGCGCCTGCACCGTCCTGGGGATCGCCGCGGCCGTCGGGCGCCTGGAGCTCCCGGTGCGCCTGCGGCTCTACCTCCCCCTGGCCGAGAACATGCCCGACGGTGCGGCCTACCGTCCCGGGGACATCCTCCGGACCTACAGCGGCAAGACCGTGGAGGTCCTCAACACCGATGCCGAGGGCCGGCTCATCCTGGCCGACGCCCTCACGCTGGCGGTGGAAGAGGGGGCGGAGGCCCTCCTGGAGTACTCCACCCTCACCGGCGCCTGCGTGGTGGCCCTGGGACACCACGGGGCCGGCCTGTTCACGCCGGACGACGCCCTGGCGGGGGAGCTCCTCCAGGCCGCCGAGGCCGGGGGCGAGCGCCTGTGGCGCCTGCCGCTCTGGCCCGAGTTCCGGGAGGAGATGAGGGGCCACCACGCGGACCTCAAGAACTCCGGCGGTCGCTGGGGCGGCGCCAGCACGGCGGCGTCCTTCCTCGCGAGCTTCGTCGGGGAACACCAGCGCTGGGCCCACCTGGACATCGCCGGCCCGTCCCAGAACCCGGAGGAAGACGACGGCAAGAAGAAAGGGGCCACGGGCTACGGCGTCGCCCTGGCCGTCCACTGGCTGAGGGGGCTGGCGTCCCGAGCCTGAGAGCTTGTGAATGAATCGCCGCCCTACTGCGGGCGCCCCCGAATCACCCCTCGCGGCGTTGCGCCTCCTCGACGTAGGCCCGGCTACGCCTGCGTCGGCGCGCCTTGCGAGGGGCGCCCGGGAGCGCCCTCGTTACGGCCGGAGATCCATTCACAAGCTCTGAGACGAGCTCCGGGACGAGCCCGGAGAGGCCCGTGAACCCCCTGCTGGCGATCCGCGGCCTCACGGTGACGGTGCCCGGGCCGTGCGGCCCGGCGCCGGTGGTCCGGGAGGCCTCCCTGGAGGTGCGCTCAGGGGAGGCGGTGGGCCTGGTGGGCGCATCCGGAGCGGGGAAGAGCATGACGGCGTTCGCCGCACTGCGCCTGCTCCCCTCCGGGGTGCGGGTGGCGGGAGGGCGCGTTCTCTTGGACGGGCGCGACCTCCTGGCGCTCTCCGAACCGGAGATGCGGCGGGTGCGGGGCGAACGGATCGCCATGGTCTTCCAGGAGCCGATGACCGCCCTCAACCCGGCCTTCACGGTGGGCTTCCAGGTCGCCGAGGCGGTCCGGGCCCACCGGCGGGCGGATCGCCGGGAGGCCCGGGCCGAGGCCCGGAGGCTCCTGGAGCGCGTGGGGCTCGCCGGCGCCGGGCGGCGGCTGGGCGCCTACCCCCACGAGCTCTCGGGGGGCGAGCGCCAGCGGGTGGTCATCGCCATGGCGCTGGCGTGCCGGCCGGCCCTGCTCCT
>JBKHJP010000417.1:0-3604 GCA_046538065.1 Thermoanaerobaculia bacterium | reverse complement strand
CGGCCAGGCGCACCAGCCGGTCGTCGTCCTCCGGCAGGCTTCCTTCGGCTCGCTCAGCACCGGACGGGGCCGCGAGGTAGGCCCGGACGAGGACGGCCCCCCGGGGCGCCCGCCCGGGGAACTTGCTCGAGGCGAACGTGCAGGCCCGGAGCACCCGGCCGGCTCCCGGCGGGGTCAGGAAACCCAGGGCGTCCAGGGAGTGGCGGACGTCCCCGCGCCGGAAGCCGAGGGACACGGTGGCGGTGGAGGTCATGGGCAGGGCCCTGAAGCTGCCGGCGAGCCCGGGAGCGAACGGCTCCACCAGCGAGGCCGCCTGCCCCGGCTGGGTCGCCAGGACGACCGCCTCGGCCTCCAGGGCGCCGCCGCCCGCCAGGCGCAGGCGGAACGCCTCCGGAGGAGACCCGTCCCGCCCGCCGCCCACCGGCTCGACACCCACCGCGGCGCGGCCGGTCAGGACCTCCACCCCGGCGCCCTCCAGCCGCCGGGCCAGGGCCTCCACCAGGCTCCCCACGCCCCGGTCCAGGCCCACCCGCGCCGGACCGCCTCTGGCGACCCGGCGGGCGCCCCGCACGAGGGAGCCGTGGCGGCGCTCCAGCATCGCCAGGGGCGCCATGGCCGAGCGCAGCGACAGCCGTTCCGGGTCGGCGGCGTGGATCCCGGCCAGCAGAGGTGCGGCGACCCTCTCCACGTACTGGGCGCCGAAGTGGCGCCGGAGGAAGGGGGCCACCGCCTCGTCGGCTTCCGGAGGAACCCGGCCGTTGCCCGGCGGCAGGCGGAGCAGGTCCAGGGCGACCCGGAGCTTGCCCCTCGCCGACAGCAGGGGCGAGGCCAGGACCTGCGGCAGGTCGGTGGGGACGACCACGTGGAGCCCCGACGGCAGCTCCTCCAGGCGCCCGTCCCGGAGCACCAGGACGCGGCCGCCCCGGGTGGGGAGCACCTCGCCCGACAGGCCCAGATCCTCCACCAGCTCCAGGGCTCCGGGCCGGCGCGTCCCGAAGGAGTCGGCCCCCGCCTCCACCAGGAACCCGTCCAGGCGCTCGGTGGCGATCTTGCCGCCGGGCCGCTCGCCGGCCTCCACCAGGGTCACCGCCAGCTCGGGGCCACGGGTGCCGGAGCCCCATGCGGGACCGGGGCTGCGGACGAGGGCGTGGGCGGCCGCCAGGCCGGCGATACCGCCGCCGACGATGGCGACGCGAGGCATGGGCGCGATGCTACCGGAGAGCCGAACGCACCAGGTCCGCAAGGGCCGCGATGAAGTCCGGCGAGTCGTTGAGCGAGGCGGTCCGCTCGAGCCGAACGCCGAGCTCCCGCGCCTCCTCACGGGCCTCCACGTCCAGGTCGTAGAGGATCTCCACGTGGTCCGAGACGAAGCCCACGGGGGCCACCAGGACCGCGGGGCGGCCTTCCGGGGAGCCCTCCCTGCTCACGGTCGAGTCCACGGCCGAGCCCCCCTCCGAGGCCAGCCGCCGGAGGGTCTCGTCCAGGGACGGCCCGAGCCAGGGCACCGCCCGGGCGCCGGCGCTCTGGTAGGCCACCTGCCAGGGCAGAGCCCGGCCGGTCCGGGCCGCGACGCGCTCCGCGACCCGGGCGGCCGTCTCCCGGACCTGCCGGTCGTAGGGGTCCCCCTCCTTCAGGATGGACTCCGGCAGGCTGTGGGCGGTGAAGACCACCTGGACCTCCGGCTCGTGCGGGCGGCCCGGGGAGCCCGGCCCGGGGAACCGCCGGAGGGCCTCCTCCACCCTGGCGGCCACGGCGTCCACGAACCCCGGGTGGTCGTGCCAGCTCCGGATCCGGCGAAGCGCGGGCGGTGAGCCCGTCGTCCGGGCGCCGGGGCCCTCGGCCAGCGCGGGGTGCGGCTCCGTGGCACCGGCCTCGGCGGCTCCGGCGAGCCTCGCGCCCTCCAGGGCCCCGTCCAGAGCCCGGTCCAGAGCCCGGTCGAGCTCCCGGAAGTACGCCCCCACCGACATGCTCGACTCCTGGGGGGTCAGGCACAGGGCCACCAGCTCGTCGAAGCCCTCCGCCACGATCTCCCCGACGGCCTGCCGGATGTAGGGGTGCCAGTGGCGCATGCCGACGAACACCCGCCACTCGCCGCCGCCGCGGGCGAGCTCCCCCTCCAGGGCCCGGGCCTGCTCCCGGCTGCGCTCGAGGATCGGCGAGCCCCCGCCGATGGCCCGGTAGCGCGCCGTCACCTCCTCCACCAGCTCCCCGGGGGTCTCCCGCCCGCCCCGGACGTCCAGCAGGAAGGGCTCCACCTCGTCCAGGGACCCGGGCCCACCGTAGGCCATCAGCAGCACGGCCCGGCGGCGGGGCCGAGAGCGCCACGCCTGCTCTCCTCTGCTCCGCTCCGGATCTCCCTCGGTCGCAGGAAGGGGCGGATCGTCCTCCCTCGCGTGTAGGGGCGGACCGTCCTCCCTCGCGTGTAGGGGCGGACCTTGCGTCCGCCCGCGGCAGGAGACGCGCGCCTCCCCTGCACGACGAGCCCCGGTCGTGGCGGGCTCGCCTACCCCCACGGCCCGTCCGCCGGGTCGGGGAGGTGGCAGGCCGTGAGGATCGGCGTGTCCCGGGCGGTGAAGCGCCGGGCCTCGGTCCCCCGGAGCTCCCGGACGAGCTCGGAGAAGCGCGCCAGCTCCGGCGTCTCGTAGACCACGACGAAGTCCTGGTCCTGGAGGCCGAAGGAGTAGAGCAGGAGCTGGCGGACCTCCCGGAACCGGCGGCCCACCCGGATGTGCTCCCCCATGAGGTCGCGGCGCTCCGTCTCCGGGCGCAGGTACCAGTCGGCGGTCTTGGTGAAGGGGTAGACGACCAGGTACGGGTCGCGCTCGCCGGCGACGGCGTCGATCTGCCGGTCCGAGCCGCGCCGCCCGGTGTAGGGCGACGGCCGGGTGAGCCCCCAGAAGGTGTGCGACGGCTCCAGGTACGGCCGGGCACGGGCCACGGCGCGGCCCAGGCCGTCGAAGAAGGCCCGGGGCGCCTCCCCCTCGGCGGACGGAAGGGCGCTCCACAGGAGGAGGTCGGCATCGCCCCGCGTGGGGTAGAGCTGGTAGGCCTCCACGCGCGCAGCAGCGTCCCGGGCTCCGGCGAGAAGATCGCCGACCACGCGGGCCCGGTCGCTCCCGTCAAGGTCCCAGAACGGCGCAGCGAGCCGGAAGCTCGCGAAGTGGCTCAGCAGGCGGTCCTCCATCGTGGCGGCGGACTCTACCAGGGGAACGAAGCTCCGCCTCGGAGCCTGTGAATGAACCGACCGCCGAGCCGGGAATCAGGGGCTGGCTCGGGCTGGACCGGGCGGTCGGCCGATCCACCGAGCCGGGCGCCAGGGTGAGTGGGTCGGGCCTCGACGTCGTCCACAGACCCGCCCCCCTCCCCAGTCGCCGACGCGACACGCGGAAACGCCCGACCCGGCGCGGAGTGCACGATTGCGTGAAGCGGCCGAGCTCCGCCTCGGCCGGACGCCGCAGGGACCACGGCGGCCCCCCCCGCACCGCAACCACCAGGAGCGAGCCACCGGCGCGGAACACTGGATCGAGACCCCGGAGGAGGGGGCAGGCGGCACCCACCCACCCCGGCCGATCCTCCGGCTCGCCACGCTCGCTCAGGACGGAGC
>JBKHJP010000416.1:0-3608 GCA_046538065.1 Thermoanaerobaculia bacterium | reverse complement strand
ACGGGGCCCTGGGCAGCCGCGGGGCCGCCCTGGTGGAGCCCTACAGCGACGACCCCTCCAACCTCGGCCTTCTCATCACCGGCGAGGAGCGGATCCGGGACGTCGCCGCCCGGGCCCTGGAGGCCGGCTTCCAGCTCGGGATCCACGCCATCGGTGACCGGGGCAACCTGGTGGTCCTGGACGGCCTGGAGGCGGCCTTCGGCGGCGAGCCCCGCCCCGGGGCCCGGTTCCGCCTGGAGCACGCCCAGATCATGCGCCCGCAGGACGTGGACCGGGCGGCGCGCCTGGGCGTCGTCTTTTCCCACCAGCCCACCCACGCCACCTCCGACATGCCCTGGGCGCCGGACCGGGTGGGGCAGGCCCGGCTGGACGGCGCCTACGCCTGGCGGCGCGCCCTCCAGGCCGGCGGCCGCCTGGCCCTGGGGAGCGATTTCCCCGTCGAGTCGGCGGACCCTCGCCTGGGGCTCTACGCCGCCGTCACCCGCCAGGACCTGGAGGGCGATCCGCCGGGCGGCTGGCTGCCGGACCAGCGCCTGACCCGGGCCGAAGCGCTCCGCGGGTTCACCCTGGACGCCGCCTGGTCCCTCTTCATCGAACCGGAGGTGGGGAGCCTGGAGACCGGCAAGCGGGCCGACCTGGTGGTCTTCGCCCGGGACGTGATGGAGGTCTCCGCGGAGGAAATCCCCGACGTGCCGGTGGACTACACGGTGGTCGACGGCCGGGTGGCCTACGAGCGCCCGGGGGCTCCCTGAAAGGAGGGCGGTCGACCGTGCGCTCCCGCCGCGTCGTCCCGGCGTTTCGCGCCTGCCTGGCCCTGGTCGCACTGGTCGCATCGGCCGGGCCGCGACCCGCCCCGGCCCAGGACGAGCACGCCGAAGCCCGGGCGCGCATGGTCGAGGAGCAGATCGTCGCCCGCGGGGTGCGCCAGCCCGAGGTGCTGGAGGCGATGCGGCAGGTCCCCCGCCACCTCTTCGTGCCCGACCACCTCCGGGACCGGGCCCACGACGACCGCCCCCTGCCCATCGCCTACGACCAGACCATCTCCCAGCCCTACATGGTGGCGCTGATGACCGAGCTGCTGGACCTTTCGGGGGACGAAAAGGTCCTGGAGATCGGCACCGGCTCCGGGTACCACTCGGCGGTGCTCTCCCGGGTGGCCGACGAGGTCTACTCGATCGAGATCATCGAACCCCTGTCCCACCGGGCCGACGTCCGCCTGCGCCACCTGGGGTACGGCAACGTCCACCTGAAGGTGGGTGACGGGTACGGCGGCTGGCCCGCCTATGCCCCGTTCGACGCCATCATCCTGACCGCCGCGCCGCCGCGCCTGCCGCAGCCGCTCCTGGACCAGCTCAAGGTCGGGGGCCGGATGGTGGTGCCCGTGGGGGATTACTTCCAGGACCTGCGCCTGATCGTCAAGAACGAGGACAACACGTTCACGAACCGCCGGATCGCCCCCGTGCGCTTCGTCCCCATGACCGGCGAGGTCCAGGAGAAGAAGACCAAGAACGGCGAGGGGCCGTGAGGAAGCGAGGGGCTTGACGCCCACCCGGGCGGCGAAGCGGCGCGTCCCGGGGCGGGGCTGGAGCGATGCATGCCGCTGGTATCCTACCGGGCGCAGTACGCCCCTCCTCCATGGTCCAGACCCTCCCCGCCGCCCTGCGCTCCGTCCTGCACCGGGACGTCCCCCTGGCGCCGCTCACCAGCCTGGGCCTGGGGGGCCGCGCGCGCTTCCTGGTCGACGCCCGGGACGGGGTCACCGTGGCCGAGGCCCTCCGCTGGGCCCGGGCCGAAAGCGTGCCGGCGGCGCTCCTCGCGGGGGGGTCGAACGTGGTGGTCGCCGACGCCGGGTTCGAGGGCCTGGTCGTCCGGATGGTCCAGCGGGGGATCGACCGCCGGCGGGCACCGGGGCCGGCGGGCCGGTCGGGGGCCGAGCTCTGGACGGCGGCCGCCGGCGAGCCCTGGGATCCGCTGGTGGAGCGGACGGTGGCCGGCGGGCTCGCCGGTCTCGAATGCCTCTCGGGGATCCCGGGGACGGCGGGCGCCACGCCGATCCAGAACGTGGGGGCCTACGGTCGGGAGGTGGCGGAGGTGGTGGAGTCGGTTCGGGTCCTGGAGCGCTCGACCCTCGAAGAGGGGAGCCTGCCCCCCGGGGAGTGCGGCTTCGCCTACCGGGACAGCGTGTTCCGGCGGGAGCCGGAGCGCTTCGTCGTCCTCGCGGTGACCCTGCGCCTCGCCCCCGGCGCGCCGGCTCCGGTGCGCTACGGCGAGCTGGAGCGGGCCCTGGCGCGGGACGTTGCGCCGGGGGAAATGACGGGGACCCGCGGGGCGGGTGGCGGAGCGGGGAAGGCGCCGTCGAAGGCCGGCGGTCCGACCCTGGAGGAGGTCCGGCGGGCGGTCCTGGTGCTCCGGCGGTCCAAATCCATGGTCCTCGACGGGGGGGACCCGAACCGCCGGAGCGTCGGCTCGTTCTTCGTCAACCCGGTGCTGCCGGCCCGGGAGGCCGACGCGGTGGTGGACCGGGCGGTGGCGGCGGGCCTCGCCCGGGACCCGTCGGAGGTCCCGCGCTTCGAGGCGGAGCCGGGCCGGGCGAAGCTGGCGGCGGGCTGGCTGGTGGAGCGGGCGGGCTTTCCCCGGGGGACCCGGCGCGGCCCGGTGGGGGTGTCGTCGCGCCACGCCCTGGCCCTGGTCCACCACGGGGGCGGCACGACGGCGGACCTCCTGGCCCTGGCCCGGGAGATCCGGGGGGCGGTGCAGGAGCGCTTCGGCGTGGTGCTCCGGCCGGAGCCGGTGTTCGTCGGCTTCGGCGGGGCGGATCCACTGGCCGACGGCTGACGCGTCCTCGCCCCGAACCTCCCCACGCGCTCCGTGCCGCCCCCATTCGCCCCGAATCTCCCCATTCGCCCCGAGCCGCCCCATTCGCCCCGAGCCGCCCCATTCGCCCCGAGCCTCCCCCATTCGCCCCGAGCTGCCCCATTCGTCCCGAGCCTCCCCCATTCGCCCCGAGCTGCCCCATTCGTCCCGAGCCGCCCCATTCGCCCCGAGCCTCCCATTTGTCGCCCCGAGCGGAGTCGAGGGGCCTGGGCGGGGGGCCGGGGCGGGTTCCGCCCGGGCAGGGGCCGGGGAGTTCCGCTCCGGCGGCGGCCCCGAAGCCCTCTGGTCGGCGGGGGTGCACTCCCGCCGTTCGGGGTGCTGCGGGCCGTCGGGTGGCCTGCCGGCGCGAGGCCTGGAGGTGGCTGGCGTGCCGTAGCGAGCTGTCAGTGGTGGGCCGGGCCGCCGGTGGCGCCAGCGGTGGGTTCGTCTACCCGGCCTCGATCGGCGGGCGCGGCTGCCGCCGCCGGCTCGGAATCCCCGGCCCCTGCCCTTCCCCCGCCCCGCGGGTTCGGCCGTCGGTTCCCTGCCTCCGCCGTTTCGGCCGTCCGTGCCCCTGCCGGGGATTCGCCACACCCTTTCCCTTTCCGCGCTTCTTCCTGTTGTCGTTCCGAGTCCGTGTTGTCGCCCCGAGCGGAGTCGAGGGGCCTGGGTGGGGGTCCGGGGCGGGTTCCGCCCGGGTCAGGGGCCGGGGAGTTCCGCTCCGGCGGCGGCCCCGAAGCCCTCTGGTCGGCGGG
>JBKHJP010000415.1:0-3610 GCA_046538065.1 Thermoanaerobaculia bacterium | reverse complement strand
GGGAGACTCTCCTCCTCGCCTCCGCGGCGCACCGACTCCCCGGCGGCGGCGGCGATGTTGCGGAAGATCCTCCACTCCTCCGCCAGGCGACGCCGGGCGGAGGCCCAGGCGCTCGTGTCCACAGCCTTCGGGGAGGGCCGCGCGGGCTGGAGGCTCCGGTAGAGCTCCAGGGCGTCGCCGGCGGTGCGCTCCAGGGAGAAGCGCCGGGCCGTGGCGGCCACGGCCCGCTCCAGCGCCCGGTCTCCGGCCCCGCGGCGCTCGGCCACCCAGGCCAGGGCTCCGGCGAAGGCGTCCTCGTCGTCCGAGGCGAGGAGACGCCCGTTGCCGCGGTCCTCCACGACCTCCCGGACCCCCGAGGCGTCCACCGCGACCACCGGCACACCGGCGGCCATGGCCTCGGCGAGGACCATCCCCTGGGTCTCCGTGTGGGACGCGAAGGCGAACAGGTCCATGGCCCGGTAGGCGCTCACCAGCTCGCCGCCCGCCAGGACGCCGGGGGCGTGGAGGCGCCCGGCCACCCCGAGGCGCTCGAAGGTCCGCCGGAGGTCCTCCCCCGACGGCCCGCCCCCCACCACCAGGAAGTGCGCCTCCGGCCGGTCCACGAGGAACCGCCCCACCGCCCGGGCCAAAAAGCCCAGGTTCTTCTCCGGCGCCAGGCGGCCCACGTGGCCCACCACGAGTGCCTGCCGGGGGATCCCGAGCCCCGCCCGGAACGCCGCGCCGTCGCCGCCGGCGAAGCGCGTGCGGTCGACTCCGGTGGGGATGACCCGCAGGGGCACCGTCGCCCCGCGCTCGCGCAGCAGCCGGGCGATCGATTCGCTGGGGGCGATCACCGCATCGCACAGGTTGCAGTACCCCACCGCGAGCTCCACGGCGAAGCGCTTCATGGCCGGCGAATCGCCGGGCACGTAATGGGTGTAGCGCTCGTAGAGCGTGTGGTGGGTGAAGACCACCGGCAGGTCCCAGGAGGCGGCCAGGCGCAGCGCCGTGTCCCCCAGCAGGAACGGATGGTGGGAGTGGACCACGTCGGTTCCGAAACTCTCCACGGCCGAGGCGAGCCCCCGGGGCACCGGCACCGGCACCGAGAAGTCGCTGCCGTTGAAGCGCACGATCGCCGGCACCCGGAGGACCCCTTCTTCCGACTCCGGCACGCCCTCGAACTCCGGCGCCACCACGAGCACCCGGTGCCCCCGGCGGCGGTACTCCTGGGCGAAGCTCTCGACGCTCCGGGCGACGCCGCCCACGTGGGGCGTGTACGTGTTCGTGAGCAGGAGGATGTTCACGAGACCTCCTCCGAGACCCGCTCCAGGGGCAGGGCGGGGGGGCGGGCCACGACCGGCGGCGGCTCGCCCCGCCAGTCGCCCTCCCAGGAGACGTGGACCCGCCCGCCCTCCGGGACGAGGCGAACCGTCACCGGCCCCCACGGGGTCGGCGCCGGGCCGAAAGAGGTCTCTTGGCCTTCCTCGAGCCACTCCGGCAGGACGCCGGAGGCCAGGACCAGGCCGTCGCCCTCCTCGCGGACGAAGGCGTTCCGGACCGCCAGCACCCACTCGGCGGAGGCCCACACGTGGTGGCCGTCCCCCATGCAGCCGCCCCTGGTGCGGGGATGGACCGCCTCCGGCCACTGTCCGGTGGGCGAGGCGAGCTCGGCCACCGTGCGGATGAGGTCCCGGGCGCCCTCGACGCTGTCCGGGTCCCCGGCCCGCAGGAGGACCTGCGCCAGGTGGAGGGTGAGGTAGGGGTTGACGCCGGAGTGGATCACGTCGAGGAAGAACCCGCCGTCGACCAGGCACGACTCCACCAGGTAGCGGGCCGTGTCCAGGACGCGCGGATCGTCCGGCGCCCAGACCTGCAGCGGGTAGGACCCGGCGAGGGAGCCCACGGCGCCGGAGTCCAGGCGGCGGTAGGGCGACGCCGGAAGCCCCGGGCGGCCCAGGCGCTCCGCCACCCCGGCGGCGCTCGCCTCGACGGCGGCGAGGAGGTCGGCCGCGCCCTCGCGGAAGGGGCGGGCCTCCTCCGGCCGTCCCAGGTCCTCCAGGAGCCAGGCGGCGGAGTCGAGCCCGGCCACGCCCCAGAAATCGTCCCAGTAGTAGTAGTCGTTGGGGCCCAGGTGCTCGGCGGAGAACCCCGGGGGCAGGAGGCCGGCGTGGAGGGTGCCCCCGGCGTCGACCCGCTTGTCCAGGATCCACCGCGCTCCCCGGACGACGGCCTTGCGCCACGCCTCCGGCACCGGCCGGCCGGAGAGCTCGGCGCTCCGGCGGAGGATCCAGAGGGCCTCGCCGTTCGAGTCCCACTCCCCCTCCTGGGAGAGGAAGAAGCCGGCCCGGGTCTGGCGGCCCGGGAAGGAGTCGAGGCACGGCTCCACCCGGCCGAAGAGCCCGGCGCACGCCAGGGCGTGGAGGATGAAAGCCGCGTCCCGGAACCAGAACCGGCGGTAGGTGTACGGCCCGGGGTAGACGTCGCGTCCCGGGGAGTGGAGGACCAGGCTCCGGAGGGCCGACTCGTAGAGGAAGGCGTGGCGCCGGTGAGGGGTGCGCAGGCGGCACACGCCGTCCAGGGCCTGCGGCCAGCTCCCGCCGGAGGGAGCCCGGGTCCGCCGGAGCAGCGTCTGGACCTTTCCGGCGCGGGGCGCGCCGAGGGGCACGCTGACGGCCACCGTCCGGGGCCGCCCCGCCTCCAGGCGGAAGAGCGCCGCGGCGGTCGCCATGCCCACCGTGCAGTGGATCTCCCCGCGGTGCCCCCCCTCCGGCAGGCGAGCCCACACGTCGCCGGAGTGGTAGTCGGAGAAGCGGTGCCGGTCCGCGGGCTCGCTGAAGCGCACGTGCCGGCCCTTGCCGACCGTCCAGCCGCGGCGGTCGCCCTCCAGGGCGATCCGGTGGACGAAGCTCACCCCTTCCGGGTTGTAGGGCCGCAGGGCGATGACCAGCCATCCGTCGCCGCCGCCCGCCGAGGCGGAACGCCCCCCGGCGGAGGCCGTCACCCGCAGGACCAGCCGGGGTTCGCCTTCGGCGGGGGCCTCCACCTCCCCCCGGGATGCGAGCTCCAGCCCGTCGGCCGCACACTCGGTGACCACGGCGAGCACGTCGTCTCCCCCCGGGCCGCAGCAATCCATCCTCTGGACGGCCCGCTCCACCCGGGACGGCACCAGGCGGGTGCCGTCCGGCCCCAGGACCCAGGCGTCCAGGGACCAGGAGTCCCAGAAGGGGGTCGCCAGGCCCCGGGGGTCGACGATGGGGAGCTCGTCGAACCCGGGCACGCCCACGGCCGTCCAGTTCCGGTGGGTCAGGTTGACGTGGGTGATGGAGAAGGCCCGGGGGATGAAGGCGACGTCCCGGGGGTCGTACTGGCGCTCCACCCAGAAGGGCCAGACCCAGTCGAGGTTGTGCTGGATCGCGGTGTTCAGGAGGCCGCGGGCGTGGAAGACCAGCCCGGAGCGCAGCAGCTCCAGGGGCTCCTTGACCTCGAGGGGCTGGGCGAAGCTCTCCAGCCGCGAGAGCACCCGGATCGGGTCGATCAGCCCCTTGGCCCGGGCGACACGGCTGACGATCTGTCTCCACGGAAACCAGCGGAAAAACACAATCACACCTCCACGGCCCATCGTGTCAAACAA
>JBKHJP010000414.1:0-3639 GCA_046538065.1 Thermoanaerobaculia bacterium | reverse complement strand
GGACCAGGCCGGCGAGGACCAGGACCAGCGCCCCCAGGGCCAGGGCGGCGAAGCGCGCTCCCCGGGAGAGCTCGCCGGTGGGTGCCGCGCCTCGGGCCACGGCGAGCCTGCCGCCGGCGAGCGAGACGATCACCGGGGCGAGGTAGGCCGCGGCGAGGAGCACGGCGAGGGCCAGCCCCAGCTCGGCGAGGATGCCGCCGCCGATCACCGTGACCACCAGTCCGCCGAGGGTGAGGAGCCCGAAGACCGCCGCCCCGAGAGCGGTGGCCAGGGCCACGGCGGCGGCGGCCACCAGCGCCACCGCCAGGAAGATCACGCCCCAGCCCAGGCTCGGCAGCGGCCGGCGGCGGACCAGGTCGGTGAGAGAGGCGGTCCAGCGGGGGGCGGCCAGGAGGAGGAGTCCTCCGACCAGCAGCAGGGCGACCAGGCGCCGGATGGCGTCCAGGCCGTGCTCGACCGGGGAGGGCTCCTCCTCCGCGGCCGGTGTCACCTCCTCGTGGGTCACCTCGCCCGCGACCCGGGCCCCGGGAGCGATCTCCCCCGCGTCCGGCGACTCGTAGCGCAGGTCTCCGCCCAGCTGCGCCGCGTCGCTCACTGTCAGGCCGGGGTCGACCGGGGGGATCGGGATCTCGGTCGGCCAGAAGGCCCCCGGCGCTCCGTCGTCGGCGGGGCCCACCGACACTTCCACGTCCCCTTCGATCGTTCCCGCGAGCTCGAGGGCGGCGAAGGAGCCCAGCAGGCGCTCGGCGACCTCGCCCGCCAGGAGCGCCTGGTACCCGAGGGCGACGACCGAACCTCCGACGGAGCTGCCGTCGGCGGCCTCCACACTGAACCCGGCGCTCACCAGGTCGTCGGCGAGTCGGGCGCCGGGCCCCAGGCGCAGGACCTGTGCGGCGACCCGGGCGTCGTCGCCCACGGTGCCGTCCACCAGCACCGACTGGCCCAGCGCCAGGAGGTCTCCCTCCACGGTCCCGGCGACGATCACCCGGCGCGCGGTGGTCACCAGGTCGCCCTGCACGGTGCCCTCGATCCGCACCGTCTCGCCCACGGCGTAGAGGTCGTCCGGCACGACGTCGCCGGGGCCGACGGCCACGGTCTGTCCGGCCCGGCGGTCGAGCTCGGCTGCCAGCGTTCCCGCGAGGCCCAACGACGCGGCGGCGACGAGGAGGGCCGGCGACCAGCGGCTCCGGAGGAGGGGGCGCAAACGGCGCATGCAGGAAACCTAGCACGTCCCCCGCTGGTAAGATCCCGACTCCCCGGAGGGAGACCCCGAGCCGTGTCCCAGCGCAAGAGCGACAGCACCTACGCCGCCGCCGGCGTAGACATCGACGCCCAGGAGGAGGCCCTCCGCAAGGTCAAGAAGCTGGCGAAGGGCACGTTCACGGAGGGCGTTCTCACGGAGATCGGGAGCTTCGGGGGGCTCTTCCGGCCGGACCTGACCGGGATGGAGGAGCCGGTCCTGGTGGCCTCCGCCGACGGGGTGGGTACCAAGCTCGCCGTCGCCCGGATGGCCGGGGACTACTCCACCGTCGGGCGGGACCTGGTCAACCACTGCGTGGGCGACCTCCTGGTCCAGGGGGCTCGCCCCCTGTTCTTCCTGGACTACGTCGGGGCGGGGGTGCTCGAGCCCGCCGCCATGGTGGAGCTGGTGGGCGGCGTGGCCCGGGGCTGCCGGGAGAACGGCTGCGCCCTCCTGGGCGGCGAGACCGCCGAGATGCCCGGCTTCTACCAGCCCGGGGACTACGAGCTGGTGGGCTTCATCGTGGGGCTGGTGGACCGGCCGGCGATCCTCCCCCGGCGCGAGGACGAGCACTGCGTCCGCCCCGGAGACGTCCTGGTGGGCCTCCCCTCGGCGGGGCTCCATACGAACGGCTACTCCCTGGCCCGGAAGGTCCTCTTCGAGGGCCTCGGCCTGGGCCTCGGCGACCGGGTCCCGGGGGCTCGAGGCAAGGCGGCGAAGCGCACGGTGGGCGAGCTCCTCCTGGACCCGCACCTCTCGTACCTGGGGCCGGTGGAGCCCCTCCTCGGCCACCCGGGCCTCCACGCCATGGCCCACGTCACCGGCGGCGGCCTGACCGACAACCTGCCGCGGGTCCTGCCGAAGAAGAGCCACGCCCTGGTCCGCTTCGGCACCTGGGAGGTCCCGGAGCTCTTCCGCCTCCTCCAGGAGCACGGTGAGGTGGAGACGGAGGAGATGTTCCGGGTCTTCAACATGGGGATCGGCTTCGTCCTGGTCGTGGACCGGGAGGCGGTGGGGGAGGTCCTGGAGGCCCTGCGCCGGCGCAAGCAGAAGGCCTGGGTCATCGGGAGCGTGCAGGCGGGAGGCTCCGGCGTGGTCTACGACCTGGGGAGCGAGGAACACGCCGAGGTCCCCGGTGCCTGAGGCCTCCGAGCCCCCTCGTCCGGCGCGTCTGGGCATCCTCCTCTCGGGCCGCGGGAGCAACTTCCTGGCGATCCACCAAGCGATCCAGGCCGGCGAGGTGCCGGCGGAGATCGCCCTGGTGGTCTCGAACCGCCCGGAGGCGCCAGGGCTCGCGAAGGCGGTGGAGCTGGGCCTGCCGGCGGTGGCGATCCCCCACCGGGCCGAGCGGACCGGCGCCAATCATCGAGCCGCCCACGAGGCCCAGGTGGTCGCGGCCCTGGAGGACGCCGCGGTGGATTGGGTCTGCCTGGCCGGCTACATGCGCCTCCTCTCGCCGGGCTTCGTGGCCCGCTTCCGGAACCGGATCCTGAACATCCACCCGAGCCTGCTTCCGGCCTTCCCCGGCCTGGACGCCCAGCGGCAGGCCTTCGAGTACGGCGCCAAGGTCTCCGGCTGCACCGTCCACCTGGTGGACGAAGGGCTCGACAGCGGTCCCATCGTCGTCCAGCGCGCGGTGCCGGTGGCCGGCGACGACACCGCCGAAAGCCTGGCCGCGCGGATCCTGGAGGAGGAGCACCGGGCCTATCCGGAAGCCCTGGGTCGGCTCCTCACCGAGCCCTGGCGCTTCGAGGGCAGGCGTCTCGTCTTCGGAGGCGCCCTCCGGGAATAAGGCGGCCCCGCGAAGGGTTGAACGCCCTGTACGAGGCATGGGAAGAGCACCTTCCGGCCTCGTCCGGACAGGCGGGTTGACAGCGATGTCGACCCCGCCTACAATCCGCAGCCCGGCCACGGGCCGGGCAGCTCCTTGAAGGACCCAGCGCCCTCGCGGCGTGCCGTCGCGTAGGGCACCCCCGACAGAGACCGCGATCGGTGGATCGCGGGACCGACCACGGCCGGCGAAGGGGTTGACGGGCCAGTGGGGCTCGGCTACAATCCCGCTCCTCGCCCGCGGGCTTCCCCCGGGAGGCTCGGCGGAGAGGTTGCCGGCTGCCCGGAAGGCTCTTGACGCCGAAGGGTGGCCGGGGGTACGATGGGGCTTCGCGCCGCGACAGCGGCGCGCGGACTGTCGGTTCTTTGAAAACTAAATAGAGAAGCGTACGGCGACGTACAACCTTTGCCCGCCGCATCCGGTCCGTCCGGGTCGGCAGGGCGATTCCGAATCGCGAAAGCGTTCCGCCGGGTGCGGCTTCGGCCGCGAGCCGGCGGATGCCAGACTTCAAACTGGAGAGTTTGATCCTGGCTCAGAATGAACGCTGGCGGCGTGCTTAACACATGCA
>JBKHJP010000413.1:0-3640 GCA_046538065.1 Thermoanaerobaculia bacterium | reverse complement strand
ACGCCAGGGAGCCCACCGGCCCGGCGGTCTCCGGCCCGCCTTCGACTCCGTCCGAGGTCCGTCTTCCCGGCCTCGGCCAGGCGGGCGCTCGGTCCGCCGGCGGGTCGGAAGCCCCGGCCCCTGCCCTTCCCCCGCCCCGCGCGACTGAAGCTGCCCTGGAAGCCGGTGCACGAGCTGAGTTGGTGCCGGCTCGGCTTCCGTCTGCTCGGGTGAGTGTCGATTTCGGATCTGGACCTGGTCGATTGGATCTGGCACGGTGCCAGCCAGGGCAACACGCTCGCACGGTACCGCCCGGTGAAGATCTTTGCGCTATGCCACGCCCCCTCCGGAGGCAGTACCTCGGAGTCCGACACCGTTTCAGGGGGAGGGGTGGGGCCGCCCTGCGCCCGGGGCGTCACGGACCGCGCGGGCCACGGACGGGTGGAGTTCAGGGGCAAAGCGCGGGCCGTGCCGAGGTGGGCGCCCTGGGCGGCGAAGTCCGACGGGCGCCCACCGTCCCCGGACGCAGGCCGGCCCCGCCCCTCCCCCTGGCACGAGCTCCAGGGAGGCCCAGCCCTCAGTGGGTGAGGACTCGATACGGGAGATCTGGCGTGGGAGGTCGGAGTCCCTGCCGTGCTCAGGTTGACTGCTCGACGCCGTTCTTGGGGCACCGCTCGGCCAGGCGGCACTCGGAGCAGCGGGGCTTCTTCGCCACGCAGACCCGGCGGCCGTGGAGGATGAGGGCGTGGCCGGCGAAGATCCATTCCTCCCGGGGGAGGGTCTCCATCAGGTCCCGCTCGATCGTCTCCGGGGTCTTCGCCAGGGTCAGGCCCAGGCGGTAGGAGACCCGCTTGACGTGGGTGTCCACCACCACGCCCTCGGCGATGCCGAAGGCCGTGCCCAGGACCAGGTTGGCGGTCTTGCGGGCCACGCCGGGCAGGGAGACCAGCTCCTCCATGGTCCGGGGCACCTCGCCGCCGTGCTCCTCGGCGATCTTCCGGGCCGCGCCCTGGACGTTCTTGGCCTTCTGGCGGAAGAAGCCCGTGGAGCGGATCTCCTCCTGGAAGTCTTGCGGGTCGGCGTCGGCGTAGTCCCGGGCGGTCGTGTACTTCCGGAAGAGGTTTTCGGTGACCCGGTTGACCCGTTCGTCCGTGGACTGGGCGGAGAGGATGGTCGCCACCAGGAGGTCGAGCGGCGTCTTCCACCGGAGCTCCACGTCGGCGTCCGGGTAGAGCTCGTGGAGCCCGGAGAGGAGCTCCCGGGCGGTGTCCTCGGAGACGCAACGGGATTCGGCCATGGGGTCTTTCTACCAGAGGGTCGGAGGGGGCTCCCCATCGCGGTTCCCGAGGCCCGGGAGGAGGCGAGCTCCTCCCCTACAGGCGCTGGTGGTCGAAGGGCCCCTGAAGCGTGTAGGGGCGGACCTTGTGTCCGCCCTGGGGAGGAGGCGGGCCCCTCCCCTACAGGCGCTGGTGGTCGAATGGCCCCTGAGGCGTGTAGGGGCGGACCTTGTGTCCGCCCTGGGGAGGAGGCGAGCCCCTCCCCTGGTGGTACGGTCTGGTGCCGCCGCCCCCCGCCCAGGTTTCTCGACTCCGCTTCGCTCCGCTCGAAACGACAACAACGACCCGGGGAGCTTCGTAGGGTGCGACAGGGTCGTACCCTACGGCTGGCGGCGCGGCCTGAACGCAGGAGCGAGCCCCCGTTCCATCCCCCCATCAGCGAGGCTCCGGTCCCCGGAGGGGAGCGCTCCCGCCCCGGCTCCCGCCACTTCCGGTCCGGTCCTCCCGCCCTGCCCCGCCCCGCCCCAGACCGGGCGTCTCCGAACCTCCGCCGCCCTACGGCGTCGCCATCACCATGGGCCCCAGCCGCTCGACGTTCCGCCGGTAGGCCAGGTAGCCCACGCCGATGAACACCGCCTCCAGGGCCGCGATGCCGGCCATCCACTCCACCACGCCCCCGGAACCGAAGCCGTAGGAGTGGAGCCCCGCCGAGAGGACGTAGTTCACCCCGATGTAGGTCATCAGGATCGTCCAGAAGGCGACGATGGAGGCCGCCGCCACCCCGAAGGGCCCCACGATCCGGTCGAACCGGCCGTGGAGGATCGCCATGTAGGCGAAGAAGGCGATGAGCGACCAGACCTCCTTCGGGTCCCAGCCCCAGTAGCGGCCCCAGGAGGAGGCCGCCCAGACCGAGCCGGTGAGGATGCCCGCCACCAGCAGGATCGCCCCCACGTGCATGTACCAGTAGAGGAGGTCGTTCATCCGCACCGCCGCGTCCCGGCGCCGGGGGCGGAAGATCTCGATGCCGATCTGGAGGTGGGCGATGAGCACCCCCAGGGCCAGGACCGAGTAGCTCACCATGATGATGGGCACGTGGATCGCCAGCCAGGGCGTGCCGGACAGCACCGGGGCCATGGGGTGGATGAACGGGTCGATGGGGAGCAGGTCCGCCAGCGCCATGGTCAGCGCCGCCATGGCCGCCGCGTTGAAGATCACCAGGCGGTTTTTCAGGATGGCCGCCGCGATCAGGGCGAAGAGGCCCACGCCCCACCCCAGGAAGAGGAGGGACTCGTACATGTTCGAGGCCGGGATCCGGTCGGCCACCTGCCAGCGGGCGACGATGCCCCAGGACATGACCGCGACGCCGGCCAGGAGACCCGCCGCGGCGAGGCGGTCCAGCCAACGGCTCGCCCGGCCCTTCCGGGCGAAGGCGAGCATGGAGACCCCTGTGGCCGGCAGCAGGATCCACCACGAGAGCCGGGTGGGCTGGACGCGGTTGTAGAGGACCTCCTGCTCCATCCCGTCCGCTGGAGGCCAGCCCTCCGGCGCCTGCGCCGCCGTGGCCCGGTACCAGGAGGCTAGCTCCTCCACGGTGTCCACCGAGGAGGGCAGGCCGCGCCAGCGCTCCGCCGGCGCGCCGTCGGGCGGGCGGACCGCCAGGATGCTCCGGGTGAGGAAGCTCTGGAACCAGAGCAGCCGATCCTCGAGCTTCCGGGCGGCCTGGAGGTCCGGCGGGAGCTTCCCTTCGCCGGCGGCCTCCGCCTGCCGGGCCCGGGTGATGAGGGACCGGACCGCCGGGCTGTCCAGGGCCTCCCGGAACGAGGCGTGGGAGGCCCCGGGCGGCAGTCCCGCCGCCACGGCCAGCTCCTCGCTCTCCAGGAGGACTACCGGCTGGGAGGCCCACGCCTCCGGGTGGAAGCCCCACGCCAGGGCCAGGGTCGTGGCGTCCAGGCCCCAGAAGCCGCCCCGGGAGCCGGTGACCTGCCAGACGCCTTCGCGAGCCACCGTGTCCAGGGGCATGACCCGGCCGTCGTGCTGGACCGGCAGGGTCGTGAGGGCCGCGACGGCCTCCGCGTCCGGCACGGGCACCCCCGCCGGCTGGGCCAGGGCCGCGGGTGCTCCGGCACCCGGCAGCAGGCCGGACCCCAGGGCCACGGCCAGCAGAGCCGCCGGGGTCGCGGTGGCCGCCTTCCCGGGTGATCTCTTCTTCCGACTCCCGGCCGTTCCGGGCCTTCCCGCCGTTGCCGCCGGGGCGCCCCGGCCGCCGCCGGGTCGCCGGGCGGCCCGTTCCGCCGCTCTCCGGGCCTCCCGCCGGGCGATGGCCCGGCGCTGGACGATCCGCGTCCCCAGGACCGTGCCCATGCCGCCCACGAGGAGGGCGTAGC
>JBKHJP010000412.1:0-3642 GCA_046538065.1 Thermoanaerobaculia bacterium | reverse complement strand
CAGCGGGAAGTAGCGCCCCAGGTGGGCGGCGGCCAGGACCACGGCCTTGTAGCCGCCGATGGAGGCCTGGGAGGAGAGGGCGTCCATGGACTGGGCCCGGCTGATCCGGGGCACGAGCTCCATGGCCAGGGAGCTCACGCCGCCCTCGTTCAGGGCCTCGATCAGCTCGGTGCTCTTGTACGGGGCGAGGAGGCCCACCAGCAGGGCGTCCTTCCGGAGCTTCCGGGCGCGCTCCGGAGCCGGCGGCCGGACGACCAGGACGGCGTCGGCCGCGGACCAGGCCCCCTCGGCCTCGCCGTCGGGGACGATCCGCGCCCCGGCCTTCTCGTAGGCGGCGTCGGAGAACCAGGAGGCGGCGCCGGCGCCGGACTGCACCGCCACCTCGAAGCCCTCCTTGACCATCTTCTGAACGGTCTCGGGAGTGGCCGCGACCCGGCTCTCCCCCGCATGCGTCTCCTCAGGGACGAAGACAAGGCTCATCGGTTTCCTCGTGGGTCGGATGTTCGCTCGTCGGGCGGGCTCGCTCCGAAGCCCGAGGGGAGACGGTCTCCGGATTCGGGCGCCATCCTACCGGTCGTTTGCGGAACCGTGCAAGGACGGCCAGAGGACCGGGCGGCGGGGCCGAGGTGGTTCAGGATAGGCTCGCGCTCATGCCGCAGTGGAGGAGAAGGGCCGGCGGGCCGCCGGGGGGAATCCCGGCGGCGTGGACGGGCGGACGGACCTTCCTGCTCGCCCTGCTGCCGCCGCTCCTGGCCGGAGGGCTTCTGCGGGTCTGGGGGGTGGCCGGCCAGGTCATCTTGGGCGACGAGCTCCACCCGATCAAGAACGTCGTCCTCCACGACCTGGGGACCATCCTCACCAGCTACCGCGGCGCGGATCCGTGCATCCCCCTGACCGCGTTCCTGGAGGTCGCGACCCTGGCGGGCTTCCCGCTGACGGAGGTCCTCCTCCGGCTCCCGGCTCTGCTGGCCGGTATCGCGACGGTCGTGGTCCTGCCTTTCGTGGTCCTCCCGGCGGTGGGCCGCCGGCGGGCCCTCCTCTTCGCCTGGTTCCTGGCCCTCTCCCCGGCCCTGGTCTTCTACAGCCGGATCGGGCGGCCCTACGCCATCGTCGCCCTCCTCGGACCGTGCGCCCTGGCGGCGTTCTGGCGCTTCTGGAAGGGCGGCGGCGCCCGCTGGGGAGCGCTCTACGCGGTGTCGGGGGCGGCCGCCGCGTGGTTCCACCTGCTCGCCGCGCCGGCGGTCGCCGCGCCCCTCGCCTGGGCCGGTCTGGAGCTGGTGGTCCGCAGGGTCCGGGGCCGGAGCTCCCCGGGGCGGGACCGTGGCTTCGCCTCCTTGGCCGCCGCCGGGGCGGGGCTCGCCCTGGGCTTCGCCGCCTTTCTCGTGCCCGCCTGGCCGAGCTTCCAGGCGGTGGTCGAGGCGAAGGTGTCGGGTGGCCGGCCGGACACGGGCACGCTGGCGGGCGCCCTGGTGCTCCAGGCCGGTACGCCGTTGCCTCCCCTGGTCGTCGCCTTCTGGGCCGTGACGCTCCTCGGGGCGGCCGTGCTCCTCCGGGAACGGCCGCGCCTCGCCGTGTCCGGCGCCGCCGTCGTGGCGCTCCAGTGGCTGGCCGTCGTAGCCGTGCTCCAGCCCACCGGGTCGGAGCACATCGTGGTCATCGAGCGCTACGCCCTGGTGGTCTTCCCGCTGGTCCTGCTGGCGGCGGTCGCCGGCCTGGACCGGCTCTGGGAAGGAGGCGCGGGCCGGCCGGCCCGGCGGTGGGTCCCCCGGGGTGCGGCGGTGGCGGTCGTGGCCGGCCTGGTCCTGGGGCACCCCTATGTTCTGAACCCGGCGTTGCGGCTGGGTCCCTGGGCGGGCTCGTCGACCGCGAAGCTCTCCGGTACCGGTCGGCCGCCGCCGGCCCTTCCGGGGGAGTACGTCTCCGACGCGTACCGGGCCGTCGCCGCCACGCCCGGGGACGGCGCGCTGGTGGAGGTGCCGACGTATCCGGCCTCCTGGGCCACCCGCACCCAGCTCGCCCTCTGGCGCCTCCACCGCCGGCCGGTGGTCCTCGCCTCCCTGGAGGGCTGGCTCCAGGAGCCGGAGGCCCGGCGCGTCCTCCGGCTCGGGACGCTGGTTCCTGCCCGTCCCGAGGCGCTGCGCCCGGACGGAGCCCGCTTCGTCGTCCTCCACCGGGACCGGCCCCGGCTGGTCCGGATCGAGCGGGCCTTCACGAACGGCGCCACACCCGTCAAGGTCCGGCCGAGCCGGCCCACCAATCCCGCCGTCCGGGCCGGCCGCACCCTGGCCCGGGAGCTCCGGGAGCTCTGGGGCGAGCCCCACCTGACCGACGAGCAGGTCCTCCTCTGGGACCTCGACCGCGTCCCGCCGCTGCGGCGCCTGCGTGCTTCCACGTCGTGTCCCGGCAGGAAGAGCTCGAGCGATGAACGAGGCAGCTAAGGCCCGTGCCGCCGTCGGCCGGGGCCTGGATCAGCTCGGCGAGGGGGTCGCCCCGTCCTTCGAGTACCGCTTGCGCAGGTGCACCGGCCGGCGCTCCCGCAGCTTCAGGTTCAGCATCTCCACGAACACCGAGAACCCCATGGCGAAGTAGATGTACCCCTTCGGAATGTGCTGGTCCAGGCCCTCGGCCACCAGGGACATGCCGATCAGCAGCAGGAACGAGAGGGCGAGGATCTTGACCGTCGGACGGGCCTCGACGAAGCGGGAGATGGGGCCGGCGGCGATCATCATCACGGCGACGGCGATGACCACGGCGGCGATCATCACCCCCACCTCGTCCACCATCCCGACCGCGGTGATCACCGAATCGATCGAGAAGACGACGTCCAGGAGCATGATCTGGACGATCACGCCGGCGAAGGAGGCGGCGACCTTCTTCGAGGCGTGCCCCTCCTCGCCCTCGAGCTTGTCGTGGATCTCGTAGGTGGCCTTGGCCAGGAGGAAGAGGCCGCCCACGAGGAGGATCAGGTCGCGTCCGGAGATCTCCTGGCCGACCACGGTGAAGAGAGGCGCGGTGAGCCGGATCACCCACGCGATCGAGAGGAGGAGGAGGATCCTCATCACCATGGCGCCGCCCAGCCCCAGGCGTCGGGCCTTCGGCTGCTGGTCCTCCGGCAGCTTCCCCGCCAGGATGGAGATGAAGATGATGTTGTCGATGCCGAGGACGATCTCGAGCGCCGTCAACGTGGCGAGACCGATCCAGATCTCCGGGTTCGTGAGCCAGTCCATGGCCGGGGATTGTCCGACATGGGGCGAGAGAACGGCAAGCTCGACGCGGGCGGCAGGGCGGATCGGTGGGCCGGCCGCCTCTATAATGCCCCCCGGCCGGCCCTGTGTGCCGGCCGGCGGCTTTCATTCCCCGACTTCCCCGCGATTTCCCAGGAGGCCACGTCATGGAACGCCCCGTCGCCCGCGTCATCGACCTCGTCCCGGAGGCGAGCCAGTCCATCGTGGGTCTGAGCCTGGAGGAGGCCCGGCGGCGGGTGCTCCAGGCCGACCCGGAAAAGGTCCTGGGCATCCCCGGCTCCTTCGCCCTGGTGGCCCGCGACGGCGAGCGGGTCTGCCTGGCCCGGAGCCTGGACCGGCCGCTGCGCTACTTCCTGGCCAAGGAGGCCGACGGCCCCATGCTGGTGGTGGCCGAGCG
>JBKHJP010000067.1:0-15243 GCA_046538065.1 Thermoanaerobaculia bacterium | reverse complement strand
GCAACCGGTTCCTGGCCCACATCCGGGAGGTGGACGCCGTGGCCCACGTGGTGCGGTGCTTCCACGAGGCCGACGTGGCCCACGTGGCGGGGCGGGTGGACCCGGTGGCCGACATCGAGACCGTGGAGACCGAGCTCCTGCTGGCCGATCTCCAGACGGTGGAGAAGGCGGCCGAGCGGACCCGCCGTGCGGCCAAGGCGGGCGACCGGGAGACGGCGGCCCAGGCGGCGTTCCTGGAGCGCCTGGAGGCCCATCTGGCGGAGGGGCGCCCGGTCCGGACGTTCCCCGTGGAGGAGCGTGACCGGGAGGTGCTGCGGTCCCTCCACCTGCTCTCGGACAAGCCGGTCCTGTTCATCGCCAACGTCGACGAGGACGGCTTCCAGGACAACCCGCTCCTGGACGCGGTCCGGGAGCGGGCCGAGGCCGAGGGGGCGGAGGTCGTGGCCGTGTGCGCCTCCCTGGAGGCGGAGCTGGCCGGGCTGGACGAGGAGGACCGCCGGGAGCTCCTGGCGGAGCTGGGCCTGGAGGAGCCGGGGCTCCACCGGGTGATCCGGGCCGGGTACCGCCTGCTCGGGCTCCAGACGTTCTTCACGGCCGGCCCCAAGCAGGTCCGGGCGTGGACGGTGCGCCGGGGCGCCACGGCGCCGGAGGCCGCAGGGAAGATCCACTCCGATTTCCAGCGCGGATTCATCCGGGCGGAGGTCGCCACCTTCGAGGACTTCGTCCGCCACGGCGGGGAGCACGGAGCCCGGGAGGCGGGGAAGCTGCGGAGCGAGGGGAAGGCGTACGTGGTGAAGGAGGGTGATGTGATCCACTTCCGGTTCAATGTGTAAGAGAGTCCGCCCCCGCCCGGGGCCGTAGGATGAAGACGGAGCGCTGAGACGTGCTGTTGCAGACCATCGTGGTGGCCATCGCCCTGGGCATCGGCGCCCAGGTCCTGGCGGACCGGCTGAAGATCCCGGCGATCCTGCCCCTGCTGCTCTTCGGGGTCCTGGCGGGCCCGAACCTCTGGGACCTGCTGGGGGTGGCGGGCGGCGGCATCATCGACCCCGAGTCCCTGGGGGAGGGCCTGGAGGTCTTCATCGAGCTGGGGATCGCGGTCATCCTCTTCGAGGGGGGGCTTTCCCTCAATCCCCGGCAGTTCCGGCGGGTGGGGGTGGCGGTGCGCAACCTCCTGACCCTGGGGGTCCTGATCACCTGGGTGGGCTCCGCCTGGATCTTCCAGGCGGTCACCGGGCTGCCTTGGTCGGCGGCGGCGCTGTTCGGTGCCATCGTCACGGTGACCGGGCCCACCGTCATCGGGCCGCTGCTGCGCCACATGCTGGTGCCCCGGCGCGTGGCCACGACCCTGGTCTCGGAGGGCCTGATCGTCGACCCCATCGGGGCCGTGCTGGCCTACCTGGTCCTCCAGGCCATCGAGCGGCCGGGCACGCCCATGCAGCCCCTGGTGGCGGAGCTGTTCACCCTCGCCCTGGTGGGGACCGTGTTCGGCATCGCCGGGGCCATCGCCGCCCGGTCGGTGGCCCGCTCGCGCTGGACCGGGGGCGAGCTCAACAACCTGGCGATCCTCGCGGTCCTGCTGGTCTGCTTCCTGTTCTCGGAGCTCCAGGCCCCCCAGTCCGGGATCATCGCCGCGGTGGTCATGGGCTTCGCCATGTCGGGTGCGACCATCCCCGACCTGGCCCAGCTCCGGGTGTTCAAGGGGCAGCTCACGGTGCTCCTGATCTCCGTGCTGTTCATCCTCCTGGCGGGCCAGCTCGACCTCGAGACGGTGCAGGACCTGGGGGTCGGCGGGATCATCGTGGTCGCCGGGTTGATCCTCCTGGTCCGGCCGGTGTCGGTGTTCCTCTCGGTCCCCCCCTCACAGCTCGACCTGAAGGCCCGGACGGTGCTCGCCCTGAGCGCGCCCCGGGGCGTGGTGGCGGCGGCGGTGGCTTCCCTGGCGGCCCGGCAGCTCCGGGCGGCCGGCATCCCGGGGGGCTCGGAGGTGGAGGGGATGGTCTACCTGACCATCTCGGTCACCGTGGTGTGGGCCACGGTGATGGCGGCGATCCTGCCCCGCGCGATGGGGTACGCCGAGGATCCGAAGCGGCGCCTGACCGTCCTGGTGGGAGCCCACTCGCTCACCCGCGCCCTGGCGGCCGTGCTCCGGGAGAGCGGCCGGGCGGTGACGGTGATCGACACCTCCCTGGCCAAGCTCACGCCCTTCCGGCGGGACGACGTCGGCGTGTTCCAAGGGGACGCCCGGGACGCCTCGACCTTCGAGCAGGCCGGCGTCCAGCGCGACACCCAGGTGGTGGCCCTGACCACGAACGACGAGCTCAACCTGCTGGTGGCGGAGCTGGTGCGCGAAGAGTTCGGCGTGGAGCACCCCGTGGTGGCGCTGCAGCACGTCTCCGAGGAGTACGGCACCGTGCGCCGGGCGTGGAGCGACCTGTTCGGCGGCCGGGCGGTGGACGTGCCGCGGTGGATCCGGCGGTTCGAGATGGACGGCGCGCGGTTCCTGACCGTGGAGCTGGAGGGCGAGGACGCGGAGGAGGTCGTCCGCCGGGTCGACGATCCGGAGTCGGACGAGATCCTGCCGACGGTGGTCTGGCGCGACGGAGATCCGGGCTTCCGCTATGACCCGGAGCGCCTGGAGAGCTTCGAGGCCCTGACGCTCATGCTTCCATCCGGGGAGCCCCGCCCGGAGCTGGAGCCGTACCTGGCGGGCCGGAACGAGGCCGGAGAGGACGCGACGCAGGGGGAGCCGGAGGGATGAGGTGAGGAAAGGCGGGCCGTCCCTCGCCGGCGTCCTCCGCCGGGGAGGTCCGCTCGTGGGTCTTGCCGTTGTCCTCGTCGTGCTGGCTGCGGGCCCCGCCGGGCCGGCAGCCCCCACCGCCTCCGCCGCCCCCGCGCCTCAAGTGGCGCCCGAGAGCGCGCCGGAAGGCGCCGCGTGGGTCCGCGTGGAGGTGGGCCCCCTCAGCCTCGAGGGGCCGCCCGGCTACGAGGACCTCCTGGAGAGCCTGGCCGTGCGGGCCCGGGCCTTCCTGCCGGAGCTCGAGCGCTACCTGGGGGTGGAGCCCGCCGGCCCCATCCGCATGGTGCTGATCCCCCCCGACCCGTCGCCGTACCCGGGGCTGGCGCGGCTCGACGCCGCGGCTCCCTCCTGGGCCGCCGGGTTCGCCCTGAGCGAGGCCCGGATCGGCGGCATCCGGATCGGCAAGGCGGACCGCTACCCCTTCGGCGACCCGGGCGGCGTCCTGGCCCACGAGGTGGCCCACGTGATGCTCCACGACGCGGCCGGGGGAAGCCTGCCCCGGTGGTTCAACGAGGGCGTCTCCACCAGCTTCCAGCGCCGCTGGAGCTTCCGGGACACCCTGGTCTACAGCGCGTCGCTCCTGGTGGGGTCCCTCCCCTCCCTGGAGGAGATGGACCGGGCCTTCTCGTCCCACCGGAGGACCCGCCTCGGCTACGCCGCGTCCTTCGACTTCGTGGACTGGGCCACGGACGAGTACGGCGATGACTTCGTCCGCCGGGTGCTGCGGGAGACTCCCGAGCAGCCTTTCCCCGCGGCCTGGCGCGCCGCCACGGGGGAGGCCCTGTGGCGCTCCGAGCGGTCCTGGCGCCGCTCCAGCCTGGCCCTCTACCGGTGGGTCCCGGCCCTCACCGGTGCCGGGACGCTGTGGATCCTGGTGACCCTGCTCTTCCTGGCGGCGGCCTGGCGGCGGCGCTCCCGTACGCAGGAGCTCTACGAGCGCTGGGAGGAGGAGGACGCGGATGCGGAGCGCCGGGACCGGCAGGGGAGGTGGATCCATTGACGGCGTCGCCGGCGGGGCGGACGGGCCGGTCCGGGCGGGGCTTCTCCCTGGTGGAGGTCCTGGTCACCCTGGCGGTGCTGGGGATGATCCTGCTCCTGGGGCTGGGGCTGGTCTGGCAGCAGCGCCGGGTCCACCTGCGCCTGGAGGCCAGGGCGGCGGCGGACCGGGCGCTGGAGGAGGCCCTGGAGACCCTGCGCTCCGGAGCGGTGCCCCTGGTCTCCGGCGAGCTGCCCCTCTCCGGAGCGGGGGACGGCGGCTCCGGGACCGGCCCCGCCGCGCGAGCGGCCCGGGACGTCCAGGTGGTCGTGCGGGTGGTGCCGGCCGAACCGCCGGCGGACCTGTACGAGGCGGTGCTCACGGCCCGCTACACGGTCCTGGGGGAGCCCGAAATGCGAACGGTCCGGACGCTCTTCTGGCGCCCGGAGAGGGCGACGGACCGATGAGCGGGCCGGCGAAGGCTCGGTGCCGTGCGGAGCCGCCGAGGATCGCGCCCGCTGCGGGGTTCACGGTGCTCGAGATGGTGGTGGCCCTGGTGGTCCTGGCGGTCGGGCTGCTGCTGGTGGCGGGCGTGCTGATCGAGAGCCACCGGATGCTGGCCCAGGTGGGGGTGGAGCTCCGCGCCCCGGAGGTGGACGGCGCCCTGGACCTGCTGCGGGCGGAGCTCCAGGGGGCGGCAGGCGTCTCCGGCGGGCCGCCGGGCGGTGGGCCGGGGTGGAGCCGGGACCGCCTGGTCCTGGTGCGCCCGGACGGGGCGAGAGTGGCCTACCGGCGCGACGGGCGCCGGCTGGTCCGGCGGTGGAACGGCTCGGAGTCGGGGCGGACGGCGGTGCCGGACCTCGTGTCGTGGCGCTGGCGGCGGGTGGGTCCGCGGCTGGTGACGGTGGAGGTGGTCTGGGAGGCGGGGGAGCGGCCGGCGGGGGTGGTGGCGTCCCCCCGGGGGCGGATCGAGGCGGGGCGGGGCTGGCGGACGGAGCGGATCACGGCGGCGCTGCGCGGCGGTGGGGGGAGGCGGGCCTGGTGAGGTGGGGCCGGGGCGTCGCGTCCGGGGACCGCCGGGCGCTTCCGGGTGGATGGGGCGTCGGCACCCGGCTCGGCTCGACCGAGGCCCGGCGGGTCCGGTGGTCTCCGCGCCGTCGGGGAGCGGCCTCGGTCTCGACGTCCCCGGAGCGCGACGCCCCGGCCCTGGACCGTTCGATGGCCTCCGGGGACCGCCGGGCGGATTCCGGGCAGGGGCTGGTCGTGGCCCTGGTGGCGCTGCTCCTGCTCGGGGC
Organism: Thermoanaerobaculia bacterium; assembly: GCA_046538065.1. Lineage (GTDB taxonomy): Bacteria > Acidobacteriota > Thermoanaerobaculia > Multivoradales > DATKCC01 > JBKHJP01. Next base: position 10,172 of record JBKHJP010000067.1, on the reverse strand, counting down.
GGTCTTCGCGCTGGTGGCGGGGATGCTGGTCTCGCGGATGCAGCGGGCCCAGGACGATGCCCGGGAGACGGTCCTCCTGGCCCTGGCGGACGCGGCGGTGGCGGAGAGCCTGGCGAACCTGGCGGCCCACCCGGGCTCGGCCGGGGTGGAGCGGCGCCCCTTCGGCGGCGGGACGATCGAGAGCACGGTTACCCGGACCGGCAGGGAGGGCTTCCGCCTGACGGCGGTGGCCACGTACCGGGGCGAAGGGCTGACGGTGGAGGCCGTGGGGCGACTGACGGAGCTGGGGCCGGTGGTGGACGGGTGGCGGCGGGTGCCGGCCTCCGAGGCGGAGGAGGGCGGCGGGGGCTCGTTCCAGGGTCGCTGACGAGCCGGGGCCGGAGGATCACGGCCCCGCAGGCGTCGGAACCTCGATCCCCAGCCGCCGGCAGGCCTCGGGCAGGAGCTCCTCCGCCGGCTCGGCGAGGACCTCCACCCAGGGGTACGAGGCGCCGCCGCCCCCGGGGTCGACGGAGTAGGCGGGCACCTTCTGGAACAGGGCGGAGCGCAAGGCGAGCTCGGTCACCCCCACGGCGAAGGAGGTGCCGGCGAAGAGCGCCAGGGACATCCGTTCGAAGGCGCGCTGCACCCGGTCCCACCCGTAGTCCAGGTGGCCGTCGTAGTACTCGTCGAAGAAGAGGGCGTGGGCCCGGAGCGGCGCGCCGCATTCCGGGCAGCGAGGGAGCGTCTCCCGGGACGGCTCCCGGACGAACTCGGTGACGTCCACCTCCTCCCGGGGCATCGAGCCGTGGGGCGCCCCCAGGGGGCACCCGGTCCGTGAGCAGCGGAACCGGTCCGCCGTGCCGTGGACCTTGACCAGGTTCCGGGTGCCGGCGCGCTCGTGGAGGAGGTCGATGTTCTGGGTCACCACCAGGAGCTCGCCGCCGCGCCCGGCCTGCCATTCCTCCAGCCGGGCCAGGGCGCGGTGGGCGGCGTTCGGCTCCGCCTCGAGGATGCCGGCGAAGCGCTCCAGGTACCAGCGCCAGTGCTCGGCGGGGCGGGCGTGGAAGAGCTCGGCGGTGGCCATCTCCAGGTCGTCCTGGCGCCAAACGGCGTCGGGGCCGGTGCGGAAGGTGGGCAGGCCGCTGGCCGTGCTCACCCCCGCCCCGGTGACCACGACGATGAGGCCCCGCCCGGCCCGGTGGAGGGCGTCCGCGAGGGTCTGCGCCGGCTCGGCCATGGGGCGATTCTACCGGCCACCCTTTACAATGCTTCGCCGATGCCTGCAGCCGCCGAACGGGTCGAGGAGGCCCTGGACCGCGCCGCCCGGGGGATCGCCCGGGCCGACGCCCTGGTGGTGACCGCCGGGGCGGGCATGGGCGTCGACTCCGGCCTGCCGGACTTCCGGGGGACGGAGGGGTTCTGGCGCGCCTACCCGCCCTTCGCGCGCCTGGGCCTTCGCTTCGAGCAGGCGGCGAACCCGGTTCACTTCGCCCGGGACCCGGCGCTGGCCTGGGGCTTCTACGGCCACCGCCTGAACCTCTACCGGGGGACCCGGCCCCACGAGGGCTTCGAGCTCCTGGGCCGCTGGGCCGAGTCGGCGCCGGCGGGGAGCTTCGTCTTCACGTCGAACGTCGACGGCCACTTCCAGCGTGCCGGCTTCCCGGCCGGGCGGGTGGTGGAGTGCCACGGCTCGATCCTCCACCTCCAGTGCAGCGAGCCGTGCTCCGACGACGTCTGGAGCGCCGAAGGGGTGGACGTGGCGGTGGACGAGTCGACCTTCCGCGCCCGGGACCCGCTGCCGGAGTGCCCCGCGTGCGGCGCCGTGGCCCGCCCCAACGTCCTCATGTTCGGGGACTGGCTCTGGTTGCCCGGGCGGACCGCCGCCCAGGAGGAGCGGTTCCGGCGCTGGCTGGAGGGTGTTTCCGGCCGGCTGGCGGTGGTGGAGGTGGGCGCGGGCACGGCGGTGCCCACCGTGCGACTGACCTCCGAGCACCTGGTGGCCGCCCACGGGGCGCAGGGCGGCGAGGCCCTGCTGGTGCGGGTCAACCCCCGGGAGCCGGAGGTCCCCACGGGGCACGTCGCCGTGGCCATGGGCGGCCTGGAGGCCCTCCGGGAGATCGACCGTCGATTGTCCGGACGGGCCGGAAGACCCGGAAGCGCCGGCGGGCCGGCGGAGGCCGGTGGCTGACGCCCCGGAGGGCGCCGCCACCGCCGGGGCTGGGGAGGCCCCCGCGCCCAACCGGTCCCGGGTGGTGGCGGCGGGCATCCTCCTGTCGCGCCTCATGGGCTTCGCCCGCCAGCGGGCGGTGGCGCACTACTTCGGGGTGAGCGGCTGGGCGGACGTCCTGGTCTTCGCCCTGCGGGCGCCGAACCTGCTCCAGAACCTCCTGGGGGAGGGGACGCTCTCGGCCTCGTTCATTCCGGTCTACTCCCGGATGCTGGCGGAGGGGCGGCGGGAGGAGGCGGGGCGCCTGGCGGGGGCGGTGTTCGGCCTGCTCCTGGCGCTCGCGGCGGCGCTGGCCCTGCTGGGGGTGCTCTTCGCCGAGCCCATCGTGGCGGTGCTGGCCTCCGGCTTCCTGCGGGAGGGCGAGGCCGCCGTGGACCGGTACCCCCTGGCGGTCGCAGCGGTGCGGATCACCTTCCCCATGACGGGGTTCCTGGTCCTCCACGCCTGGGCCCTGGGGGTGCTCAACAGCCACCGGCGCTTCTTCCTGCCGTACGTGGCGCCGGTCCTGTGGAACGCGGCCATCGTCGCGTTCCTGGTGGGCGCCGGGCAGCTCCTGGTGGCCGGCGGAGTGGGCGGGCCGGACGCCCGGATCGCAGGGGTCACCCGGGACCGGCTGCTGATCGCCGCGTGCATCGGTGCGCTGGTGGGGGGGGCGCTTCAGTTCCTGGTCCAGGTCCCGCTGGTCTTCCGGGTGCTCTCGGGGTTCCGGCTGACCCTCTCGACCCGGGTCGAAGGGGTCCGGGCGACGCTGCGGGCGGTGGGGCCGGTGGTGGCGGGCCGCGGCGGAGTCCAGCTCGGCAGCTACCTGGACGTGTGGCTGGCCACGTTGCTGGTGCAAGGGGCCGTCGCGGCCCTGGGCTTCGCCCAGCTCCTCTATACGCTCCCCATCAGCCTGTTCGCCATGTCGGTGGCCGCGGCGGAGCTGCCGGAGCTGTCCCGGCTGGGGGAGGACGGAGAGAGCGGACGCCGGGTGGAGCGGTCCCTGGGCCAGATCGCGTTCCTGGTGGTGCCCACGGCGGTTGGGTACCTTCTCTTCGGCTACCTCCTGGCGGGGGCGGTCTTCCGGACCGGCTCCTTCGGCGCGGGGAGCACCGTCCTCGTCTACCTGGTCCTGGTGGCCTACACGGTGGGGCTTCCGGCCTCCGCGGCCAGCCGGCTGTTCCAGAACGCCTTCTTCGCCCTGGGCGACACCCGGACCCCGGCGGTGGTGGTCCTCCAGCGCGTGCTCCTGGCGGCGGCGGTGGCGGTCCCCGCCATGTTCGCCCTCGACCGGGCGGCCGTGCCGGAGCTCGTTCCGGGGGCGGCGGAGGAGGGCCTGCGCCTGGGGGCCGTGGGGCTCGCGGTGGGCTCGGTGGCGGGCGCCTGGTACGAGCTGGTCCGGCTGCTCCGGGCCCTGGAACGTCGGGGGCGGCCGGTCCGGGTGCCCTGGCGGCGGCTGGCTGCGATGGCCGGGATCGCGGCGGCGGCGGCGGCGCCTGCTAGCCTCCTCTGGTACGCGCTGCCGGACCTCCATCCCGTGGCCGCCGCCGCGCCGGTCCTGGGAGCCTACGCCGGGCTCTACCTGGGGGCGGCCCGGCTCGCAGGCCTGCCGGAGCTCGGCCTCTGGCTCGGGCGCCTGGGCAGGAGGAAGGGCACGCCGGACGGAGGCGGACGCGGCTCGCACTAGCGTGCCGGACGAGGGAACGATGCCGACCATGCGACCGATGCGCCAGACCGGGGCTCCGGGGCCACGCCTGGCCGCCTCCGTGCTCCTTCCGGCTCTCCTCCTGGGAGGAGTCTGCCTGCCGGCGGCGGCGCAGCAGAACCTCCTCGAGCAGGTCGTGCCGCTCCGGCCCGAGGCGCCGGCCGGTGGCGAGGACCCGGGGCCACCCGGACCGGAGGAGCAGGCGCCGCCCCCCCTGCCGCCGGTCTCCGAGCTCGTGCCCCGGGCGGCGCGTCTCGGGGCGGACGCCGAGGAGGCCCTGGAGACGGTGGAGGAGGTGGCTGCGCCAGCCAGCCTGGAGCGCCGTCTCGAAGCCGCCCGGGAGAGCGAGAGCCGCCTGTCCCGGCGGCTGTCGGAGCTGGTGGCGGACGAGTACGTCTCCGACGACCGCATCCGGGCGGTGGCGGACGAGGCGAGCTACCTGGCCGGGCGCCTGGACGGAGCGGTGGAGGTCGTCTCGTCGCGCGTGGACCGCCTGGTGGAGCTGCGCCAGGAGTGGCACCAGCGCCAGGACCTCTGGACCCGGTGGCGGGAGAGCCTGGAAGGGGACCCCCAGTTCCAGGAGGTCTACGCTCAGGAGGTTGCCCGGGGTCTGGAGGAGATCGACGGGGTGCTCGCCGCGGCGAACGACGGCCTGGTCGCGCTGGCGCGGCTCCAGCGGGACCTCCGGAGCGCCGCCGCGGACGTGCGGAGACTCGCGAAGCAGTCGGAGGGACACCTGCGCTCCTGGCGCGAGGATCTGCTGTCGCGCACCGCCCCGGTCCTCCTCTCCGGAGAGCATCGGGAGAGTCTGGTCTCCGCGGCCCGACGCGGCATCACCGAGGGCCTGGAGGGGACCTGGACCCGAGAGTGGACCTTCGAGCGCCGGGCCCTCGGCGTCTTCCTCTTCCAGGTGGCGCTGGCCATCGGCCTGGGGGCCGGCGCCCGCTGGCTCCGCCCCCGGGCGCGGGATGCCGCCTGGGGGCGGTTGCTGGGCCACCCGTGGGCCCTGGGCGTGCTGGTGGCGGCGGGGGTCGGGGGGATCCTCCACGGCCCCTTGCCACCGGTGGGGCGACTGGCCCTCCAGATGGCGGTGGCCCTGCCCACGGCGCTCCTGGCGGCCGGGATGTTCCGGAGCCGGGTCAAGCGGTGGACGGTCTACGGGGTCTCGGGGCTCTACGCCCTGTTCGCAGTCCTGGAAGCGGTGGCCTTCCCGGTGCCGCTCCTGCGGTTGGTTCTGGTGGGGCTGGGCGCCGCAGGCGCCGCGGCCCTGACCCTCGCCGCCCGGCGGGCCGACCGCACCAGCCGGCGAGACGAGCGTCTCTTTCCCTGGCTCCTCAGGGCCGGTGCCCTGGCGCTGGCGCTGGTCGTCCTGGCGGAGGTTCTCGGGTACCACTTCTTCGCCCAGTGGCTGGTGGAGACCTCGGTGGCCACGGCCTTCGTGGTCTTCGCTGTCGCGTTCCTGGTGCGCTTCGTCCGGGGCGCCTTGCACCATGCCCTGGTCCCGGAGCAGCCCCGACGGCTCCGGGTCCTGGCCCGTGTGGGGCAACCGCTGGCGGAGCGCCTGGCGGTCCTGGTCCAGGTCGTCCTGGTGGGCTGGGCCGCCCTGTACCTGGCGTCGGTGTGGGACCTGGTGGAGAGCCCGGGTCAGGCCTGGAGCCGGCTGACGGAGGCGGGCGTCTCCATCGGCGGGTGGGAGCTCACCCTGGGCCGACTGCTAACGGCGGCGGTGGCGGTCTACGTGGCGTTCCTGGCGTCCTGGATCGCCCGGGCACTGCTGGACGAGAGCTTCTTCGACCGGCGGCAGTTCGACCGGGGAGTGCGGGACTCCATCTCCACCCTGCTCCACTACTCCGTGATCGTGTTGGGAGTGTTCGCGGCGCTCTCGATCTTCGGCCTGGACATGACCAACCTCGCGCTGGTGGCCGGGGCCCTCAGCGTGGGGATCGGGTTCGGGCTCCAGAACGTGGTGAACAACTTCGTCTCCGGCCTGATCCTGCTCTTCGAGCGGCCCATCCGGGTGGGGGACGTCGTGGTCGTCGGCGACGACTGGGGCAAGGTCCAGAAGATCGGGCTGCGCTCGACGACGATCGTGACCTTCAACGGCTCGGAGCTGATCGTGCCCAACGGCGACCTGATCGCGGAGAAGGTGACCAACTGGACCCTGACCACGCCCCGGGCCCGGCTGGTGCTGCCGGTCTCGGTGGCGTACGGGACCGACCCGGAGCGGGTGATCGCGCTGCTGGTGGAGATCGGGGCGGCCTATCCGTTGAGCCTGGACGAGCCGGCCCCGATGGCGATCTTCACGAGCTTCGGCGAGAGCTCGCTGGACTTCGAGCTGCGCGTCTGGCTCTCCGACTTCGAGCAGCTCCTCCGGGCCCGGAGCGAGCTGGCGTCTCTCATCACCCGCCGCTTCGCCGAGGAGGGGATCACCATCCCCTTCCCCCAGCGGGATCTCCACGTCAAGGAGATGCCGCGGCCCTCGGAGTGACGTTCCGGCGGTGACCCGGCGCGGCAGGGCGCCCGTCAAGATCGATGGGCCAAGCTCACAGAGACTGCCGGCGGGCGAGTCGGCTGAACAATCCGCCGCTCGCACGGAGCTCTTCGAACCGACCCACCTCGACGACCCGACCCTTGTCCAAGACGTAGATTCGATCAGCTCTGCGGATCGTGGACAGTCGATGGGCAACCACGACCCTTGTCGCCGCGAGTCCTTCCAGACTGCGGGTGACGTGCTCCTGAGCAGCGTTGTCGAGGGCATTCGTTGCCTCGTCGAAGAGCAGGATCTTCGGCCGGTGGATGATCGCGCGGGCGATGAGGATTCGCTGGAGCTGGCCGCCTGAGAACGTGGTCCCGTCTTCGCTGATCACGGTTTGAAGCCCCATGGGCAACGCTCCAATCTCCTCTTCGAGTCCGACCAGGCGTAGTGCCTCCCAGGCCTCTTCCGTCGTGAAGTTGCGGCTTCCAATCACGTTGCTCAAAACGTTGCCGGCCAGCGGTCTGCTCTCCTGGAGGACGACGCCAATCTGACGCCGAAGCGAGGTCGGGTCCAGCGACTCCAGATTCTTGCCATCGAAGTAGATGGATCCTACTTCGGGTCTCTCGAAGCCGAGGCTCAAGCGCAGACAAGTCGACTTGCCTACTCCCGAAGCGCCCACCAGGGCGATGAAATTGCCGGGTCTAGCCCGAAAGGAGACGTCCTCGAGGATCTTCGGACCGTCGGGCCTGTACCTGAAGGTGACGTGACTGAACACCAGCTCTCCGGTGAGTTCGCCAACAGCGGGTTTGGCCCGGTCGAGCTCCGGAGACGTCACCAGGATCGGCTTCAGCCGCTCATAGGTCGGAACCATGGTCAATAGACTCGGCACCAGCCCGAGGATCGATAGAGTGGCACCTTGGAACTGACCAAACGCGGCGAAGAACGCGAGGAACTCGCTTGCAGCCAGGTCCGCTGACTCACACAGCACCACCATCGCGAACAAGCCTCCGGTGCTCAGCAGCCCATGGCCGGCGCTCCATCCCGCCTGGAGGTTGGCCAATCGCCGCGCAGCGATCGCGCTTGCACGCTGACGCCTGAAGCCTTGGGCCCAGAGGCCGTAGACCCGGTTCTCCGCTCCCGCGACTCTGATCTTGGCGATGCCGTGGATAAAGCCGAGAAGAAGGCTCGCCACCTTGCCGCGTTCCCGAGAGGCCCCACGCTGGTGACGCAGCTGGAAATAAGCGCAAGTGAGTGTACCTGTCGCGAGGATGGCCATCAGGAGGCTCGCCAGCAGAGCGAGCCGCCAACTGTAGTAGAACAGCAGGGCGAGGCTGAAGAAGGAAAAGATTCCCCCGATGAACGAGGTGATCACGTTGCCCGTCAGGAGCTCCCGAATCGTGTCGAGCCCCAAGGCCCGATCGGCCAGATCGCCCGCGCTGTACCTCCGGAAAAAGGGGACCGGCAGCGACATCAGTCGGTTCCACACGGCCGCCTGTAGCGTGCCGTCGATCCTTCCGCTGAGGCGAAGCACTGCGATCGCCCGGGTCACCTGGAAGGCGGCTCCCGCGAAGGCGCTGAGACACAGCGCCAACGTGACCTGGACAAGCTGCGAGCGGTCCGAGGACGGGATGACCGTGCCGAAGAGGTGTCCCGTCAGCAGCGGGAGGAGCAGAGCGACCAGCCCTCCGGCCGCTCCCATGAGCAACAACGTCGCGAGGTCGTACGCGTGACCACGAAGCGCCACCGCGGCGAGAACCCGGACACCTACCGGGCCCTCGGGAAGATGCGGATGGAACATGATCGCCTCCGGCTGCAGATGCTCGGCGACGGTCCCGTCCACCCTGTAGCGCTCTCCGGTTCGTGGCTGGACGAGCTCGTACCGAGTCGCCGAGATCGGGAGCAGAGCGACCGGGCCGGCGTGGGGCCACCCCATCTTCCGGTCGATGAAGCCCACCAAGGGTCCGTTGTCCTGCTTCCACCAGCCGTCCCGCAACAGCACACGACGGTGAGGGATCCGCGATGCGGTCGCGATACGGGCCAGACGGTGCATCGGGGCGATGGCCTCCTCCGGGTCGGCTGGATTGATGAAGTCCAGACCCTGCGCCGTTCCTACCAGACGGCACGCCTCGAGCAGCCCGTCCCTTTCTTGCTCGGCCTTATCGACCTCCAGACGCCTCGTCTCTCGGATCGCTAGGCGCGCTGCCGGGCTGGCCGGCACCTCCTCTGTTGTCTCGGGACAGGCTCTTTCAGGCTTCTTCGAGTGCCCCCTAGCCGGTGTCTGGCCTCCATCCGCTCCCGGGTCATCTTCCCAGAGGAGATCGTTATCGGATCGGGTAACCAAAACCGACGCGAGCCCGGCGTGAGCTCTCCTGACCGCATGCCGCTCGAGCTCGACCGTTCTCCGAAGCTGCTCCCGCTCCGCCTGGTGAACTTCGACCAACGCCAAATCCAGCCACGATAAGAAAAGGGCATGGTATCGATCGAGCCCCTCCCACAGGCGTCCGCTGTGGAGAAGACCGGCCGTGTCGAAACAGGTCAGGCGAGCACCGCCTGCGCTGGTCACCCATCCCTCCACGGAGACCGGCAACGGCGGGTCTCCCGTCTCTACCCGCAGGGTTGGACGGCCTACGAAGCAGGATAAGCCCTCCAACAGAAGGACCCACACGACTCCGTCGTAAGGTCGGGCAACCCACCCGGCGTCCGGCAAGGAGACCTGTGTGCCCGGTTCGAGGGCTTCGAAAATCTCGGGCCCCGTCTCCGGCAACAACTTGCACGGAAGCCGACGGATCCAGGCGTTCACCAGACGTGCGACGTGGGCGGAGGCTTCGCGGCTGCGACCCAACTTGCGAAGGCAGGGTACGGACAGCTCCCGGAGCTCCGTGTCCGGGTGTCCGACGGCTGTCAGGGAAAGGTCGGGCGGGGATACGGCCTGGACGGTGGAGCAGCCGAATCGGCCGGCCTGCAGGCCCAGGAGGACGCAGCCCGGACCGATTGTCGCCACATGGACCCGGCGACCGGCGCTGCTTCCGGTCCACCGTTGCGCAAAGACCTCCATAGAGCCATCTTGGATCCACCAGGCGCCCTCAGTCGCGTCTAGCCGGTCGATCCGGATCGGCGCCGTCAGGACCGTCTCGCCCAGGGCAGGTTCGAGCTGCGCCAAGTCGATCGCACGCTCATCCGGTGGGGACCCGGAGACGGGCCGGTTCATCGACGGCTCGGAAGCGTTGGACATGGCCAGGTCAACATTCTGTGACCAGGCCCGCATAGGGGCCTCCGGCGCACATCAGCTCCTCGTGGCTGCCTCGTTGCACGGCCCTCCCGTGCTCGAGGACGATAATCTCGTCTGCGTTCCGGATTGCGCTCAGGCGGTGGGCTACGATCAGGCAGCTACACCCGCGCTGCCGGAGGTTTTGGTGGATCTCGTTCTCGGTTTCGACGTCCAGGGCGTTGGTGGCCTCGTCGAGCACCAGGAGTGACGGTTTCAATACCAGAGCCCGTGCAATCTCCAGACGTTGGCGCTGGCCACCGCTGAAGTTGGCTCCACCCGCCGCGACCCAGCCATGGTAGCCGTCATCACGAGCCAGGATGTCGTCGTGGATGAGGGCGTCGCGAGCCGCGAGCATCACCTGGCCCAAGGGGATCGTTCGGTCCCAAAGGGTCAGGTTGTCCAAAATCGTCCCCTCGAACAGATAGATCTTCTGATCCACCGCGGCCACAGAGTGGGTGTAGACGGGGCGCGGGATCTCGCGCTTAGTGGCTTACTCCCCAGGATGTCCGAATTCTGCGGACATGTTCAGGCGGCG
>JBKHJP010000411.1:0-3649 GCA_046538065.1 Thermoanaerobaculia bacterium | reverse complement strand
TGCGTCGCGGCGCCTGGCATCTGACCCCACGGCGCCGCAACGAGACCCCCCGGACTTCGGACTCAGGACACTAGCTGCGGCACTGCGGGGCGGGAGCCCGCCCGCCGGTATGTCAGATTGGCCAGCCCGTGGCACACGTCTGCCGATAAGGCAACTCCGTGGCCCTCGGTCTGCTTCCGTGCTGCTCGGGGGTCGCGGTGGTCCGCTGGCCGGATCCGGGGTCTCGATCCGGTCGATGCCGCGGCGCGGCTAGACCGCGCCGCCCGTTTGGGCGATCATTTCCGACAACAGGGAGGGGGGTAGCGGAAGGGGGAGGGCTCCGGGTTGGTTGGGTTTCAGGCTCTACCCCTGTACTAAGGGGGATCTGGTGAGCTCGCTTGGGAAGGGTGGAGATCCGGTCGGGGATCTCCGAAGGTGGTAGGGCTCGGTTGGCAGGTGGAGCCTCCCCACTTCCCGTCGTTGTCTGTCCTTCATTCGATGCAACCGGTGTGCCAGCCCCGGCATTCCCGGCCGGCGCCCCGTGTACCCTGTCCTGGCGGGGCTCACCGAGCTCCCCCTCCCACCCCCCCTTTTTCTCGAGGCGTCCGGTAGCGGCCAATCCGGCACGACCGGTTTCCCACTTTCGGGAATCGCCGCCCGCCGCGCGCTTGCGCCCCGCACCGCGCCCGGCGGCGGGCCTGCTAGCATCCCGGCGCCATGAACCGAGAGCCGGCCCAGCAGGCCCCCTCCCCGCCGGCGCCTCCCCTGGTCATCGGCTGGAAGGAGCGGGTGGCCCTGCCGCAGCTCAGAATCCCTTCCCTGAAGGCGAAGGTCGACACGGGCGCCCGGACCTCCGCCCTGCACGTGGCGGCCCTCCGGGTCCTGGCGGAAGGGCACGGCGGCGAGGCGGAGCTGGAGCTGACCCTGGCGCCGGACCGGCGCCGACCGGACCGCCTGGTCCGCGCTCGGGCCCACCAGATCGCCCGCATCCGGGTCACCGACTCCGGCGGCCACCGGGAGCTGCGCCCGGTGATCGAAACCGAGATGGTGCTGGGGCCCGTCCGGCGCAGCATCCGCTTGACGCTGACGGACCGCTCCACGATGCTGTTCCGCATGATCCTCGGCCGCAAGGCGATCGAAGGCCCGTTCCTGGTCGACGTCGCCAAGAAGTTCCTCCAGACCCCTCCCGCGGCCTGACCATGCCCAAGCTCGCCGTACTGTCCCGCAACCCTCGCCTCTACTCCACGTCCCGGCTGGTCGAGGCGGCCCGCGGGCACGACGCCGAGGTGGTGGTCCTGGACCCCCTCCACTGCGTGGTCAACCTGTCGAAGCGCCGGCCGGAGATCGACTACCACGGGCGGGCCGTCCGGGACGTCGACGGGGTGCTGCCCCGGATCGGCGCCTCCATCACCTTCTACGGCCTGGCGGTGCTGCGGCAGTTCGAGATGATGGGCGTCTTCGCCGCCAACGACAGCCAGGCCGTCGCCCGCAGCCGCGACAAGCTCCGCACCCTCCAGCTCTTCTCCGGTCACGACATCGGCATCCCCCCCACTGCCTTCGCCCGGCGCCGGGAGGACCTCCGCGACGCCATCCGCCGGGTGGGCGGGACGCCGGTGGTGCTGAAGCTCCTGGAGGGCACCCAGGGGGTGGGCGTCATCCTGGCCGAGTCGGTGAGCTCCGCCGAATCCGTCCTGGACGCCATGCGCTCGCTCAAGCAGAACATCCTGATCCAGGCCTTCATCCGGGAATCCCGGGGCCAGGACGTCCGCGCGGTGGTCGTCGGCGATCGGGTGGTCGCCGCCATGCGCCGCAAGGCCGCCGAAGGCGAGTTCCGCTCGAACGTCCACCGGGGGGGCTCCACGGAAGCCGTCACCCTGGACCCGGAGTACGAGCGGACCGCGATTGAAGCGGCCCACGTCCTGGGCCTCAACATCGCCGGCGTCGACCTCTTGCCGTCGGACGACGGCCCCATGGTCCTGGAGGTCAACAGCTCGCCGGGCCTCAAGGGCATCGAGACCGTCACCGGCATCGACGTGGCCGGTGCCATGGTGCAGTTCGTCCTCGAGCACCTGGACCGCTCCCGCGCGCCCCGGCCCCCCCGGGACTCCCGGTGATCCCGCCATGACTTGGGGGGCCTTTCGCTTCGCGGGTCACGAGATCGCTCCCGGCGAGGCCCGGGAGCTGCGCATGGAGGCGAGCGAGCTCTACACGGCCGACCCCCTCTACGTGCCCGCCACGATCGTGCGGGGCGTCCGCCCGGGACCCACCCTCTTCCTGACGGGCGCGGTCCACGGCGACGAGCTCAACGGCGTGGCCGTGATCCGGGACCTCCTCATCGAGTACGACCTCTCCGAGCTGGCGGGCACCCTGATCGCCGTGCCGGTGGTCAACGTCCCCGGCTTCCTCAACCAGAGCCGGACCCTGCCCGACGGCCGGGACCTCAACCGCTCCTTCCCCGGCCAGTCCGAGGGCTCCTTCACCGCCCGCCTGGCCCACCGGCTCTACCGGGAGGTCATCAGCCGGAGCGACTACGGCATCGACTTCCACACCGCCGGCGGCGACCGCACCAACTACCCCCACCTCCGCGCCGACCTCACCGACCCCCGGGTCGCCGAGCTCGCCACCGCCTTCGGCAGCCCCCTGGTGATCCACGGCCGGGGGCCGGAAGGAGCCCTCCGCCGGGCGGCCGCGGACGCCAGCGTGCCCTCGGTCGTCTACGAGGCGGGGAGCGCCCGGGTGTTCCAGCGGCGCTTCATCGACGCCGGGCTCGCCGGCGCCCTCAACGTCCTGCGCCATCTCGGCATGCTCGACGACGGCCCCCCTCTGCCTCCCTCCGTCCGCCTCGAGATCCGCAAGACCACGTGGCTCCGCGCCAACTCCGGCGGTATCCTCGACCTGAAGGTCCACCTCGGGGACCCTGTGCGCCGGGGGCAGGTGATCTCGGTCAACACCAACCCGTTCGGCCGCGAGCGCAACCAGCTCCTGTCGCCAGCCGGAGGGATCGCCATCGGCCTGACCCGCTCCCCGCTGGTCCACCCGGGCGACGCCGTCTGCCACCTCGCCCGGCTGCGGGCCCGGAACGTGGACCGGTGGCGCGCCTACCTCCAGGAGGAGGACGAGGGCCGCCAACCCCGGCCGGGCCCCCCGCGGTGACCCATTACGTTCACACTGACCGAGGGCGCTGAACCCATGCGACGACTCCTGCTGATCTTCCTGGTCCTGGTGCTGCTCGCCACCGCCGCGACGGTGGCCGGAATCCTCCTCTCCGACGGGCCCGCCTCGCCTCTCGGAGGCCCCACCGTCCTCGTCTGGAGGGTCCAGGGCCCGGTGCCCGAGCAGCGCCAGCCCGAGCTCCTGACCCTCTCCAGCCGCACCCGGACGAACAGCGTCGCCTCCCTCTACCGGGGGTTCCGCGCGGCCCGCTCCGATGACTCCGTCCGCGGCCTCGCCCTCTACGTCCGCGATGCCGGCTTCGGCCTGGCCAAGGCCCAGGAGTTCCGCCGCCAGATCGAGCTCCTCTCCGACGAGGGCAAGTTCGTGGAGTGCTACTTCGAAACGGTGGGGGAGGGGACGAACGGCACCCTGGCCTACTACCTCGCCAGCGCCTGCGACCACGTGTTCCTCTCCCCCGTGGGGACCGTCAACCTCCTGGGCCTCTACTCGGCGAGCC
>JBKHJP010000410.1:0-3657 GCA_046538065.1 Thermoanaerobaculia bacterium | reverse complement strand
ACGACTTACAGGGAGGGAGTGGAAATCGGCCGGAGACCTTACGAGGGATTGCGACCTCCTGGAATCGAAGAGCGAGATCATCCACTCCTTGACCGTGGAAATCGGCCGGAGACCTTACGAGGGATTGCGACACTACAGTGTAGGGCCAGCACTTGGTGAGTCTCCAACCGTGGAAATCGGCCGGAGACCTTACGAGGGATTGCGACAGTCAGAATATCCTCGTGCAAAGCGGAGCCCATTTTGGTGAAAATCGGCAGGAGACCTTACGAGGGATTGCGACACCTCGTGGCTGACTACGACTTCAGCTGATTGGTCCGTTGATCCGGGTGGAAATCGGCCGGGGACGGTTCCGTCCGGCTGGAGGGGGGCCGGTCCGGGGTGGGGGTGGCAAGGGTTGACCGCTCCGCACACGATGCATCCCGGGAGCTCGGCGGAGGCTACCGGGCGGAGGCGCAGGAGCCGTTCCTCGACCCGGCGCCGGAAGCAGCGCCCTACGGCGAAGCCTCTTACTAGAATGCGGGTTGGGAGGTGAACGCCATGCCGAAGCTCTCCGAGGTCCAAGCGCTACCCGGGTATCGGATCTGGGTTCGATACGAGGACGGTGCCCGAGGCGAAGTGGATCTGTCGCACTTGGCCGGCCGCGGCGTCTTCGCGGTCTGGACGGAGGCCGGCGAGTTCCAGAAGGTCCACGTAGGGCCGGGAGGAGCGACGTAAAGACTCGGTGGAGACTTCATGGCCCTCAACATTCGCAACCCTGAGGCGGAACGCCTGGCTGGGGAGGTGGCAGAGCTCACCGGCGAAACGAAGACCGACGCCGTGACGACGGCCCTTCGCGACCGCCTGGAGCGGTTGCGCCGGGACCGGGTGCAGCGCTCGCTGGCGGATGAGCTCGACGAGATCGCCCGCCATTGCGCGAGCCTTCCGGTCCTGGACCCCCGACCGCCGGACGAGATCCTCGGATACGACGAAGACGGGCTTCCGCGCTGATGGTCATCGACACATCGGCCCTGTTCGCGATCCTTCGGGACGAGCCGGAGCGGCGCGCCTTCAGCCGGTTCGGAAAGGGGCGGCACCCGGCCGGCCTGAACTATGGCGATTGCTTCGCCTACGCCCTGGCGATGGCGCGGGCGGAGCCAGTCCTCTACAAGGGTGCCGACTTCTCGAAGACCGACGTCGTCCCCGCCGTTTCCGCCTGAGAGCTTGTCCCCGCCTGCCACATGCCGTGGTGGTGTGCGAGGTCGCGCTGCAGGCCGAGGGCCCGCTCGAAGAGGTCGGGTGGGGCAGGGACGACCTGGAAGGTCTCCTGGAGCTCGGCGTCGAGGTCGTCGTAGTCCCGGGCGGAGCGCGCGGAGTAGAGCTGCTCGAGCCGCCCGATCGGACAGAGGTGAAGCGCTCCCGCGAGCTCCGCGAGCTGGGCCGCCACGCCCGGGTCGGCGCTCCGGGCGGCGGCGCTCTTGTCGAGCAGCCAGCCGCTCAGCGCCACCTCTCCTCCGACGCGAGGACCTGGAGGTTGGCCCGGGACCCAAGGGTCTCCAGGTAGCGCCGTTGCCTGGCGGCCCGCAGGGCCTGCTCGGACTCCGCGCCCTCGGCGGCCCGTCGCAGCGCCTCCTCCACCGTGGCCCGCGTCGTGGTCTTGTCCAGCGCCCGCTTGGCGCGGTCCAGGAGGTCCCGGTCGAACTCGATCGTCGTCCGCTTGATCATATGTACAGGGTGCCACGGCTCTGCGTACAGCCCCTGGCTCCGGAGCGCATCAGGGCTCGACGACGAGGAGCCCTTCCGGCGCCACGCGCTCGAAGTGGCGCGGGTTCAGCGTGACGATCGAGTCGGCGCCAGCGCGGGCCGCCGACTCGGCGATGAGGGCGTCGTAGACGGCGCCACCAGCGACGCGGCGCTTCAGCTCCACCGCCGCTCCCGCTCCTCGCGGACCTCCTGCCGGACCCGTTCCACGTCTTCCGCGGTGAGGGGCGGCACCGGCTCGGCGGGCACCGCGACGGCGACCTTGCCGCGCTGCTCGGTGCGCATCTCCACCGGCGCCGCCCGGATCTCCAGGTGTCCTTCCCGGAGCTCGATCTCCAGCGGGGTGCGGGGCTCCAGGCCGGCAGCCTCCCGGAGCTTCTTGGGAATGACCAGCCGGCCGGATGCGTCGATGGTAGTTTTCTCGGCAGCGCTCATGGCAGAAAATCTACCATGGCCCGGAGACCGGGAGATGACCCTGGATCCGGCCGGCTTCCCCCGACGGCCGGCCTCGGCAGCGAGGGGAATCGACGGGGGGGCGATCCGGGGCTCTGCCTACCCGCCCTGCTGGAGGATGGCGAGGATGGAGTCGCCGTAGCGCTCGAGGAGGCTGCGGCAGGTCTCGCGGAACTTGACGAGCCGGAAGCCGTCCTCCCAGTGCTCCGGCTTGCGCGAGACCTGCTCCTTCCAGATCCGGAGCGCCCGTCGGACGTCCTGGTCCGAGAAGTGGGACAGGTCGAAGACGAGGGCCTCTCCCATGCCGCCCGCGGGATCGAACGGGGCCGTCCATGCGAAGAGGAGCGGCCCGCGGGCTCCGGCCTCCCCGACGCTCCCGGCCATGACGTCCGCGGTCGCGTAGTCGTACGCCTCGACCAGCTCGGAGCAGCTCGACCGCCGGGCCTCGGAGGCGTCGAGGGAGCCGTCCAGCAGCCAGAACGTGACCATTCGCTGCGACAGCGCCACCTCGTCGGGGAGGGAGCCGGCCGGCTCCAGCGTGGCCTTGAAGGCCTCGCACGCCGCCAGATGCCGCGAGCCGCCGTCCGGCCCCGGCCGCTCCGTGAACACGAGGTAGCCGTAGCCCCCGAGCCCCTCCTCCGGATCCTCGTCGCGGACCAGGAAGTCCCGCACTGCCACGGCGTCCGGGGCATCCGGAGGGGTCTGCATCGGCGGCGAGGACGGCGGAGGTGCCGTCGTCGTGGTGGCACACCCCGCGCCGATCAGGAGCAGCACGAGGCAGGCGAGCCGCCACCCGGGCTTCCGCGTCACGCCGTCCCCCGCTTCCCGTCACCCGACCGGTCCCCGTCCCTGTCCTTCCGTCCGCCGAGGAGGCCCGAGAGCAGGCCGGCCACGCCGTTGGTCACCAGGAGGCTGAGAACGACGACCAGGCCGATCGCCCCTGCGCTCTCCAGCTCGAGCCAGTAGAGGAGGACGAGGGCGAGGAGCACGCCCACCACCGTCGCACCGCTGTACGTCTTGAGGAGCTTGGCCATGGGTTTCTCGATGGAAGTCTAACAGTCGGGCCGGGGCGTTCCGTTCGCTCCCGGGGCCGGCTTGCCCGAGCGGCGGAGGCGACGGGCCTGCCGCTGGCGGCGGGTTCGGCTATCGTCGGGAAGATGTGGAGCCCGCCGCCCCGTCTCCCCGTTGCGTCGCGTCGGCGCCGGCCCGGCCGGTGCCGTTGGATCCCGCAGCGGCCTTCCGGCCTCGCCACTTCGCTGGTGCTGGCGGCCCTGGCGGGGCTCCTCGCCCTGGGATGCGCGCCCGCCGGCCGCTCCACCGGGGCGGGGGCCGGCGCCGCGGGCGACGGGCGCCTGGGGGTGATGGTGACGGTGCCGCCCCAGGCCTACCTTGTGGAGCGGATCGGGGGGGAGCGGGTGGCGGTGGAGGTGCTCATGCCTCCCGGAAGTACGGAGGAGACGTTCGCGC
>JBKHJP010000066.1:0-15332 GCA_046538065.1 Thermoanaerobaculia bacterium | reverse complement strand
CGTGCTCTTCGCCCTCGCCGGGCTCTACTTCGTGCGGTACGCCGTCGAGTCCGGCTGGCTCGCGCCGTCCGTCCGGGTGGCCCTGGGGCTGCTCGCCGGCGTCGCCGCCGTGGCGGGATCCGAGCTCATGCGGCGGCGGGGCTACGGGCCCACTGCCAACGCCCTCGCCGGGGGCGGGGTGGTGGTCCTCTACGCCGCCGTCTGGGCGGCGCGAACGCTCTACGGACTGATCCCGGCGGCGGTGGCCTTCGCCACGATGGGGGTGGTCACCGTCGCGGCGGGCGTCCTCGCCTGGCGCCACCGGTCCCAGGTGGTGGCCGTCCTCGGGCTTGCGGGCGGCTTCGCCACGCCGCTCCTGCTGCAGGCCGAAGCCGACCGCCCCCTCGGCCTGTTCGGCTACCTGCTGCTCCTGAACGTGGGGCTGGTGGTCCTCGCGCGCCGGCGCCGTTGGCCGCTCCTCGCCCCCCTGGGGCTCGTGGCCACCCTCCTGTGGGAGGGCTTCTGGATCGTCTCCCGCATGGGGCCGGGGGATCTCCCGCTCTCCCTGGGCGTGCTGGCCGTCTTCGCGGCGCTGTTCGCGCTGGCGACGCCGGCGGCCGGGCTCGGAGGGCTCCGGGGCAGGGAGCCGGACGCCGGAGACACCGGCCCCGGGGGGCCGGGCACCTGGAGCCGCGCGGCGGGCCTCCTCGCCCCGTTCGGCTTCCTCCTGTACCTGGCGTTCCGGGCGGACCTGACGCCGCACGTCTGGCCGCTAGCCCTGCTGATGTTGATCCTCTCGGTGGCGGCAGAGGCCCTGGAACGTACCCTGGACCCTCGGACGTCCAAGACGGGACCCGGGGGTCGGGACGAGGGTCTGGGTGAGGACGCCGGGGGGCCGGCACCCCCGGCGGCTGACGGCACGACCCGTACGGCCCTTCCGGAGGCCCTCCCGCTGGGGGCCTGGGCGGCGACGGCCTCCGTCGCCGTGGTGGCGGCGTGGCTCCTCCGGAGCCTCCCCGTCGACGCAGGTGGCGCGTGGGAAGCCGTGGGCGTCTGCCTGGTCCTGGTGGCGGCCTTCCACGCTTTCGCCGAGGGGGACCTCCACCGGGGAGGCAACGGAGCGACCGGTTCGGAGACCGGCGAGGCGGCGGCCGGCGCGGTCGGCCGGTCCCGGCGGGGTCCCTTCGGGGCCCTCCTCACCGGAGGGGGGTTCCTGGGGCTCCTCGTGCTCGCTCCGCTCCTCGCCGGGCCGGCCCCGGGGCTCTCCGCCGGCACGGCCTGGTACAGCGCCTGGATCTCGGGATGGCTCGCCCTCGGAGCCGTCCTGGTCCGCCAGGGGTGGCTTCCCGGAGTGCGTCGGAGACCGGTGGTGGCGGCGGCGGTCCTCGGCCTGGCGTTCCCCGTTCTCCACCTGCGCCACGGTGGCTCACCCGCCGTTCCCGGTGCCGAGCTCCACTACCTCTGGCTGCTGGTCTCGGCCCTCGCCCTCCAGGGGCTGGCGGTGCTCCGGGAACGGGGCCGGGAGGGCCTGTCCGGCGCTGGACGGTGGGAGGAGCCGGCGGCGCTCGCCCTCCCCCTGGCGGCTCTGGTCCCCCTCGGGGCGCAATCGGCCATGGCGGAGCTCTCCCCGGGCCCCTACCTGGTGCTGACCCTGGGCCTGGGTCTGCTCGCCGTGCTCTCCGCCACGCGACTTCCTGACGGCGCCGCCTGCCTGGCGGCGATCCTCCTGGTGGCCGGGAACCACCTGGCCTGGGCTCACGCCCTGGTCCAGGAGGGCGCGGCTCCCACCGTGCTCCTGGGGGCGCTCGCGGGGCTGGGTGCGGGGGTGGTCCTCTGGACCGCCTGGCCCTTTCTCGCCGTCCGCCGGCTGCAGGACGAGCCGGCGGCGTGGTGGGCGGCGGCCCTCGCCGGGCCCGTCTGGTTCCTGGCGCTCCGGCCGCTGTGGGTGGAGCGCTTCGGCGACGGCGCCCTCGGCCTGCTGCCGGTGCTCCTGGGGGCGATCTCCCTGGTCGGCGCCTTCCGCTCGCGGGTCCTCTGGCCGCCGGGGGACCGGCGACGGCTGCGGGGCGTGGTCTGGTTCTCCGCGGTGGCCCTGGGTTTCGCGGCCCTGGCCGTGCCCCTCCAGCTCGACAAGGAGTGGATCACCGTCGCCTGGGCCCTCGAGGGCTTGGCTGTCGTCGCCCTCTGGCGGCGCCTCGACCACCCGGGGCTCAAGTGGTTCGGCCTGGCCCTGCTGGCGGCGGTCACCGTCCGGCTGGTCCTGAATCCGGAGGTCGCCGGGTACCACCCCCGGTCCGGTCTTCCGGTCGTGAACTGGCTGCTCTACACCTACCTGGTGCCGGCGGCCTGCCTGGTGGGGGCCGCCCTGATCCTGGGGCGCCGCGAGGCGGCCCGGGCGGCGCCGTGGGAGCGGCGCCTCTACGCCGGGGGCCGGCCGGTGGGGGCCCTCGTCGCGGGGATGGCCGCGGTGGTCGTGGTCTTCGTCTGGATCAACCTCACCGTCTTCGACGCCTTTTCCACCGTCCGCCACCTGAGCGTCGACACCGCGCGAACCATGGCGCGGGACCTGACCCTCTCCCTGGGGTGGGCCCTCTACGCCCTCGTGCTGTTGGGCCTGGGCTTCGCCCGCCGGAGCCGGGGCCTCCGGGGCATCGGCCTGGGCCTGCTCACCCTCACCGTGATGAAGCTCTTCCTCTACGATCTCGCCGGCCTGGAGGACCTCTACCGGGTGGCGTCGCTCCTGGGCCTGGCCGTCTCGCTCGTCCTGGTCTCCGTGGCGTATCAGCGCTTCGTCTTCCGCGGCAAGACCCCGCCGGGAGGGAGGCCGTGACGGGCCGGCGCGCGGGCGTCCTCGTGCTCCTGGGTGCCCTGGTGGGAGGAGCTCCCACCGGCGGGGTGGGCGGGCGAGGGGCGCCGGCGGAGGGGGCCGGCCTCCCGAGCCTCTTCCCGGAGCGCGCCGAGCTCACGGCGCCCGACGGCCGCCTGGCACGGCTCGAGCTGCCTCCGGAGGTGCTGGCGGCCTGTCGCCCCGACCTCGCCGACCTCCGGATCGTCTCCTCGGCCGGCGGGGAGGTCCCCTACCTGGTCCTGGAGGGCCTGGCGGAGGACGAGGGGCTGGAGGTGCGGACGACGGCCCGCGCGGAGCTCCTGGGCGTGGAGCGGTGGACGGAGGGGGCGGAGCGGGCCCCCCGCGCAGAGGGGGCGTCCCCGGCAGGGTTGCCGGTCCGCCACGAGCGCTTCGAGGTGGCGCCACCGCCGCCCCCGGCGGCCGCGGGCTCCGCCGGGGAGGCTCGCCGATGGCACCTGGTGGTGGAGACCGATCGTCGGGAGCTGGTGCGGCAGGTCGTCGTTTCCGCCCTCGCCGGAGAGGGGGAAGCTGGCGGCGGAGCTCCCGGCGCCGCGGACCGGATCCTCTGGGAGGGCTCGATCTTCCGCTTCAGCGACCCCCGGCGAGAGCGCCTCCGGATCCCCCTTCCGCCCTGGCCGTCGGAGCCGCTCCGGCCGGATCGGCTGGTGGTGCACCTGGAGGGCGAGGCGGAGGACTTCCTGGAGCCGGCCTTCCGCTACGAGGAGGTGCGGGAGATCCCGGGGGTCCGAAGCGCTCGCGTCGAGCTTCCGATCCTCGCCCGGCGGAGCGAGGAGGACCGGACGATCCTGGAGGTGGAGCGGCCCCGGGGGCTCGTCCCCGACCGCCTGGTCTTGAGCACCGGGACGCCCGCCTTCGACCGGCCGGTGGAGGTCTGGGACGAGGGGGCCGGCGCCGAAAGCGCCCCCCTCGGCCGGGGGATCGTCACCCGACTGCCGGGACCGGAGCCCGAGGGGTCGGGGCTCGAGCACCTGGACGTGCCGATCCGGCCTCCCCGGGGAAACCGGCTGCGGGTGGTGATCCGGGACGGTGACAGCCCGCCCCTGGCCGCCCTGGAGGTGGCGGCGACGATCCGCCGCCCCGCCCTGGTCTTCGCCCTGCCGGAGGAGGGCTCCGCCACCCTCTACTTCGGCGGGGGCCGGGCGTTCAGGCCCCGCTACGACCTCCAGGAGCTGGCCCCGGGTCTGCCGGCGGCGGGGGAGGTCGCCCGCCGCGCGGGGTGGCTCCACGACCCGGCGCGCTTGCCGGAGGTAGTGCTCGGGGAGGCTCGGAGGAATCCCCGGTTCGACCCGTCGCCGGCCCTGGCCTTCGCCCAGCGGCCGGGGGCGCCCCTGGAGACGGAGCGGTGGGAGTGGCGTCGGCGGCTGACCGTCCGGCCGTCGGAGGAAGGGCTGGTGCAGCTCCGACTCGGACCGGAGGATCTGGCCCGCGCCCGGGCGGATCTCGCGGACCTGCGAATCGCCGACGGAGAGGGCCTCCAGTGGCCCTACCTGCTGCAGGAGGATGCGGCGGGGGAGAGCGTGGCCGTGGAGGTGGAAGGGCCCGTCACCGAGGAGGGGGTTTCCCGCTACGAGCTCACGCCGCGCCACCGGCCGCTGGGCCTCGATGGCATCTCGCTGGAGGTGGACGCTCCGTTCGTCGACCGGCGGTTTACCCTGACCGCGGACCTCCCGGGCTCGGCGGAGGGCGAAACCGCCCGGCTCGCCCGGGGGCGCCTCGTCCTGCCGCCCCGGGACCCCCGCCCGCTGGAGATCCCGTTTCCCCGGACCCGCGTGGTGCGTCTGGTCCTGGAGGTGGAGGACGGCAGCGACGCCCCGCTGTCCGTCGCCTCGGCCAGCGCCCGGGCCCCCGTTCCGGAGCTCTACTTCCCGGGCCCGGCCGGGGACTACGACCTGCTCCTGGGCAACCCGGACGCCCGGGCCCCGCGCTACGAGCTCGCCCGCGTCCGAGACGTGGTTCTGGCCGTGCCGGCGGGTCCGGCCGACGCCGCCCCCCTGGAGGAGAATCCCGCCTACCGGTCCGGCGCCCGCTGGCTCGCGGGCCCCGGCCTCCAGCAGGGCCTCCTGTGGGTCGCCCTGCTCGGGACCGTCGCCGCACTGGCGCTCCTCACCCTGCGCCTGGTGCGGGGGGAGGGCGGCGCCTGATCAGTGCCGGTCGAACCACGCCAGGACGTGGAGGACCTTGGCCACGAGCTGGCTGGGGCGCTCGGCGATGCCGTGGGACGCCCCCGGGATGCGCACCATCACCGAGTCCACATTCCGGAGCTTCAGCGCCTGGTAGTACTGCTCCGTCTCGGACATGGGCGTGCGGTGGTCCGCCTCGCCGGTGAGGAGCATGGTGGGGGTGTCCACCTCGCCCACCAGGGAGATCGGCGAGCGGGCCATGTAGTGCTCCAGGTGCTCCCACGGCAGGCCCGGGAACCAGTACTTGTAGAAGAAGCTCGCCATGTCGGCGGTGAGGGCGAAGCTGTACCAGTTGATGACCGGCTTCGCCACCACCGCCGCCCGGAAGCGGTCGGTCTTGCCGATGGACCACGCCGTCAGCACGCCGCCGCCGGAGCCGCCGGTGATGTAGAGGCGCTCCGGGTCCGCCCAGCCGCGCTCCAGGACCGCGTCGACCCCGGACATCAGGTCGTCGTAGTCGTGCCCCGGGTAGGCGTGGTGGATCAGGTTGCCGAACTCCTCGCCGTAGCCGGTGGAGCCCCGGGGGTTGGTGTAGAGGACGGTGTAACCCGCCGCGGCGTAGAGCTGGGCCTCGGCGCTCCAGCGCGCGCCGTAGTTGGCGAAGGGGCCGCCGTGGATCTCCAGGATCAGGGGGTACGTCCGGGAGGGGTCGAAGCCCGGGGGTGTGACGATCCAGCCCTGGATCTCGCGGCCGTCGTGGGACGACGCGTAGCGGATCTCCTCGACCCGGCCCAGCTCCCGGTGGGCCAGGAGGTCCTCGTTGAGGCCGGTCACCACCCGGGCCGCACCCTCGCCCGCACCCTCGCCTCCGCCCACCCCCACGTCGGCGGGCCGGTGGGGCCCGGTGCGGGTGAAGGCGAAGCGGCCGTCCGGCCCCAGGGTGAAGGAGCCGGACGAGTACGGCCTGCCGATGGAGGTCCCGCCCACGTCCTTGGCCAGGTCGGTCACCTCGCCGTCCAGGGAGACCCGGGCGATCCGGGTCGTCTCCCGGTCGTCGTACTGAACGTAGACGGCGTCGCCGTCGGCGCTCCACGCCGGGTCCTCCACGCTCCGGTCGAGGTCCTCCGTGACGACCCGGGCGTCGCCGCCGTCGCGGTCCATGACGTACAGCCGGGTGACCTGGTAGCCCTGGTAGCGGTCGTCGAAGCCCAGGTAGGCGATCCGCTCGCCGTCCGGCGAGGGGACCGGGTGCTCGTCGGGACCCCGGCGGTCGGTGAGGGCTCGGATGGAGCCGTCCTCCACCGAGACCTCGTAGACCTCCGAGTCCAGGGGCTCGTAGCGCCAGTCCTCGTGGCGGTTGGCGGAGACCAGGAGGGCCGCGCCGTCGGGAGTCCAGGCCACCGGGCCGTCGTGGTGGAAGGCCCCGGAGGTCACCTGCCGCGGCGTGCCCCCGGCGGCGGGGACGACGAACACGTGCCGGAACCCGTCCGGCAGGAAGCCGCGGCCGTCGGCCCGGTAGACGAGCCCATCCACCACCCGGGGCTCTTCCGCCCATTCGGCGCCCTCGGGCCGGGGCGGCATCTCCACCATGGACTCCGGCTCCTCCTCCACCAGGCGGGTGAAGGCCAGGCTCTGCCCGTCCGGGGACCAGGCGGGGCTCGAGGGCGACGACGCACCGCGGGTGACCTGCACCGTCTGGCCGGAGTCGAGCCAGCGCACGTGGAGCTGCCGGTCCTCGTCCTCGCCGGCCACGTAGGCAAGGCGCGTTCCGTCCGGCGACCAGCGCGGCGACGACGGATCCCCCTCCGTCACCAGCGGGCGGTGCCCCTCCCCATCCACCCCCACGACCCAGAGCTCCGAGCGCCGCTGGTCGCGCATCACGTCCATGCCGCGGCGCACGTAGACCACACGTTCACCGTCCGGGGCGATCCGGGGGTCCTCCGCCCACTCCAGGTCGAACACGTCGGCGGGGCGGAAGAGCTCCGGCCCGGCGGCGGCGGCTGACTCCGCCCCGTCTGCCGCCGGGGCCGGCGGCGCCCAGGCCAGGGCTCCCACCAGGAGCAGGGCCGCGACCCCCCTCGCCCCCCCGAGACGATCCACGTGACGACGGTTCACGACGTACAGCTTCCAGGCGTGGCTCTTTCGCATCGGTTCCCCCCCCAGGGCTACTCATGGTTGGGACTCACTGATCTCCACGATGATGCGCCATCGCCCTTCATCGTCTGGAGCCACGGTGAGCCGCAACGGGCTGGTGTAGTCTTTCAGTTCCGAGTAACGGGAAGCTTTAATGTCAACACTGCCGTCATCGTTCAGGTTATAGGTGACGTTCGAGTAGGTGCTCCGGTCCCCCCGGGCCTTAGCGAGAGGCATCGCCTGGCGGATCAGCGCCTTGTACTGTGACCCCACCAACTCGAGCTCTCGAACCTGGCCGGTCGGATAGCGGCGTTTGTTCTTGATGACGGCGTCATCGGCATAGAGATCCGCCACTGCGGGGTCGAACGCATGCTCGAGCTCCACGTAGGCCTCGAAGAGAGCTTTCGCAGCCGCTAGTCGCTCCTCGCTTTCGGTTTTGGCAACGGCAGACAGACAGAGGCCCGCCATGAGGGTCGCCACCACGGTTCTCTTCATCACTCCCTCCTCTTACTCCGTGCAGCTTCAGAGTCGCCCAACGTTGCTGCGGGTTAGTGGTGTGCCTACCTGCCGGGTGCGAATCCGGTCCTCCAGGGCGTGCGCTTTGATGGCATCGCTCTTCGAGCCCTTTTAACGCTTTCCCCAGGGTACATTGCATCAGTTGCATTGTCGCCTTCACGTGAGGTTCAGCGCCGCCTGACGCACGAACGCATCCCAGGATTTGTAACAACGTGTCGACGCCCGCTTCGGTCGCGGTGCGCGCTCTGTCACATTGAGTTTTTGCGCCAACGCCCACATGCTCTCGCTGATATTCCGAATGTCAGCATATGCATCTAAATTTGGTATCAGCTTTTGATCTATGAAACCCCGTCGGATTAGTTTATCGCCGCGATAGTTGTTATCCTGCCAGAAGCCTTCCTCTCTGGCATTCCTTGGCTTGACGCGGCCGCTCTCGAAGTCGAGAGACCACCTGCAGAATTCCTTTCGGACAATCTCGAACAGCTGGGCGGATACGACAAAGACGTCCAAATCGGACTTGCTACCGAATGGCCTTCCGAGTTTTACAGGCGAAAGTGACGCCCCTAACCGAGCACTGCCGGCGACACTTATTTCTTTTGCATGGACGCCGAGGCGATTGGCCAACCAGGATCGCATGGATTCGTAGACTGCTGGACAATCCCGGAATGCATATGGAATCCCTTCCGACAACCATAACCGAGCCAAAGCTTGGCGCGCTTGTTCTCCACCATTCTTGGCCGCGTCCATGACGATTCCCGGAGCAGGATAGGGCTCAACGAGCCGTTGGAGTGGTGCGGCTACTCTGAATGGCTCCATATCTCCCCAGATAGCTGCTGCCCGCAGCTTTGGGACTCCCTTTCTGTGAGTGCGAGCAGGTGCCTGGCTCGGCGGTCGATCTGCCTCTTCCGAGCGATGGTTGGAAACCGCGGCTCAGGATACTTCAATCTTGCGATTAAGCGAGCCGTCTCGCCATCGGGAATACTCCTCGGATCGATTCTCAGTCTTGCGCAAGCTTGCTGGAGACCATTCATTCGCCAACCGTAGTAGGCCACCCAAAGGTACAGAGGTGGAAGGCGGCTGCGCCCCTTGTATCTAGTGACAAGTGTGGCTAAAATGATCTCGCGCATCTTCCTGACCCAGGTTCTTTCGTAGCGCTGCGTGATGCTCCTCACCAACTGCATTGCGATGGTGGACCCACCTTGACGAAAACCGCGTATAGTCTTCCAGAGCGCTCTGCAGAGCGCGATCGGATCTACGCCAGGATGACGAGAGAATCGACGATCTTCTCCCACTATGAGCAACTGTGACATGCGGCCGGTCGGAGCCGCACGTCCAGCCGCTCGAACCTGCAAATCGATACGATCAACCACGTCCCGAACAACGTTCCACTCAGCCACCAATGATTTTGGCATTATCGCTCGTATGATATTCCTGCAATCCAGCGGCGCTTGAACTCAGCGGCGGCGGCCAGTTCCAGCGAAGGGCTAGATGGGAGCTGCATCCTCCTCACGCATTCTGGGCTCTTTCTGGTACTCACCAGCGAATGAAACGTTCATGCCAAAGTAGCCGACTACGTACTCTTCCTCCGCTACTAGCCTGTTCTGTCTTAGAAGCAGCTTGAGGCGATACGCTTCATTCCTGTGGGTTGAGCGATCTTCGAAGCAAATTTCGTCTCCAACCAGCGGTGCTTTGAACTCCACTTCCCCGATGTTCGGTCCGCGTGGATTCTTCATACCCCAGAACGCAAGGCCGCGGACGTATACGAATCCCTCTCCAACATCCTCGATCTCCAATACAGCCGACTCGTGTTCTGACTCGCGGAGGTACCTGCCCTCAAATCTCTTCGGTGGACGATACGCTCCGAAGCCGAACTGCACCGGCTCTCGCCAGAGCATCTCGATGGCTTCGTGAAGCTCCTTGCGGAACTGGCGAACTTCCTGGGACGTCAGGCCCTTGCTTTGGCTAGTCCGACCATCAAGCTCGTCGTGATGCTCTAAACAGAGGAATGCGAGGTTGTCGAGAGAGTTGTTCCGCCTGTTCTGGTCAAGGTGTGCAATTTGCCCTCGCTTGCGTTCCGTGTCGCGGTGCAAACCGTAGCAAATGCAACAACGACGACGGCAATCGACCAAAACGCGGTTGCGTACTTCGGTCGGGAGCGACGGTCGGGACAATTTCAGTCCTCTCTTGGACATCTAAAGTTGCTCACCGGCGCCGCCCGCCAACCAGAAGCGCTGACCATTAACAGCGTCGACCGCCTCATATGCGCTGAAGCCCGCTTGAACTGCCGGCGGCGTGCGGTGGAGTGACCTGGGTTGGCCGTCCTCTGCCGCTGCTAGGCATCATGAAAAGCTGCCTCGAGCGATGGCTACCGTGAAGGCCAGCCACCAGAGGACAATGGCAGACGGGATGAACCAGCTAAGGATCTGGTTCCGCGTCGCCTTCATCAGCTTCTTTCGCCGCAGAACGGTGAACGTCTCCGTGACTAGAGGGTCCGTAGCGAACAACTCCTCTTCCAGGTTACCAAGAATCCAGGATGACTGGACCTGCACGACAATCCAAGCGAGCGCCAAGAGTGACCCGAGAATATCCACCGACCACAGAAACGCGGCCGGCGGCGACTCCCGACTGACCGCAAACCCCGCCGCCGCGATGAGCAGACCGTGTACCGTGAGGAACACCTGGATGCGGCTGTCCAACAGATTGTCTTCATGGAGCGCCCATGTCCAGAGTCGATCCAGCCGGGCAGGGTCATTCATGGTTCAATCTCTTTGAGTACGGCCAACGCTCTTGCGGCTGAGCGGCCGGGCACTTTGAGCGATGGTTGGACCTGTGCCACTTCACGACCCCCATATCCCCGGCCAAGCTGCAAGCCCCAAGGTTATCAGCCCCATCGCGAGGTACGGTAGTATCGTGTGCCTGTAGACGGCAACACGCCATTTTGAGGTGCGCCGCCGGATCTCCGGGATACTTTTATAAGCCGTGATGTCAGGTACCACGAAATCTCCAAAGGATCGTTGCGCAACGGCCTTGCCGAAGCGTCCGGAGCGAAGGAAGTGCTCGATCGCCCTGTTCCGAAGGATGAAATGCCGCTGGAAGCTCTTGAAGAGGGCTTCCAGCCCCCAGAAGAGTAAGATAACAACAACACTGAGCGCCAAATAGATCCTGGCCTTCTGATTGACGCTGAGTACAACAGACGCTGAATAGAGGGTAATGGCCCAGCCTTTGATTTGGAAGACCACCGTGTCGTGAGCCCGGATGTTCTGTTGGAGCAACTCGTATTCCTTAAGGAGGATTTGGAACCGGTATTCAAATTCGTCGGTCATGGCTTCGAGTCTGGGCGTGTCGGCCAACGTTCTTGCCCTTCACCGGCGGCCGGCGTAGCCGGCTGTCCGGTGTGGGCGTGGTTCCGCGCGAAGGCTAAGCGCCAAGAGGTTCCATCTCCTCCTTCAGACGATGTAGGGTTGAGTCCGTGTCGTCGGGATCGAAGGAATCCAGGCCCATGAGGTCCAGGTCTCTCCTCAAGAAGAAGAGAGCCGCATCTCGCCACTCCCATATTGCTCCGGGGAAACCGCCCTCCTCCCACCCCAAGCAGGACTTCCGAAGCCCCAAGATTGCCCCGCGGGTACTTTGATCAGCGCACAGGCCCCCAGTGGAGTAGAACCGCCGGTTAAGTTGGGCAGCCACTTCGTGACACTTCTCCGGCGACAAACCCTCCGATGACTGAGACGAGAGCTGCCCAATGATGCGACTGGCCGGAGGGTATTCTCGCAACCCCACTTTAAGCATCTCAAGCAGAAAGGCAGACTTCAGTTCTGTCAGCCACTTCGTCCGCTCGCGCCGAATCTGGTGCCAGGAGATGTACGCCGTGAGCAAGGCGACGCATCCCGCGATGACGGCTGTCTGGACTTGGACGCTCATTTCATATGCTGCGAAGGCTGCGCCGAACGGGATTGAGGTCACCGGCGCCGCCAGCTGCCTCGGTCCGCCGACTCCATGGAGCTTCGACACCCAGAAGTGGTCGCCAGGTCGTGAACGTTTCGTGGCGGCGTCCGGTGCACCGAAGGGTTGGCGGGCCGCAACGCTACGCGACAACAAGGGACCCGGAGCAGTTGTTGGCAGGGCACAACCGCCGGTCGAAGCAGCGCAGAACCGCCGTGGGACCATCGACCCAATCCGCACCGCACGATCAGCCGCGGCTGGACAGGCCTCGACGCTGCCCCATGAAGTGTACAAGGGGCGCTCGAAGCCGACCACGCCGGCCAGAGCCACCCGCGTAGAACCGGAACGGCTTCGCCACCAACGTTGCTCGAAGCCGCCGGGAGGGGGCCGTCCGCCGAGCTGCGCCACTGCTGCTTCGGAGCGACCGGCAACCTTGCCCACGCGCTCTCGGTGACCACGAATCTCAATCTTTTCCTTTCGCCTATCTCAGCCCCGGCAAAACTTAGAGTGAGCGAACCGGGCTTTTCGGTTAACCGGGTCGCGGGATTCCTCTCGGTCGACGGGTTCCTCCTGCATCGGCAGTGACTTGGGCCAGATTACAGCAGGCGTTTCAGGGCGTCAACTGCGAACTCGCCGCTGTTCGGATAACACTCGGGGTCGGGTGGGGGCTCCGGCCGGGGTGGGTGCGGTCAACCGGCCCAGGGGGAGAGTCCTCGTAGAGCTCCGCGGGGCTCCGGTCGGAAGCCCCGCGGTTTCTTGCGTTCGCCTGGGGTGCGCGGACCGTTCGGGCGGGGGCGCTTCGAATGTTGGCGCCCCCGGAAGGCGAGGCGGGCCGGCCGGGGGAGGGCCGACCTCGCCTTCGCCGGGGCCGGTGCGGTACCGGACCTACTCGACGTCCCCGGTCTCCGGAGTCGTGCCGGTCCCCTCCGTCCGGTCCTGCCAGGCTTTCCAGACCAGGTAGGCGCCGCCGAGGATGAGGGCGGCGGGCCACCATTCCCCCACCCACTCGAGGGAGACGTCGAAGCGGGTGTGGAGGAGGAGGATCACGCCCAGGGCCGCGATCGCCAGGCCGCCGGCGACCGAGCCGCGGAAGCTCGGGGGCTTGAAGTCCTCCGGGAGCTGGATGTCCGCCAGTCCGGCCAGGGCCTGGTTGTAGAGGCTGGCGCGGCGTCCCGCGTCCACGATGTTGTAGAGCCAGAAGAACCCGAGGAAGACCGCCGCGAGGGGGACGAGCGGCCCGATGTCGGTCGCCGCGAGGAAGCTGATCAGGGTGGCGATCACCACGGCGTGGATGAAGCCCCGCTGGTAGTAGCCCACGTAGACCTGCCCCAGGCCGGGCACGACCGACAGGAGGCCGGCCAGGAAGGGGGACTTCTGCCGCGGGTCGCGGGGCGGGGCGGGGTAGTGGCCGGCCGGGCCGGCGCTCTGCTGCGTGG
Source organism: Thermoanaerobaculia bacterium (assembly GCA_046538065.1). Classification (GTDB taxonomy): domain Bacteria; phylum Acidobacteriota; class Thermoanaerobaculia; order Multivoradales; family DATKCC01; genus JBKHJP01. The sequence continues at coordinate 2,340 of JBKHJP010000066.1, read as the reverse complement.
AAGAGTGCCCGCCGGGGTCGGCGTGACGGATCGGTTCGCTCATGGTCGTGGCCTTTCTCTTGGGTCCGGCCGCCGGGCCGGGTCCGGTGCGTTCGGGGTCTCGCGTGCGTTCGAGGGGGCGTCGGTGCCCCTCTCCAGGTCCGACGCACCCTCCCCGGGCAAGGTTCCGTCCTCCGTCTGGGTGCTCCTCGCGATGGCGCCGGACAGGCGGTCCGCGACGGAGCGGAGGAGCGCCCGGGCGCCGGACTCCACGGCGGCCGGAACGTCCCGGAGCGCCGCCAGCCGTGCGGCCGCCTCCTCCCTGAGCTCCGGCGCCGCCGCCACCGCCTGCACGGCGCCGCCCAGGGGCTCGACCAGCTCCCCGAGCTGGTCACCCGCCGGCTCCAGCCGGTTCCGGAGGGCGCCCGCGGGGCCGGCCAGGGCGTCCACCGGGTTGGTGCGCGCGAGCTGGACGACGCGCTCCTGGACGGCCGGTCCCGGCGCTCCGGCGGCGGAGAGGCCCACGGAGAGGACGACGGTCAGGACCAGGGCCGCCTCCCAGGCGAACCGGGGACGGCGGACCCAGCGCTCCCACCGGCGCTCCCACGCCTGGCGCCACCGGAGCGGAGCCGGCAGGGTGGCGGCCAGGACGTCGTCCACGAGCTCCGGGTCCGGGGGCACCTCGGCCAGGCCGGCCAGGTCGCGGCCCAGGGCCGCCAGGACTCCGGCGAGCTCCCGGCACTCGGCGCAGCGCTCCAGGTGGAGGTCCAGGAGCTCCCGGTCCGGCGCGCTGAGGGCGTCCACCGGCCCCTCCGGCTCCACCGCGGAGGAGGCCAGGAGCTCGGCGGCCCGGCGGCAGGCCGGGCCGCTGGTGCGGGCCAGGACCCCGGCCAGGAGGAGCTCGTCGTCGTGGCGGTGGGTCACGGGTCAGCCTCCGTACGAGGGGTCGAGGCGGCGCACCGCGGCGGCGAGCTGGAGCCGGGCCCGGTTGGTCCGGGACTTCACGGTGCCCAGGGGCAGGTCCAGGATCTCGGCGATCTCCTCCAGCTTCCTCTGCTCGATGTCCTTGAGGAGGATCACCTCCCGATTGTGTTCCGACAGGGCGCCGAGGGCGCGGTAGACGAGGGCCTTCCGGGCGTCGCGGAAGAGCGCCTCCTCCGCGGACGGCCCGGGGTCGGAGGTTTCGGCCGCGTCCTCCTCCGGCGCTTCCGCCGGCGGCCGGCGGACCGCGTTCCGGCGCATCCGGTCGATGGCGCAGTTCCGCGTGATGCGCAGGAGCCACGGGAGGAAGGTCTCGCCACCCTCCAGCTTCGACAGGTTCCGGTACAGCTTGACGAAGGCGTCCTGGGCGGCGTCCCGGGCCTCCTCGCGGTCCCGGAGGTAGTGGAGCGCCACGCCGAAGACCCGCCCCTGGTAGCGGCGGACGAGGGCCTCCCAGGCCAGCTCGTCCCCCTGGCGGCAGCGTGCGATGAGGGTGTCGAGGTCGAGCACCGAGCGCTTCCGGAATCGATCGTGGCGGAGGGCGCCGGTGCCGTCACGCCCGGGCCTCCGGCGCCCCTCCTGAGGAGACGACGCAGCCGGGCCCGGAAAGGTTCGCCTCGGGGGCGGGAGGGGCCGGCGACGGAGGCCGGGCGGTGGGCGGGTCCAGCCGGGGCCCGGGAGGAGGCAAGCTCCTCCCCTACACGTTTCCATGGCGGGTCCGCGCCAACCGCCACCTTTTGCGTGCCGCGGGACTCCCGTTGCCCGCCCCCGGTCGATGACCCTCGGGCCGATCAGCCGGCGGAGCGCCGGCCCAGGAGGGCGTCGAGGCTCAGGCGGTCCTCCTCCGGGGGTGCCACCAGGACCACGAGGACGAGGACGGTGCGGGGGAAGATGTGGCTCGTGGTGTCGAAGAGCGGCTGCGCCAGCAGGTGGCCGTAGGTGACCACGATGAGGACGAAGGCCAGGGCCACGGCGGCGGCCCGGACCCGGAGCCCCAGGCAGAGGAGGGCGCCGGCGGCGAGCTCCACGAAGGGGATCGCCACCCCCAGGGCCCAGAGCAGCCAGAGGGGGATCCAGGTGTCGGCGTAGCCCTCCAGGAAGTAGCGGCGGGCGTGAGCGGCCGGCGTGAGCTCGAAGACCTTCCAGAACCCGGCCATGGCGAAGATCAGCCCCACCACCCACCGCGCCAGGAAGGCCGCCCAGCTCCAGCCGGACAGCGGTCCGAACGGTCGCATGATTCCGTGAAGGATACCCCACGCGGCCAGGGGGGCGGGTGCGGTGCTTGCGGGGACCCAGGGTATCCGTCAAAGTCCTGTTGCGGATCCGTCACGGCGGGTGGTGGCGAAGCGTGGAGCGTCGAAGGGTGTGGTGGCGGCCCCT
>JBKHJP010000409.1:0-3676 GCA_046538065.1 Thermoanaerobaculia bacterium | reverse complement strand
CCACGTACTTGTCCCCGAGGAGGCCCAGGGTCTTGATCCGGGCCATGGAGTCCTCGCGGATCCGCTTCTCGTAGCGGCTGGCCACCTCCACGCCGACCTTGATCTGGGACGAGGTGGCGTCGGTGGGCAGCAACACGGAGCGCACGGTTCCCACCTCGACCCCGTCGAGGTGGACCGGATTGCCGGTGTTCAGGCCGCCCGCGGTGGGGAAGTAGATGACGTACGCGTTCTTCCGCACGAAGAGGTTGCTCTCTTCGCCGATCAGGAAGATCCCGAAGGCCAGCACGGCCAGGGCGCCCAGGATGAGCAGCCCGACCCGCCACTCCCGCCCGGAGCTACGCGCCATCCTCGTCCTCCTCCTCGCGGCCGGTGAGGAAGCCGGTGAAGAGCTCGTCGTCGCTCCGGTCCGCCGCGTCCCAGTCGCCCAGGAAGCGGAACCGGCCCTGGTGGATGAAGGCCACCCGGTCGCCCACGGTACGGGCCAGGGCGATGTCGTGGGTCACCACGATGGAGGTCACGCCCAGGCGGCGCTGGATCGACCGGATGAGCCGGGAGATGGTGGCGGAGGTCACCGGATCCAGCCCGGTGGTGGGCTCGTCGAAGAGCACCACCTCCGGGTCGAGGGCCAGGGACCGGGCCAGGGCGACGCGCTTCTTCATGCCGCCGGAAAGGTCCGCCGGGAACTTTCCTCCGATTCCCGACAGGCGGACCATGGCGAGCTTCTCCTCGACCCGGGCGGCGATCTCGTCGTCCGACAGGTCGGTGTGCTCGCGCACGGGGAAGGCGATGTTCTCGAAGACGTCCATGGAATCGAAGAGGGCTCCTCCCTGGAACAGCATGGCGATGCGCCGCCGGAAGGGGTAGAGATCATACTCGCTCAGGCGAGCCAGGTCGGTGCCGTCGAGCTCCACGGACCCTTCGTCCGAGGTCTCGAGGCCGTTGAGCTGGCGCAGCAGCACGCTCTTGCCCGACCCGGAGCGCCCCAGGATGGTCAGGCACTCGCCGGCGATGATGTCGAAGTCCAGCCCGTCCAGGACGCGGAGCGCCCCGTAGGACTTCGACAGCCCCCGGATACGGAACAGCGCGGTCATGGGTTCGCCTCCTCCCGTGAAGTCCGTCCCACCACGGCCGAGGCAGAGCTTGGCCGCTTCATGCGGGCGGAGACGACGTCCTTCGATAGCCGGCAGCACGAGGGATGGGCGGGGGCGTCCCTCTCCCCCCTTCCGAGGGGGTGGAGAGGGACCGAGGGAGAGGGGGGTGATCCAGTGGACAAGCACGAATCCGCTACGGACTGCACGTCATCCGAGACTTGCTGGGCAGGTGAAGCGTGCACGGACCGGGAGGGCGGGGGGCCTTCCAACCGGTCGCCTGTGCCCCGTGTGCCGGGTGTCACCACAACCTCATGCCAAGACATAAAACAGCTTCGTCAGGAAGAAGTCCGAGACCAGGATCAGGATCGAGGCCTGGACGACGGTGTCGGTGGTGGCCCGGCCGACGCCGTCGGCGCCTCCGGAGGCGTGGAGCCCGTTGTGACACCCGATGATGGCGATGAAGTAGCCGAAGAAGAAGGACTTCCCGACGCCGCTCGCCACGTCGGCCAGCGTCAGGGCCGTCAACACGTCGTTGATGTAGAACCCGGGGGCGAGCTGGAGCTGGGTGACCGCGATCACCAGGCCCCCCAGGATCCCCAGCATGTCGCCGATCACGGTCAGGGCCGGCAGCATGACCAGGGTCGCCGCGAGCTTCGGGACGACTAGCTTCTTCACCGGGTCCGCCGCCATGGAGCGCAGGGCGTCGATCTGCTCGGTGACCTTCATGGTCCCCAGCTCGGCGGTCATCCCGGAGCCGATCCGCCCCCCGACGATCAGGGCGACCAGGACCGGGCCGAGCTCGCGGACCAGGGACTTCGAGACCACCGTGCCGATGTAGTACTTGACCCCCAGCGAGGGCAGGCTGTAGGCGGTCTGGAGCGCCAGGACCATGCCGGTGAACACCGTCGTGATCGCCGCCACCCCCAGGGACCGCACGCCGATCTGCTCCATCTGGCGGATCCACTGGCGCAGCTCGTACGGGGGGCGCAGGAGGTGGACGAAGGCCCGGCCCGTGAGGACGGCGATGGCACCGGTGCGGGGAACGAGCTGGAAAGGCTGGGCCACGTCAGACGCGCAGAGGGATCCAGGAGCCGGCGATGAGCAGGGCCAGGGCGAGGTCGACCGCCGCGAAGACCCAGAGGCCGTCGAGCTCCGGCCGGTGGACCGCGCCGGCCCCCAGGGCGAGGGCACCCAGGAGCCGTCCGCCGATGGCGACCGCGATGATGCCCGAGTACCGTCGCGGGTCCCGGGCGGCCACGATGTAGAGCACTCCCAGGGGGACCAGGAGGGCCGCCAGCAGCCACAGCAGGAAGGCTTCGGCGCGGAAGGCCTCCAGGGGCGCCCCGGCGAGCTCCGCGAGGACCGCCGGGGAGACGACGACCAGGAGCGCCGCGATCAGGTTCAGGAGTCCGCCCAGCCCGAGGGCTCCCCGCAGGACCTCCAGGAGGCGGAAGCGGCGGGCAAAGCGGCGGGTCACCTTCATGGAGGGCGGATTGTACCAGCGGTCCGGGCGGCGCTCCCCATGCGCCCCGGCTGCGAGACGCCGCAGGAGTCTGCGATACTCCGGCGGATCCCGGGAGGCCGGACCGGTGGGACCGCTCGGCGTCGCCCGAAGGGCGCACGCCCGCACCCTGAGGGGTGTCGCGCCCTGTCGCGGGGCGGGGCGGGGCCGGGCGCACCGGCGGGCCATTCCGGAGCGCACCGTTTCCATGCACGTCCTGACCACGATCACCGGCAACCTGTTCCTCGTGCTGGGCACCGTGGTGTTCGGCTTGCTGGCCCTGCCTCTCGCTCTCTTCCCCCGGGGGGACCACGCGGTCTTCGCCCTGTCAAAGCTCTGGGCCTGGGGGCTGCTGGCGTCGAGCGGCGTCCGGGTGACGGCGCGCTTCGAAGGCTCCCTGGATCCGCGGCGGAGCTACGTCTTCCTGGCGAACCACCAGAGCATGTTCGACATCCCGTTGCTCCTGGCCACGGTGCCGGTCCAGCTCCGGCTCGCCGCCAAGCGCAGCCTCTTCCGGATCCCGGTCTTCGGCTGGGCGATCCGCGCCGGCGGCCTGATCCCGGTGGACCGGGCCGACCGGACGAGGGCGCGGGCCACCTTCGCCGCCGCCCAGAGGCGCCTGCGGGGGGGGGTCTCCGTGCTCCTCTTCCCGGAGGGCTCCCGGTCCCTCGACGGGCGGATCCACCGGTTCGAGCGGGGCGGGTTCCTGCTGGCGCTCAGGACGGGCCTCGCCATCATGCCGGTGGGGATCCGGGGCACCCTCCCCGTGCAGCGCCGGGGGAGCTTCAGGATCCGCCCCGGCCGGGTCGAGATCCGCTACGGCGGGCCCATCGACCCGGCGCCCTTCGGGGTCCGGGGGCGCGGCGAGCTGGAGGCCTTGGTCCGGAAACGCCTGGAGGAGCTGGCGGGCACGGACTCGGCGCCGTGACGGGCTCACCTGCGACCCGGGGTCCCGCCCCCGGGCAGGGGCCGGGCGCCGGTCGAGGTGATCCGGACCGGGGTCCCCCCGTGAGCGCTCCTCCTTGCCGTCCCGAGCGCTCCTCCTTGTCGGCTCGAGCGCTTCTCTTTGCCGCCCGGAGCGCTT
>JBKHJP010000408.1:0-3683 GCA_046538065.1 Thermoanaerobaculia bacterium | reverse complement strand
CCGTGAGGCTGGTGGCCCGGGTCGGGCCTCGACGTCCTGCGCCCGGCGCGCCCCCGGCCTCCTCCTTCCCCCGAGCACCGTGGCGTCTTCCGGCCTCCTCTTCGCGAAACGGGGGTGTGGGCGGGCCGGGCTTCGGACCGGCTCGCGCGGGTGGGTCGGTTCGGCAGAGGGCGCTCGCCTCGGCTCGGCCCTCGCGCGGCCGGTGGAGTGTCCGTGAGGCTGGTGGCCCGGGTCGGGCCTCGACGTCCTGCGCCCGGCGCGCCCCCCGGCCTCCGGGGTGGGGGTTCCCTTCGGACGCCCGTAGCTTGGTAGACTCGCCGGTGAGGCCAGGCCTCGTTTCATGCCTACCCCCCGACCCAGCGTCTTCTTCCCTCGATGACCCACCTCACCCTGCCTGAGGAGGGGATCGGTCTCCTCTTCGGGACCCACGACGAGAACCTCCGGCGGATCGAGAGGGCGTTCGGGGTCACGCTCGCCGCCCGGGGCGCCGACCTGACGATCTCCGGGGACCCGGAGCCCAGCGGGGCGGTGGAGCACCTGCTCAGGGAGCTCGCGGCCCTGACGGAGCAGGGGTACCCGCTCAAGCCGAACGACGTGCGGACGGCCATCCGGGTGATCCAGGAGGACCCGCGGGCGTCGCTCGTGGACTTCTTCCGCCCGGAGGGGATGCTGGCTTCCGTGAACCGCCTGATCGTCCCCCGGACGCTCCGGCAGCAGTCGTACCTCAAGGCCATGATCGATGACGACATCGTCATCTCCATCGGCCCGGCCGGAACCGGCAAGACGTACCTGGCGGTGGCGATGGCGGCGGCGCACCTGCTGGACAAGAAGGTCCGGCGGATCGTGCTGGCCCGGCCGGCGGTGGAGGCAGGCGAAAAGCTGGGGTTCCTCCCGGGCGACCTGGTGGAGAAGGTCAACCCGTACCTGAGGCCCCTCTACGACGCCCTGTACGACGTCATCGGCTACGACAGGGTGGGCCGGATGCTGGAGCGCAACATCATCGAGGTGGCGCCCATCGCGTTCATGCGGGGGCGGACGCTCAACGACAGCTTCATCATCCTGGACGAGGCCCAGAACACCACGTCCGAGCAGATGAAGATGTTCTTGACCCGGATCGGGTTCGGCTCGAAGGCCGTGATCAACGGCGACGTCACCCAGGTCGACCTGCCGCAGGGGCGGCGCTCCGGCCTGCGGGAGGCGGAGATCGTCCTGAGCGGGATCGAGGGCATCCGCTTCTTCCGGTTCGACGAGCGCGACGTCGTCCGCCACAGCCTGGTCCAGCAGGTGATCGGTGCCTACGAGCGCTACGAGCGGGCCCGGGAGGAGGGCGGGCGGGAGCGTGATGCGCCCGAGGGCGAGCGGCCCGCCGGCGCCGGCGAGCCCCGGCCCGTCGAGACGGCGTCCGGCTGAGAGGACCACGTTCCGTGAACGACCGAGCCAGAGAGCCCGGCAAGGGGCAGCGCCCCAGGGACGCGGGGCGGCGGCAGAGGCCGGCGGGGGCGTCCCGCCACCGCGGTCCCCGGGGATTCGCCCGGCTGGTGCGGCGCACGGCCCGGGGCTGGAACCGGCTGCTGGAGCTGCCGGCGGTCTGGGTGGTCCTGCTCCTGACCGTGGGGGCCTGGGCCCTGACCCCCGGCGGGCTCCTCCCCGCTCCGGCGATCGACGAGGGCGAGATCGCGACCCGCGACTACGTCGCCCCGGAGGATCTGCTGATCCCGGACGAGGAGACCACCCGGGAGAAGCAGGAGCGAGCCCGGGAAGAGGTGGCGCCGGTCTACGACTACGACTCGGCCGCCGCCTCGGACGTCGATCAGCGCCTCGCCCGGCTCTTCGAGGAGGGTCGCCGCCTGGGCGACGACCGGGAGGAGAGCGTGGAGCCGGAGGAGCTGGCCCAGGCTCTGAGCGACGCGTCCGGCCTGGAGGTGACGCCGGAGCAGGCGGAGGCCCTGTCCGTCCAGGCCTTCGGCCCGGACCTGGAGGACCGAGTGCGGATGCTGGCGGAGCGGGCCCTCCGGCGGGGTGTCGTCGAGGGCAAGGCCCGGCTGCTGGAGAACCGGATCCGGGGGATCACCCTCCGGGACCTCCGGACCGGCCGGGAGCGCCGCCACCTCGACCTCTACGACTACCTGGACCACCCGCAGGACCTCCAGGAGTACCTGGAGGCGGAGGTGGCCGACTGGCTCGACCTCTCGGTGGAGGAGCGGCGCCGGGTGGTGGAGCTCCTGGTGGAGAACGTGCCGCCCAACCTGTCGTCGAACCGGAGCGCCACGCTGGAGCGCCAGCGGGAGGCGGCCGACGCCGTCGCCCCCGTGTTCAAGCAGATCCGGAAGGGCCAGGTCATCGTGCGCAAGGGAGACCAGATCGGGCCCGCCGAGGTCGGGACGATCGCCGAGGCCACGGGGCGGTACAGCCTGACGGGTCGCGTCCTGCCGGTGGCGGCCACCATCCTCTTCCTGGGGCTGGCGGCCATCGTGCTCTGGCCCGGGCTGGGCCGGGAGCGGGTCGCCGACCACAGCCGCTACCGCCTTTACTCCGAGGTGATCCTCCTGCTGCTGGTGAGCCTCCTGGGCGCCAAGTTCATGTTCCTGGTCTCGAGCGCCCTGGCCAACTCCTTCGACGCGGCGCCCTTCAACTCCTTCCGGAGCTACGCCTACGGAGTGCCCTTCGCCGCGCTCGCCCTGATGGCGGCCCTGCTCTTCAGCCGGACGGCGGCTGCCCTGCTGGCGTTCCTCTTCTCGATCCTCGTCAGCCGCCTCGCCGGGCCGGACGCCCTGTGGGTCACCCTGTACGCGGCCGTGGGCTCCCTGGGGGCGGTGTACGCCGTGGACGCCTACCAGATCAAGCAGCGTCTCGCCCTGACCCGGGTGGGGCTCCTGGTGGGAGGGCTCAACGTGGTGAGCGTCCTCGCGCTCACGGGCCTCGAGGCCGGGCTGCGGGCCGACCCGTTCCAGCTCCTCTTCGACGGGGTCTGCGCCTTCGTCGGCGGGCTGCTGGTGGCGGCGGTGGGGAGCTTCTCGATCCCGATCCTGGAGACGACCCTGGGGATCACCACCGACATCAAGCTGGTGGAGCTGGCGAACGCGAACCTGCCCCTCCTGCGCCGGCTCGCCTTCGAGGCCCCCGGCACGTTCCAGCACTCCCTCATGGTGGCCAACCTCGCCAAGGAGGGGTGCGAGGCGATCGACGCCGACCCGGTCCTGGCCTACACCGGGGGCCTGTACCACGACGTGGGAAAGATCCACCGGCCCGAGTACTTCGTGGAGAACCAGCGTCCCGGGCAGAACCCCCACGACAAGCTCACCCCCTCCATGAGCGCCCTGGTCCTGATCAGCCACGTCAAGGAGGGCCTGGAGCTGGCCGACCGGCACCACCTGCCGCAGCCGGTGCGCGACGCCATCGCCCAGCACCACGGGACGCGCCTGATCACCTTCTTCTACAACCGGGCCCGGGAGCAGGCCGAGGGCAGCCCGAAGCAGGCGATCTCGGAGGAGAAGTACCGGTACCCCGGCCCCCGGCCGCAGGACAAGGTCATGGCGGTCCTCATGCTCGCCGACGGAGTCGAGGCGGCCAGCCGGACGCTGGTCGAGCCGAGCGAGCTGAAGATCCGGACCCTGGTGCACAAGATCGTCGACGACTGCCTGGAGGACGGCCAGCTCGACGAGAGCGACCTGACCCTGGCGGAC
>JBKHJP010000407.1:0-3684 GCA_046538065.1 Thermoanaerobaculia bacterium | reverse complement strand
GGGCCGGGCCGTCCGGGGAGCGGAGGCGCTCCGTCGCTCCCCCGCGGACCCGGGCCTCCTTGCCGGCCCGCTCCGCCACGGGCATCCCGAGGCGCGGGTCGTCCACCGCCGAGGCGGCCTGGTGGACCAGGCGCTCCAGGGTGTGGGAGCCGCCGGCCCGGAAGAACCCCCGGCCGACGCTGTCGGTGTTGAGGTAGGCCACCGCCTTGTCCCGGAGCTCGTCGGCGTGGGTCTCGGCCCACTCCACCGAGCCCAGGAGGCCCGGCTCCTCGGCGTCCCAGCCGGCGTAGACCAGGGTGCGCCGGGGCCGGTGGCCGGCGCGCGCCAGCTCGCCCACGGCCCGGGCCTCCTCCAGGAGGGCCACCATGCCGGAGATCGGGTCCGTCGCGCCGTGGGCCCAGGCGTCGTGGTGGTTGCCCCGGACGATCCACTGGTCCGGGAGCTCGTCCCCCGGGAGCACGGCGATCACGTCGTAGGCCGTCACCATCCGCCAGTCGAACTCCAGGGTCAGGCGCACCTCCGCCGGCCCCGGTCCCAGGTGGTAGGTCAGGGGTAGGGCGCCGCGCCACGCCGGAGGGGCGACGGGGCCCTCCATGGCCTCCAGCAGGGGCTCCGCGTCCTCCCAGGAGAGGGGGAGCACCGGGATCTTCGTCAGGGTCGGCGCCTCGTCCCGGGGCAGGCGCTCGGCGTCCTCGGTGGCCCCCACGCCGGGGGTCAGGGGGTCGCCGGGGAAGAGGGGCATGTCCGCCACCGAGCCCCGCTGCGCCCCCTGGGCCGGCCGGTAGCCCCCCTCCGGGTAGGTGTCGCCGACGAAGTAGCCGTCGTCCCGCGGGTCGGAGTAGATCAGGCACCCGACCGCCCCGTGCTCGGCGGCGAGCTTCGGCTTGATGCCCCGCCACGCGCCGCCGTAGCGGGCGATGGCGATCCTGCCCTCGACGGAGATCCCGCGCCGGTCGAGCTCCTCGTAGTCCTGAGGCCGGCCGTAGTTGACGTAGACCAGCTCGCCGGAGACGTCGCCGTCCACGGAGTAGGCGTTGTAGGGCGGGAGGATCCCGTCCTGGCCGGAGGTGGAGTCCTCCGGGATCGCCGGCTCCTCCAGGCCCGGGGCGTAGCGCTCCGGCTCCAGCATCTCCACCCGGCGGACCGCCGGCGTGGGGAAGAGGACCTCGAACTCCTCGATCCGGGTCTCGTAGCCCCAGGAGCGGAAGAGCTCCGCCATGAACTCGGCGTTGGCCCGGCTCCCGGGCGAGCCCACCGGGTGCGGGTGCCCGGCCAGGCGCTCCATCCAGTCCGCCAGGTTGTCCGTGTCCAGGAGCGCGTCGAACCGGGCCTCCAGCTCGAGCTGCTCCCCGGCGGCGGCGGGGGAGAAGCCCGGGAGGGGCTCGGGCTTTCCGTCCGCGGCCCCGGCACCGGCGGGGAGGGGCGTCAGGACCGAAAGGGCGAACAGGGCGAAAAGGCCGGCAGTACCGACACGGTGGATGGTCGAACGGAGTCGGAGCATGGATCGTCTCCTGGGCGGTTCTTCGGGCGACTTCGGGAATCGAGGCGATGCGACTCTACCGTGTCGGCGCGGGGGCCCGGGTCCTTCGACTCCGGCCCCGGCCCCTGGGTGTCGCGCCGTGTTAGGGTCTGCTGACCGCGAGCTCTTCCCTGTCTCCGAGCAGGCTCTCCCGATCCACGGTGCCCCGACCCGACGCGCCCCGCCGAACCGCTCCGGCGCCCGGAGCCCCGCGCCGGCCCCCGTGGCTGGGGCCGGTGACCGCCGGCCTGAGCCTGGCCGGCCTGATGTTCGTGTTCTTCCTGGGCCTGGACCTCATGGGGCTGGCCTTCAAGCTCTTCGGCAAGGGGTTCGCCGAGGCCCTCATCGAAGGCACCGCCAACCCCTTCGTGGGCCTGCTCGTGGGCATCCTGGCCACCAGCCTGGTCCAGAGCTCGTCCACCACAACCTCCATGACGGTGGGGCTGGTGGCGGCGGGCGCCCTCACCATCGAGGGGGCGATCCCCATCATCATGGGGGCGAACGTGGGCACGTCGGTGACCAACACCCTGGTCTCCATGGCCCACGTCTCCCGGCCGGAAGAGTTCCGCAGGGCCTTCGCCGGTGCCACGCTCCACGACTTCTTCAACCTGTTGACGGTCGTCATCCTCCTGCCGGTGGAGCTGATCTTCCACGTCCTGCAGCGCTCGGCCGAGGCCCTCGAGCGCGTCCTCGAAGGAACCGGCGGAATCGAGCTTCTCGACCCGGTCAAGGCGGTGGTCCGCCCGGTCGCCGAGTGGGTGAGCGGAACGCTCCTGGCTTCGAGCGGACTCCTGACGCTGGCGGCGGGGGTGGCGTTCCTGTTCTTCGCGCTGCGCTACCTGGTCAAGCTCCTCAAGTCGCTGGTCTCCCGCAAGGCGGAGCAGCTCCTGGACCAGACCCTGTTCCGGTCGGCCCTGGCGGCGGTGGGGGCGGGCATGCTCATCACCGTGATGGTCCAGTCGAGCACGATCACCACCTCGGTGATGATCCCCCTCGTGGGGGCCGGGGTGGTGACGCTGGAGCAGCTCTTCCCGCTGACCATCGGCGCGAACCTGGGCACGACCGTGACCGCGCTGCTGGCGGCCCTCGCCACCGGGAACCCGGCGGCGGTGAGCGTTGCCATCGCCCACCTGCTGTTCAACATCTTCGGTACCCTGATCATCTATCCGCTGCCGCCGGTCCGGGCGATCCCCCTGTTCATGGCCCGCACCCTGGGGACGCTGGGCAGCCGCAACCGGCCCGCAGCCGTGGCGTACGTCCTCGTGGTGTTCTTCGGCCTCCCGATCCTGCTGCTGATCCTTTCCGGGGCCTTCGGGAGAAGCTTCGAGGGTGCAGGCGAGCCGCTTCCGGGGGTCCCGGTGGAGGAGCCCGCGCCGGAGGCACCCACGGAAGGTGCCCCGGCCGGGGAACAGACCGCAGGCGGCGGGGGTTGATCTTTTGAGGAGGTGACCATGTTCCGGGGGATCTTCAGCGGAGTCCAGCGCTCGCCCCTGATCGAGTCGGCGTTCGACGACGTCTCGACCATGCTGCGGCACTCCGCCCGGATGCTCGATCTCGCCCTGGCGGCGCTCCTGGACAACGAGCCGCTGGAGCGGGACCTGGACGCCATGGACGACCCGGTGGACGAGGCCGAGAGGATGGTCCGCCGGAGCGTCCTCGAGCACCTCTCCTTCAACCCCCGGCAGGAGCTGGTTCCCAGCCTGGTCCTGGTGAGCATGGTCCAGGACGCCGAGCGGATCGGGGACTTCGCCCGGGGGATCGGCGAGATCGTCCCCCTGGCGAAGGGGCGGCGGGAGGGGCCGTTCGCCGACCGCCTGCGCCGTGCCGCCGAGGAGCTCCGCCCGCTGTTCCGGAAGACGCAGGAGGCGTTCCGCGGCGACGACCCGGAGCTCGCCCGGGAGGTCATGGACAAGGCCTCGGAGCTCAAGGCGGAGCTCCAGGCCTACACGGCGGACGTGGCGGCGAGCGACCTCACGGCCGACATGGCGGTGGTCTACGCCAGCGCCTCCCGCATCCTCCGGCGCATCGGAGCGCACCTGTCGAACATCGCCTCCAGCGTCGCCCAGCCCTACGACCGCATCCGCCACGGCGACGAGGATGTCTAGCGGGGCCGTCTGGGTCCGCTACCCCTCCGGCAAGCGCCACCCCTTCCTCCGGGGGATGGT
>JBKHJP010000406.1:0-3688 GCA_046538065.1 Thermoanaerobaculia bacterium | reverse complement strand
GGCCAGGGGCTCCCCCGGGGCGAGGTTGCCGGCGCCGAAGCCCGCCAGGGCCGTCCGCCGCACCGCCATCGCCTCCTCCAGGCCGGTCACCGGATCGCCGTGGTTGTCCCACAGGTTGGCGCTGGGCTCGGCGGCGCCCGGCGGCCGGGCGTCGTGGTCGGTGAGGAAGACCAGGTTCCGGCGGCGGTTCTCCTCCAGGATCGCCCCCAGGACCTCCTCCTCGTCCTCCCCCGGCGGCACCGGGGTGTGGGCGTACCGGATCGCCTGGACGTCCCAGGCGCCCATGCCGGTGTCGTAGGCCCGGGAGACGTCGAGCTCCCCGCCGGCGCCCACCGTCACCAGGGGCGCCGGGTAGTCCATGACCGACTCCCGGCCGTAGGTCGACGCGGCGAAGTTGTGGGACAGGCCCAGGGTGTGGCCCACCTCGTGGGCGGCGAGCTGGCGGATGCGGGCCAGGGCGAGCTGGACCGGGTCGTCGGGACGGCCCGTGCCGGTCGCCTCCGTGCCCACCAGGCCCTCGAAGATCAGCCGGTCCTGGCGGATCCGGAGCGACCCCAGGGTGACGTGCCCCTTGATCATCTCGCCGGTGCGCGGATCGATCACGCCGCCGCCGTAGGACCAGCCCCGGGTGGCGCGGTGCACCCACTGGATCACGTTGTAGCGCACGTCCAGAGGGTGGACGTCCTCCGGCAGGAGCTCCACCCGGAAGGCGTCCTCGAAGCCCGCCGCCTCGAAGGCCTCGGCCCACCAGGAGGCGCCCTCGACCAGGGCGCTCCGCACCGGCTCCGGCGCGCCGCGGTCGACGTAGTAGACCAGCGGCTCCACCGCCGGCGAGCGGTCCGCCCCCGGTTCCGCCGGCTCCAGCCGGTGGCGCACCAGCCAGAGCTTGCGGACGGGCCGGTCCAGCGGGGCGGCGTAGTCGTGGAACTCCACCTCGTACGAGCCGGAGCGCGGGTGGAACGCCCGGGGCTCGTACCCCGGCTCCGGCAGCCGCACCAGGGAGTGGTGCTGGACCACGGAGAAGCTCTCCGGCACGGCGGCGGCCGCCTCCACCTCCTCGCCGGGATCGCCGGAGGCGGCGTAGGTCAGGAGGGCCTCGAGCTCCAGGTTGTCCGGGAAGGCCAGGCAGGCCTCCAGGTCGACGGCGCTCCGGTCCCGGTCGAGCCGGTAGTCCCCCTGGCCGCGTTGCCGCAGGGTCCGCTCCACGCCGTGGGTGTCCGCCAGGAGGAGCGGGGTGAGGTCCACCAGGGCCCGCTCCCCCTCCAGCGCCGCCAGGTCGCCGGCCCACAGCACCGAGTCGGCGAAGGACTCGTCGACCGCCCGGACCTCCTCCGGGTTCTCCGAGAGCGCCCGGTAGCGCGGGTTCTCCGCCTCCAGGAGGAGCCGGTTGCCGACCCAGCGCAGGGCCACGACCCGGGTCTCGCCGAGCTGCCCCCGGTCGAGGCCCACGGGGTTCGACCCGAGGCCCGTGACGAGCCCCTCGACGTACAGGTACCGCCCCACCCGGTTCCCGGACCGCCCCTCCCCCGCGCCGGGTGCCGCCACCTCGAGCCAGACCGTCCCCTGCCGGGGGTCGAGCCAGAGGGGCAGGAGACCGTCGCGGCGCTCCAGGCCGTCGGTGACCTCGGCCAGGGTGGGGAGCTCTCCGTTGCCGCCGCCTTCTCCGCCGGTCGCCGCGGCCGCCCCGGCCGCGAAACCGCCGGACCCGGACGCCGCCGAGAGGAGCATCAGGAACAGGACCGGGACCGCGCGGCCGGCGGCGGCGAGGCGGAGCGGACGGACGGTGGAGGTGCTTCGGAACATGCGGACTCCTTCGGTGGGACGGGGGCGACCGGCGGCGGAGTCTATCACCGGGCCTCCATCGGATCAGGGCGGATCAGGGCGGATCAGGGTGGGCCACGCCGGAACCCGCGGCAGACGCTGTCGCGGTGGCGCGAGCGGTTGCACCCCGGCGCCGGAAGTGATACCTCTTCGGCTCCGCTCCGGCACACGAAACCACCTCTCGCCGGGACCCGAGCGATGCTCTCCTCCAGCCGACGACCGTTTTCCGCCCACCCCCTGGTTTTCGGCGGCCTGCTGGGCCTGTGGCTCGCCGCCCCGCCCGCCCCGGTGGCGGGCCAGGTCCCGCAGCCGCCGGAGCCGGCTTCCGACCCGGCGGAGCCCACTCCCGACGGGTCCACGGACGAGCCGGTGCAGGACGACGCCGAGGAGGAGGTGCCCCCGGAGCGCGCCACCCCCCGCGCCACGATGATGAGCTTCCTGGAGGCCTTTTACGAGGAGGACGGCCTCGGCCGGGCGGTGGCGGCCCTGGACCTCTCGGAGGTGCCGGAGGCCCTCCACCCGGTCAAGGGCCCGGAGCTCGCGGTCCAGCTCAAGGAGGTCCTGGACCGCACCCGCTTGATCGACCCGGACGAGGTCCCGGACGAGCCGACGGGGGAACCCTACGTCTTCCTGTCCAACCCGGCGGGCGACGTCGTCATCGACCGGCAGGAGAACGGCGAGTGGCTCTTCACGGCCGAGACGGTGGCGACCCTCCCGGACCTCTACCTGGCCGTGGAGGACCAGGAGGTGGTCGAGGGCGTGGAACGGGTGTCGACGGCGCTGTCCCCGGGGCTGTGGCTGCGCTCCCACATGCCGCGGTCCCTCACGCGGACCTCATTCATCCTGGAGGCCTGGCAGTGGCTCGGCCTCCTGGTCCTGATCCTGGTCGGGCTGATCTTCGACCGGCTGGCCGTGGCCCTGGCCCAGCTCGTCACCAGACGCTGGCTCGAAGGGCGCTTCGACGCCGCGGACACGGCGGAGCTCCGCAAGTCCCTGCGCCCCCTGGGCATCGTGGTCATGGCCGTGTTCTGGAAGCTGGGCCTGCCCTTCCTCTGGCTGCCGGTCAACGTCCACACCTTCCTCGAGGTGGCGGTGCGCTTCGTCCTCGCCGCCGGTGCGGTCTGGACCGCCTACCGGCTGGTGGACGTCCTCTCGGCCGTCCTCTCCGCCCGGGCCGCCCGCACCGAGAACCGCTTCGACGACCTGCTGGTCCCCCTGGTCCGGCGGTCGCTCAAGGTGTTCATCGCCGCCTTCGGCGTGGTGTTCGTCGCTGACACCACCGGGATCGAGGTCTCGAGCCTCCTGGCCGGCCTGGGCCTGGGCGGCCTGGCCGTGGCCCTGGCGGCCCAGGACGCGGTCAAGAACCTGTTCGGGTCGCTGACGATCCTGGTGGACCGGCCCTTCTCCGTGGGGGACTGGGTGGTGATCGGCGACATCGAGGGCATCGTCGAGGACGTGGGTTTCCGGAGCGTCCGGATCCGCACGTTCTACAACTCGCTGATCACCCTGCCCAACTCGAACCTCATCTCCGCCGCGGTGGACAACTACGGCGCCCGGCGGTACCGGCGCTGGAGCACCAAGCTCTCCATCGCCTACAGCACCCCGCCGGAGCGGGTGGAGGCCTTCTGCGAGGGGATCCGGGAGCTGGTGCGCCACCACCGCTGGACCTGGAAGGACGGCTACCAGATCTACCTCAACTCATTCGGGGACTCGGCCCTGGAGGTGCTGGTCTACGTCTTCTTCGAGGTCCCGGACTGGGGCACGGAGCTCGCCTCCCGCCACCGCCTGGGCCTGGACATCCTCCGCCTGGCCCGATCCCTGGGCGTCGAGTTCGCCTTCCCCACCCGCACCGTCTGGCTCCACCAGG
>JBKHJP010000405.1:0-3713 GCA_046538065.1 Thermoanaerobaculia bacterium | reverse complement strand
TGCACCCGGGAGAGGAGGTCGTAGACGTACCGGTGGGATCCCGTCTTCGTCACGTTGCCGGCTCCGTCGAAATCGTACACCCCGGAGTCGAAGTCGTCCGAGGCCCCGGAGGTCCGGAGCTTCCGGGGCCGGGTCATGTCGTCCGGGTCGCGCTCCTGGAGGTCGGTGACGCCGTTGGCGTGGGCCACCCGGTGGACCAGGCCGTTGGGGTGGTAGGTGATCTCGGAAGCGTAGCCGGGGATCGCCGTGAGAAAGCCCTGGGTGAAGCTCTGGGTGACGGTGTGGTCCTGGTCCGGCACGTCGACGCAGAACTTGTGGCTGCACTCCGGGTAGTCGCGGGAGGCGACGTTTCCCAGCGGGTCGTGGTCGAGCCGGTAGTCGAAGGTGGGCCGGGTGTTTTCCTCCAGGCTGCCGGAGGTGGGCAGGTCGGTCACCACCCGGGCGATCCGACCGCCCACGCCGTCGTACTCGTAGCGTTCCCGGACCTCGGCGTCGAAGGTCGTGCTCGTGCCCGGGATGAGGACGTGGTTGTGGCGCAGGGCTTCGGCGAGCTTGCCGTTCGACCACTGCCCGGCCTCCCCGTTGGCGGTGGCGTAGGTCCACTCCTTCCAGACCCGGCCGGTGTCCCACTCCTCGATCCGCCGGAGGCGGCCGGCGGCGTCGTAGGCGTGGCGCAGGTCCCAGCCTCCTTCGACGGTGGAGTCCAGGCCCCGGCGGACCCGGCCGGGGTTGCCCAGGGGGTCGTATTCGGAGTAGCGAAGCGCTGCGCCCAGCTCCGGGTGGGACTCGAAGGTGAGGAAGCCCCGGCCGTCGTAGGAGAAGAGCCGGGTCTGGACCAGGCTCTTGCCCGCGTTCATGTCGACGCGGGTGAGGTTGTCCAGGCCGTCGTAGCGGTACAGGGTCCGGGTGCGGCTGCCGTCGGCGAGGGGCGGCTCCCGGAGCTCCTGGAGGCGGCCGAAGCGGTCGTAGACCTCGAGGGTCTGGGCGTTCTCGGTCACCGGCTCCCCGGAGGGGTCGAGGTCGGTCGCCACCGGCACCCGGATCGTCCGGGAGCTTTCGCCCCGGTAGGTGATTCCGATCTCCTGTCCGTCGGGAAGGGTGACCGTACCGGGGCGGCCGAAGGGGTCGTGCCCGCGGAACCGGGTCCGGGAGCGCTCCTCCACGGGCTCGCCCTCCGGCTCCCACTCGCCCCGGTCCAGGACCTGGCCCAGGGAGTTGGTCCGGGTCCGGCGTTCGGCGCGGCTCCCGTCCGGAAGGCTCCGGAGCTCCCGGGCCACCCGGCCGAAGCCGTCGAGCTCCACCTCCCCACGAGTGAGGGTCTCGCCGCTCGGGGCCTGGCGTCGGATCACCACCCGGGCCGGCGAGGTGCTGGTGGCGTTCGCGTAGGTGGAGAGGGTCTTCGCCTCGCCGGCCCCGGGGCTCTCGGAGGCGATCCGCCCCAGAAGGTCGTAGTCGAAGGTGGTGGCGAGGCCCGCCGTGTCGCGCTCGGCCTCGACCAGCCCCGAGTCGCAGTCCACGTCCCGGTCAACGCTCTTGAAGGAGAGGAGCTCGCCCGCGAGGTCGACCCCCTGGGTGCCGTGGAGCACGCCGCAGGTGTAGCGGTGGAGCTGCCGGTAGCGCAGCGTCCCCCCGTCCAGGGGGACGTCGGCCAGCTCCGCGCAGGAGAGGGAGCTCCCGCCGCCGCCGTGGAGGTCCACCCGACCCACGAAGCCGTTGCGGTTGCCGTCGGCGTCGGTCGTGAGCCGCGCCCGGACCTCCAGCACGTCGTCTGGGCTGCAGGCGCCGTCGTCGGTGCTCTTCCGGGTGCGGATGCGCTCCAGGAACCCGTTGGGCACGCCGCCGGGCTCCTGGAAGTGGAAGTCCCGGACGAACCTCTTGCCGCCCTCCCGCACCTCCCGGCGGTCGAAGGTCTCCAGGATCCAGGGCTCCGACGGGGCGGGGATGTCCGAGACGCTCCGGCCCGGGTTGAAGTTGGTGATGGTGGTCCGGGCGTTCGTGCCGGGGAAGTTTCCGGAGGCCTCCCGGCGCCGGTAGTGGCCCAGGCCGTCGAAGCCCGCCAGGTCCAGGTCCTTCGTCCGGAAGCCCACGCCCAGGGGGTCGGAGTCGAGGGGCGCGTCGTGGTGGACGGTGCGCCGGGAGGCCAGGCGCTGGTTGTGGGGCCGGTCGCTGAACTCGTAGCGCGCGAAGACCGAGCGCAGGTGCGACCCCCCCGTGTCGTAGACCTCCCGGGAGAGGAAGCGCTCCGGGCTGGTGCCGTCGGCCACCCGGCGGGTGAAGGGCAGGCCGTACTCGCCGCGGACCCAGCCGTCCGGGTCGTCCCCGTCGGGGTCCCGGACGAAGACGTTGAAGAAGTGGACCGTCTCGTGGCCGTTGGGGTCGTTCACTGTGGTCCGGGACTCGACGAGGCGGGTCGTCCCCGGAGCCGGGATCAGCTCCTGGTCGTACGTCCAGGTGCCGAGCTCGGTGCCGTCGCGCCGGCGGTGGGTGCGGGTCGCGAGGCCCCCGGCGGCCCGGAACGGGGCACCGCCTCCGGTCTGGCCGGTGAGGGGATGGCGCTCGGCCGAGGCCTGGGGGAAGCCGTAGCTCTGCCAGCTCCACTCGTGGCGCCCGCCCGAGGGCAGATCGAGCTTCTCGATGAAGCCGTTGGTGCGCTTCGCCTCACAACCCGCGCCGAGGTTGTCGTCCCCCCGGTAGCCCCCCTGGCCGATGGTGAACTCCAGGTCTTCCGGCAGAGAAACGCCGGTCAGGACCGGCACCGTGACGGCGCCCGTGTCGCCCTGGTCCAGCGGGTCGTTGCACGGCCGGGCGAGCTTTCGCTGGCCGTAGGAGAGCTCGTAGGTCGCCGTCTCGCCGCCGAAGGCCTCGAGCTCCACGGTGTCCACCGTCGGCGCCAGGTGGCCGCCGTAGCTCCGGAGCGAAAGCGTCACCGTGTGGCTCCGGCCGTAGACGTCGGTGATCGTCCACAGCAGGGGCTCGCCCGTCTCGGCGTCGACGTTCGAGTACTCCACCTCCACCCAGTTGCCGAAGGGGTCCTCCGCGCGCTCCAGGCCGTGCTCACCGTGGGTCTGGATCGTCCCGTCGGGAAACTCCAGGCGCTCCAGCGACGGGCGGTAGCGCAGGTACGACGAGTCCCGGCTGAAGTGTGTGCCGGAGAAGAGCTGGCCTCCCGTGTGGAGCGGGCCCTCCGGCAGCTCGTGGAACCCCTGGTCCCGGCCCTGGTAGACGGGGTGGGGGCTCGCGTTCAAGGGGTCCTTGTCCACGATCAGCCGGCCCCCCAGGCTCAGGGTCCAGCCCAGCCCGGCGTTCGACTGGTGGCGCGGCAGGGCCTGGAGGAAGCTCCCGCCCTGGTTGTCCGGGCGCTCCTCCCACATCCAGGCGGCGTTGTTCGAGTAGGTCAGCGTCAGGGAGTAGGAGAGCTCCGGGCCCACCGGGTACGTGCCGCCGATCGGGAGGGTGAGGCTCAGGCTGCCGTTCAGCAGGTTCACGTGCTCGATCTCCCCCAGCTCGAACGTATTGCGGGGGCTGAAGCCCACGGCGTGGTTCGGGTGCTGGGCGGCGAGGTCCCCGGCTCCGGCGACGCCGAACGTGAGCCCGGCGGTCACCGCCACGGCGGCGGCCCGGGACGGCGGGCGCGTCACGGAGGGCCTCACGACTCACCCCCCGTCTCCGGCGGCCCCAGGAGCCGGGTGGAGGTGACCCGCAGCTCCAGCGGG
>JBKHJP010000065.1:0-15517 GCA_046538065.1 Thermoanaerobaculia bacterium | reverse complement strand
TTCCGTGGCCGCCGGGGCGCCGGGATCTGTCCCTGTGGGGAGGGCCAGATCCCGGTCAGGCGGGCGCTCGGTCCGCCGCCGTCCGGAAGCCCCGGCCCCGGCCCTCCCTCCCACCCCGGCACGGCTGCCCCGCCCCGGCGCGTGAAGCGGCCGAGCTCTGCGCATGCCCTGAGCGGAGCCGAAGGGTCGGCCGGGGCGGGTGGGGGCGGAGCTGAACCGGACCCCCGCCCAGGCTCTCGCCACGAACGGTCCTTCCTTGTCGCCCCGAGCGGAGCGAAGCGGAGTCGAGGGGCCTGGGAGGGGGCTGGATCCGCCGCCCGGGGAACGAAATCCCGGCCGATCGCGGTTAAGAGGGAGGTATGGGCGACCGCGTCTGGGGGGAAGCCTCCCGCACGCTGCGAACGAGTGCGCCGTTCCGCAGGCTCCAGGAGGAGCTCGGGGACGTGGTGCGCCTGCCGGTGCCGGCGGCGGCCTGGGTCACGGGGCTCCTGGCCGCAGACCTCGGCCGCCCCCTCCTGGTCCTGGTGCCGCGGGAGGCGGACGCCCTGGCCTGGCTGGAGGCGACCGCCCTGCTCGCCCCGCCGGAGGGGGAGGCGGTCTTCTTCCCGGCGCCCTCCCTCACCCCGTACCAGGAGGCGGCCGCCTCCCTCCACGTCCGGGCCCGGGAGGTGGTGGCCCTGGACCGGATCCACTCCGGCCGGGCCGCGCTGGTGGTCACCACGCCCCGGGCGCTGTTCCGGCGCCTGCCCCGGCGCGAGGACTTCGAGGCCGGGGTCGCGGACGTGCGCCCGGGCGACGAGCTCCCCATGGACGCCCTGGCGGAGCACCTGGTGCGGTGGGGCTACCGCCGCACCGACCTGGTGGCCGAGGTGGGGGACTTCGCCGTCCGCGGCGGGATCGTGGACGTCTACCCACCGGGGGTCGGCCCGGCCGGTCCCGGGCCGCAGGGCGACGGCGACGACGCCCCGGTCCGGATCGAGCTCTTCGGCGACACGGTGGATACGCTCCGCCGGTTCGACCCGGTGAGCCAGCGCTCCGAGGAGCGGCTGGACGCCGTGCGGCTCCTGCCGCTGCTCCTCTTCCCCGGGGGAGGCGAGGAGGCCCGCCGGCTCGCCGACGCCCTGGAGGCGTTCGCCGGAGCCGCGGGCGCCCCCGGCGGCACCGGACCCCGCGTCGACCGGGAGCTCCTGGTGGACCCGGAAACCCGCCGGTTCCTGGCGGATCTCCGCGAGGAGGGGGACGCCCCCGGCTGGGAGAACTACCTGCCGCTCCTGGCGCCGGAGACGGCGGCCCTCGCCGAGCTCCTCGCCGACTCCCTCACCGTGGCCCTCGACCCCCCGGCCCTGGCCACCGAGGCCGAGCACTACGCCGAGCGCCTGGCCGCCGACTTCGCGACGCGCCGGGAGGGGCGGCGGCTGGCGGTGCCGCCGGAGGTCCTGGAGCACCCCCTGGAGGCGATCGCGGCGGCGCTGGACGGTGCCCAGGTCCGCCTGCGGGACCTCGTCCCGGCGTCCGCTCCGGTGGCCCCCGGGGCCGGTGTCGACCGGGCGGATCCGGTGGACTTCGGCGCCGTCACCACCGACCTCTTCCACGGTCAGCTCCCCCGGTTCCCCCAGGAGGTGGCGGCCTGCCGGAGCCGGGGGGAGCGCTGCGTGGTGGTGGTGGAGCCGGAGCGGCGCCAGGCTCTGGCGGAGCTCCTGGAGGGGCGCGGCGTCGAGGTGGGCCCCGGGGGCGTGGAGCTCGTCTCCGGAGAGAGCGTCCAGCTCGAGCGGGGATTCCGGCTGCCCGCGGCGGGGGTGGCGCTCTACGGCGAGTACCAGCTCCTGCCCCGCACGGCCCCCCGCCGCCGGCCGGCCCGGCGCCCGCGCTACGGCCCGTTCGTCTCCGGCCTCCGCGACCTCCGGGCGGGCGACTACGTGGTCCACACGGACCACGGCATCGGCCAGTTCCTGGGCCTGCGGAGCGTGGATTCCGACGGTCACGAGGGCGCCGCCGTTCCCGTCACCCTGGCCGGCGCCGCCGGCGGCGGCGACGGCGCCGTGGAGGTGATGGAGATCGCCTACTCCTCCGGCCAGCGCCTGCTCCTGCCCCTGGAGCGGCTGGACCAGGTCCAGAAGTTCAGCGGCATCGAGGGCGTCTCCCCCCGCCTGGACCGCCTGGGGGGTACCTCCTGGAACCGCACCAAGGCCCGGGTGAAGAAGAGCCTCCGGGACATGGCGGACGAGCTGGTGAAGCTCTACGCCCAGCGCCGGGTCGCCCGGGCCCCGGCCATGCCCCCGGACTCCGACCTGGTGCGCCAGTTCGACGCCGCCTTCCCGTACGAGGAGACCGGCGACCAGCTCGAGGCCATCGCCGCGGTCAAGGAGGATCTGGAGACGACCCGCCCCATGGACCGCCTCCTCTGCGGCGACGTGGGCTACGGCAAGACGGAGGTGGCCATGCGCGCCGCCTTCAAGACGGTGGACGGAGGGCACCAGGTGGCGGTCCTGGCCCCCACCACGATCCTGGCGGACCAGCACCTGGAGACCTTCCGGGAGCGCTTCCGGGACTTTCCCGTCACGGTGGAGATGATCTCGCGCTTCCGCTCGGCGGCGCAGATCCGGGACACCCGGGAGCGCCTGGCCGCCGGGAAGGTGGACGTCCTGGTGGGCACCCACCGGCTCCTGTCCCGGGACGTGGAGATCCCGAAGCTCGGCCTCCTCATCGTCGACGAGGAGCAGCGCTTCGGCGTGGCCCAGAAGGAGCGGCTGAAGCAGCTCAAGAAGAGCGTCCACGTCCTCGCCATGTCGGCCACCCCGGTGCCCCGGACCCTCCAGCTCTCCCTGGCCGGGGTGCGGGACCTGTCGGTCATCGAGACCCCGCCCAAGGACCGGATGGCGGTGGAGACGGCGGTGGTGCGCTTCTCCCCCGAGGTCATCCGGGAGTCCATCGAGTTCGAGCTCGAGCGCGGCGGCCAGGTCTACTTCGTCCACAACCGGGTCGAGTCCATCGAGGAGATGCAAATATACTTGAAGGAGCTGGTCCCGGGGGTGCGGATCACCGTGGGCCACGGCCAGATGGACGAACAGGAGCTCTCCCGGCGCATGCACGCCTTCACCCGGGGGGAGTACGACGTGCTGCTGGCCACCACCATCATCGAGAACGGGATCGACATCCCCAACGTCAACACCATGCTGATCCACCGGGCGGACCGCTTCGGGCTCGCCCAGCTCTACCAGCTCCGGGGGCGGGTGGGGCGCTCGAACCAGCTCGCCTACTGCTACCTGCTGACCCCCGGGGACCGGGTGGAGTCGGAGGCGGCCCGCAAGCGCCTGGCCGCGATCCAGGAGTTCACCGACCTGGGGGCCGGCTTCCGGATCGCCGCCCGGGACCTGGAGATCCGCGGCGCCGGCAACCTCCTGGGGGCGGAGCAGAGCGGCCACATCGCCGCCGTGGGGATCGAGACCTACTTGAAGATGCTCGACGACGCGGTGCGCGAGCTCCAGGGCGAGCCGGTGGACGAGGAGCCGGCCTCGGTGGCCATCGACCTGCCGGTGCCCCTGTCGATCCCCCGGGACTACGTCGCCGACGAGAACCTGCGCATGGAGCTCTACCAGAAGCTCGCCGCCGGCGCCGAGGACGACGCGGAGATCCTGGCGGAGCTCGCCGACCGCTTCGGCCCCCCGCCGGCGGCGATCCACACCCTGCTCCGGGTGGCGGCGCTCAAGCGCGAGGCCGAGCGCCTGCGGGTGCAGTCGATCTCCGGGCGGGGCTCGAACGTGACCATCCGCCTGCGCCGCGACTCCAAGATCGACGTCGAGCGGCTGATCGAGCTGGTGTCGAACCAGCCCGGGGCGAGCTTCAGCCCCACGGGCGTGCTCACCCTTTCCGCCGCCGGCGCCTCGGCCATGATCGACGCCGCGGCCCGCACTCTGGGGGAGCTGGCGGCATGAGCTCGCGCCACCAGCTGGTGAGGGCGCTGCGGCGCCTGCCGGCACCGCTCCTGCTGATCACGATGGCCTGCGGAGGGCGCACCCCGTCCCCGGACGCCGTGGCCGTGATCGAAGGCACCGAGGTCACGTACCAGGACTTCTCCGCCCACGTGGAGGCCGAAACGGAGAGTCCGGCGGCGGCGCTGGAGAGCGCCGTCCTCTCCCGCCTCTTCGACCAGTACCTGACCGAGCGGCTCCTGGTCCACGACGCGGTGGCGCGGGGCCTCGCCGAGCCCGGCACACCACGCCGGCAGGCCCTGTCGGCGCTCCTCGACGCGGCGGAGGTCGAGGCCCCGGGTCGCGACGAGGTGATGGCCGGCTACCGGGCCCGCGAGGACGAGCTGGCCCTGCCGGAGCGGGTCCGGCTGTTCCAGGTCCTCACGGAGACCCGGGAGGAGGCGGAAGAGGCCGCCGCCGAGCTCGCCGCCGGGGCGGAGTTCGCCGAGGTGGCCCGGCACCACTCCATCGACGCCAGCGCCCCCTACGGCGGCTACCAGGGGGAGCTCGCCCGGGACGAGCTGCCCGAGGAGCTGGCGGACGTCGTCTTCGATCTCCGCCCCGGAGAGGTGAGCGCCGTCGTGGAAGCGGACTACGGGTACCACGTCTTCACCGTCACCGAGCGCCTGCCGGCGCGGACGGTGCCCTTCGAGGAGGCCCGCCCGGCCATCGAGCGCCGGCTGCGCCAGCAGCGATTGGGCGACTGGCTCGATGCGCTGGTGGAGCGGGCCCGAAGCCGATACACTGTCGAGGTCTATGAACGGAACCTCCCTTTCGAGTACCGAGGCACCTTCCCGGCGGAACCGGCGTCGTCCTGACGGCCGAGCGGCCCGCCGGGTCCCACCCGCGGCGCCCGCCCTCGTCGTGGCGACGGTGTGGGCGGCCCTGAGCCTGGTGGGGACGTCGCTCCTCGCCCCGGCCCCGGCCATGGCCGACGTCGTCGACCGCGTGGTCCTGCGGGTCAACGACCGGATCGCCACCCTCCTGGACTACGAGCGTCGCCGCGCCGAGGCCATCTCCCAGATCTCGGGGATGGACCTGGACCAGGAAGAGCGCCAGGAACGCATGGCGAACCTGGGCGATCGGCTGTTCCGGGACATGTTCGAGGAGCTCCTGATGCTCTCGCGGGCCGACCAGCTCCGGATCCACCCGACGGAAGAGGAGGTCGACCGCGCGCTCCGGAGCGTCCGGGAGAGCTTCGGCATCGAGAGCGAGGACGAGTTCGCCGCGGCCCTTTCCTCCCAGGGGATGTCCCTGGCCGAGTTCCGGGAGCAGGTCCGGGACCAGCTCCGGATGCGCCAGGTGGTCGCCCAGGAGGTGACCGCCCAGATCGAGCTCGAGGAGGACGACCTGCGGCGGATCTACCGCGCCGACCGGGAGCGCTGGCGCACCCCCGCGCGCTTCCGCGTCCGGGAGCTCATCGTCCTGGAGGCCGAGGACCGGGACCCTGAGGAGGTCCGGGCCACCGCCGAGGAGATCCACGACGAGCTCGAGTCGGGCCGGGCCTTCGACGAGGTGGCGGAGGTCTACGCCGAGCGCGGTTTGACGAGCGATCTGGTGGAGCTGGGCTGGATGACCTCCGGCGAGCTCGATCCCACCCTGGAGACGGCGGTCGCCTCCCTCGATCCCGGCGAGTTCACCGAGCCGGTGCCGGCCCGGGGCGGGCTCCACATCGTCCAGCTCATGGAGCGGGAGGAGGCTCAGGTCCGGCCCTTCAGCGAGGTCGCCGAGCAGCTCGAGGCGCAGGAGCGCCAGCGCCTCGTGGGCGAGCGCCTGGAGGACTACATGCGCGAGCTCGAGGAGGCGGCCTACGTGCGCGCCGAGCCCCCCCCGGAGGCCGCCGGTTTCCGCACCGTCGCCGGCAGCCGCGACGCCCAGGATCCCTTCGCCGGCTTCGACCCGGTGGAGGGCGAGGAGTCCGAGGACCCCGACGTCGAGCAGCCCGAGAGCCCCCTCGAGCTCGAGCGGACGGCCCCCGCCCCGCCCCCGCCGCCGCGCTGAGCCTGGGAACCGGGTCGTTCTGCTGCTACCGGGGTCCCGCCCACGGGCAGGGGCCGGTCCGGGGTCCCCCACCCGCATGAAGCGGCCGAGCTCTGCCTCGGCCGGAAGTTGCGGCTGTCGCCGCCGGCTCGGACTCCCCGGCCCCTGCCCTTCCCCCGCCCCGTGGGCTCGACGCTCCAACGGCTTCCCGAAACGCGTGTAGGGGCGGACCTTGAGTCCGCCCGGCGCCGAGGGCACCCACGCCCCGGGAGGAGGCAAGCTCCTCCCCTACACGCGCCGGGGAGCCGCCCGGGGTCCCATTCCGGGAGGGCGCGGTTCCGTGGGAGGGGGTGGCCCGGGTCCGGAGCTTCCGAACGGGGCCCGGGGCGGCCCCCGGTGATGCAGCGCCACCGAGTGGAGGCCCGGAGGGGGCCGCAGGGGAACGTCGAGGCCGGTGCTCCGATCCCCCGGCGTGGACACCACGGAAACTCCGGGCACCGGCCGAACCGAGGCGCGCGCCCTCCGCTCCGAGCACCTCCGAGCGCGCGCCGGTTCCCAGGCGGCCCCCTCCGGGCCGCAACGGTGTCGAATTCACCACTCCCTCCCCGGTGGCCCCTGGTGGTCCAAAGTGGGTCAAAGTGGACAAAAGTGGAGCGCCCTGGTACTCTGACCGATAGACCCTCGGGTCCTGGGATGAGGTCATGTTCAGGGGAAGCGCACCGGCGAAGATCGACGACAAGGGGCGCCTCAAGATCCCCACGCCCTTCCGGAGCCACCTGGAAGAGGAGTGGGGGCCGGAGGTCTTCGCCACATCGGTCGTGGGGGACTCCGCCCTGATCTATCCCCTGCCCGTCTGGGCGGAGATCGAGCAGCGCCTGGCCCGGATGCCGTCGACCCACCGCTCGAAGATGAAGTACCTCGAGCGGGTCAACTACTTCGGCCACGAGGGCCGGCTGGACGCCCAGGGCCGGATCCTGGTCCCCCAGATCCTGCGGGACAGCGCCGGGATCCTGGGGGAGGTCGTGGTCAACGGGAACCTGGACCACCTGGTGGTCTGGAACCGCGAGCGCTTCGAGACGAAGCTGGAACGCGAGCCGTTCACGGAGGAGGACTTCCGTGCCCTGAGTGAGCTGGAGGTGTAAGGAGTCCGCTCCCCCCGGCCGGCGGGCGCCGCGGTGGCCGCCGGCACGGGCGGGGGAGCGAACGGCATCGGCCGACGATGGAGGAGCCCTTGGATGCCGGCCATCGACCCGTCCTGGTGGACGAAACCCTCCGGTACCTGGAGCCGGAGCGGGGGGGCCTCTTCGTCGACGCCACCGTGGGCCTCGGGGGCCACGCCGAGGCGCTCCTGGAGGCCTCGGGCGCCGTGCGGCTGGTGGGGATCGACCGGGACCGCCACGCCCTGGAGCGGGCCGCCGCCCGGCTCGAGCGCTTCAGCGACCGGGTGCAGCTCGTGGCGGGGCGCTTCAGCCGGCTCCGGAGCCTGGTCGCCCGGGCCGCACCGGACGTGGCGCCGGAGGGGAGCGCGGCCGGCGTGCTGGCGGACCTGGGGGTGTCCTCGGTCCAGCTCGATACCCCGGAGCGGGGCTTCAGCTTCCGGTTCGACGCCCCCCTGGACATGCGCATGGGCCCCGGCGGGCCCACCGCCGAGGAGATCGTGAACCGCTACCCGGAGGCCGATTTGGCACGGATCTTCAAAGAGTACGGAGAGGAGCGGCAGGCGCGACGGATCGCCCGCGCGCTCGTGAAGGCCCGGGAGGAGACGTCCGTCCGGACCACCGGCCGGCTCCGGGAGCTGATCCTCCAGGCCAAGGGCGTCCATCGTGGGAGCGGCCGGCGGGAGGGCCGGGTGGACCCGGCCACCCGGGTCTTCCAGGCCCTCCGGCTCGAGGTCAACCGCGAGCTCGAGGAGCTCGAGGACTTCCTGGACGAGGCGGTCCGGATGCTCGGGGAGGACGGCCGGCTGGTGGTGATCTCCTACCACAGCCTGGAGGACCGGATCGTGAAGAACACCGTCCGGGACCTGGCCCGGGGGGAGATCGACCAGGTCACGGGCCGGCCCCGGGCCGAAAGCCGCATCCTGGAGGTGCTGACGAAGAAGCCCGTGCGACCGTCCCCCGGCGAGGTGGAGGCCAACCCCCGCTCCCGCTCGGCGCGGCTGCGGGCCGCGCGCCGGCGCTCTCCCGGGAGGTCGATCGAGCCGTGATGCAGGCCTACACCGTCCACCGGCCGGTGGTGAACGAGTACCTGGTCCGCGAGCGCGACCGGCGCCGCCTGCGGGAGCTGGCGCGGGTCGCCCTCATCCTGGCGCCGGCGGCCCTGGCTCTGAGCGCCTTCACCTGGATCCACCTGGAGGTGCTGGACGCAGGGTACCGGATCGAGGAGCTGGAGCACACCCTCCACGGCCTGGAGCGCCGGGAGAGCCGCCTGCGCCTGGAGTCGTCGTACCTGGCCAGCCCGGACCTGATCGAACGCCGGGCCACCGAGGACCTGGGCATGCGGCCGCCGGAGCTCCGCCAGCTCGTCTTCGTCGAGGCACCGGCGGGCTCCGGACCGGCACCGGCCGGTGGGCCTGCCCCCGAGGAGGCGCCGTGAGGTCGCGCCTGATCGTGGCCCTCGTCCTGGCGGGCGCCTGGTTCGCCCTGGTGGCCGGGCGGCTGGCGGTCCTCCAGGTCCGGGACCACGAGCTCTACCGGGAGCGGGCGTCCAACCAGCAGATCCGGGTGGTCGAGCTGGACCCGCCCCGGGGCACCCTCCACGACGCCCGCGGCCGCGAGCTCGCGGTCTCCGTGCCGGTGGACTCCCTCTACGCCCTGCCCGGGGAGATCGACGATCCGGACGCCACGGTGGCGGCCCTGTTCCCGATCCTGGCCCCGGCCCTGGACGTCGACGCCTCGACCCTCCGGGAGCGCCTGACCTCCGGGCGCGAGTGGGTCTGGCTGGCCCGCAAGCTCGATCCTCCCACCGCCGCCGCCGTCCGCAAGCTGGAGATCCCGGGCCTGGGGTTCGTCGAGGAGTCGAAGCGCTACTACCCCATGCGCACGCTGGCCGCGCCGCTCCTGGGCTACGTCGGCACCGACGACGAAGGGCTCCGGGGCCTGGAGTATCGCTACGACGAGGTGGTCTCCGGCCGCGGCGCCCTGCGGCCGGTGATCCGGGACAACCGGGGCGACCGGCGCTTGGCGTTCCCCGACCTCTCCTACGTCGAGGCCACCCCCGGGAAGGACCTCTACCTCACCCTGGACGCCTCCGTCCAGCACGTGGTGGAGCAGGAGCTCTTCCGGGCCGTGGAAGCCCACCGGGCCCGCGGCGGGTGGGCCGTCCTCCTGGAGCCGTCCACCGGGGCGGTGCTGGCCATGGCCACCTACCCGCCGTACGACGCCAACCGGGCCCTGGAGCACTCGGAGCTGGAGCGGATCCGCCCGGTGACCGACGTCTACGAGCCGGGCTCGACCTTCAAGGTCGTGACCGCCGCCGCCGGGCTCGAGTCCGGCGTGGTGGCCCCCTCCGACACCTTCGACTGCGGCATGGGCTCGATCACCCTCCACGGGGTGCGGATCGAGGACCACGAGCCCTTCGGCCGGCTGACCTTCCGCGAGATCATCGCCCGCTCCTCCAACGTGGGCGCCATCAAGGTGGGCCTGCGCGTCGGGGCGGCCGGCCTGTACCGGACGATCCGCGCCTTCGGGTTCGGCGAGCGCACGGGGATCGACCTGCCCGGCGAGAGCCCCGGCTCCGTCCGGGACCTGGAGGCCTGGCAGGCGGTCACCCCGGCCTACGTCTCCTTCGGCCAGGGGATCGCGGTCACGCCCATCCAGCTCGCCGCGGCCGTGGCCGCGGTGGCCGACGGCGGCCGGATGCACCGCCCGTTCGTGGTCCGCGCCACCGCCGGCCGCCAGGTGGAGCGCCGGGAGCCGGTGGAGGTGGGCCGGGCGGTCTCGCCGGAGACTGCCGGCGAGCTGCGGCGGATGATGGAGGGGGTCTTCCGCGAGGGCGGCACCGCCTACGCCGCCGCCATAAACGGCTACCGCGTGGCGGGCAAGACCGGCACCGCCCAGACGGTCGTGGGTGGGCGATACTCCGACACACGCTTCGTCGCCAACTTCGTGGGGTTCGCCCCCTCCCGGCGGCCGGCCATCGCCGGCCTGGTGGCGGTGGACGGGCCCCGGCGCGGCGTGACCTCGGGCGGCGCGGTGGCGGCCCCGGTGTTCACCGCCATCGCCCGCCGGGTGCTGCCCTACCTGGGGGTGGCCCCGGAGCCCCCGGAGCCCGGCGACGGGGACCCGGCCGTCGCCCGCTCCGCATCCCGGGCCGGGGTGACGGAAGGAGGCCGAGGGTGAGCCTGCCCCTTTCGGAGCTCGTCCGCGGTCTGCCGGTCCGGGCGGTGGAGCTCGCCGGCACCGCCGCCGAGCGGCCGGCGGACCCGGAGGTCACCGGCGTGGAGGTGGACTCCCGGCGCGTGGAGCCGGGGTTCCTCTTCGTGGCCGTGCCCGGAGCGCGCGCCGA
The DNA here is from genome assembly GCA_046538065.1 of Thermoanaerobaculia bacterium. GTDB lineage: Bacteria > Acidobacteriota > Thermoanaerobaculia > Multivoradales > DATKCC01 > JBKHJP01. The sequence continues at coordinate 5,063 of JBKHJP010000065.1, read as the reverse complement.
CGGCCGGGACTTCGCGCGCCAGGCAGTGGAGGCCGGGGCCGCCGCCGTGGTGGCCGCCCCGGGACCGGTGCCGGAGGGGTGGCCCGCCGGCGTGCCGTGGCTCGAAACTCAGGACCCGCGGGCCCTGGCCGGGCCCCTCGCCGTGCGGGCCTTCGGGCACCCGGAGCGGGAGCTGGTGACGGTCGCCGTCACCGGGACCAACGGCAAGTCCACGGTCGCCACCCTGATGGCTTCGGTCCTGGAGGCTGCGGGCCACCCGGCGGGGATGGTCGGGACCCTCGGGTACCGCTTCGGCGACGAACGGATCGCGGCGGAGCGCACCACCCCGGAGGCTCCCCACCTGGTCCGGCTGCTCCGGCGCTGGCGCGACCGCGGGGCGGAGGCGGTCGCCCTCGAGGCTTCCTCCCACGCACTGGCCCTTTCCCGGCTGGACGGCCTGGCCTTCGACGTGGCGATCTTCACCAACCTGACCCAGGACCACTTCGACTACCACCGGGACGCCGAGCACTACTTCGCCGCCAAGCGCCACCTCTTCGACCTCCTGAAGCCCGGCGGGCGGCCGGTGGTCCACCTGGGGGACGCGTACGGGCGCCGCCTGGCCGCGGAGCTCCCGGAGGCCGTGACCTTCGGCGTCGAGGAGGGGGACGTCCGGGCCTGGGACGCCAGCCTGTCGGAGGGGGGCATCCGCGGCGTGATCGAGACGCACCGCGGCTCCTACGAGTTCCACACCCCGCTGCTGGGCCGCTACAACCTGGAGAACGTCCTGGCCGTGGCGGCGGCGGCGGAAGCCCTGGAGCTGCCCCACGGGGCGGTGCGCCAGGGGCTGGCCCGGCAAGCGCCGCTGCCCGGGCGGCTCGAGGCCGTGGGCCGGGGTGCGCCCTTCCCGGTCTACGTCGACTACGCCCACACCCCCGGCGCCCTGGAGGCGGTCCTGGCCTCCGTGGCGGAGCTCTCCGGGCGCAGGATCATCCTGGTCTTCGGGGCCGGCGGCGACCGGGACCCGGGCAAGCGCGCCGAGATGGGCCGGATCGCCGGAAGCCGGGCGGACCTGCCCATCCTGACCTCCGACAACCCCCGGAGCGAAGACCCCCTGGCGATCCTCTCCATGATCGAGGAGGGTGCCCGGGAGGCCGGCAACACCGCCTACCGGATCGTCCCCGACCGCCGCGAGGCGATCCACCGGGCGGTGGCCGTGGCCGGGCCCGACCACGTGGTGCTCGTCACCGGCAAGGGACACGAGGAGGTGCAGGAGATCGGCGACCGGACGATTCCCTTCTCCGACCGCGAGGAGATCGAGAAGGCCCTGGAGGAACGCTTCGGTGAGACGGCCCGTGGATGATACCGCCCGCAGGATGGGGGGCACGGTGAGCGCCGGCGACCCGGCCACGGTCTGGGACGGCGCCGTCCTGGACTCGCGCAAGGTCGCCGGGGGCGAGCTGTTCTTCGCCCTGCCCGGGGAACGCACCGACGGCCACCGGTTCGTGGGCGCCGCGTTCGAGGCCGGCGCCGCCGCCGCGGTGGTCGAGCGGGATGTGCCCCTGGACGGGCTCGCCGGGCGGGGCTGCCTGATCCGGGTCGCCGACACCTACGAGGGCCTCCACGCCCTGACCCGCTCCCTCAGGAGCGAGGCGCCGGAGACCCTGGTGGCGGTCACCGGCTCGGCGGGCAAGACGACCACCAAGGAGCTCCTCGCCGCGATGTGCGCCCGGCGCTTCCGGACCGCCCGCAACCCGGGGAACCTGAACAACCTGTTCGGGTTCCCGGTGTCGTTCCTGTCGATCCCGGAGGGCACCGAGGTCATGGTGGCGGAGCTCGGCATGTCGGTCGCCGGCGAGATGGCTGCGGTCAGCCGCCTCGCCCGGCCGGACGGCGCCGTGCTCACCAACGTCCGCCCCGCCCACCTGGAGAACTTCCCCGACGTGGCCGCCATCGCCGAGGCCAAGGCCGAGGTCTTCCAGGGCCTGGCGGGGGACGGCGCGGGGCGCCCGTTCGTGGTGGCCAACGGCACCGACCCGGAGGTCGTGCGGGTGACGCGGCGCTGGCAGGCCGAGACCGGCGGGCGCGTGGTCTGGTTCGGCCTGGCGGAGGCGGCCCTTCCGGAGGGGCCGGCCCTCGACGTCCGGGCCCGGGACCTGGCGGCCCGGTCGGCGGAGCCCGGAGCGCAGGCCGGTGCCACAGGGTCGCACCCTGCCTCCGCCGGCGCAAGTGAGGCCCCGGGGCCGGCTGCGGCGGGCGCCCCCGCCGTCTTCGGCACCCGGTTCGTCCTGGAGCTCGGGGACGAGGCCCTGGAGGCGGAGCTCCCCCTCCACGGCGGCTACAACGTGGAGAACGCGCTGGCCGCCGCGGCCGCCGCCCGGGAGCTGGGGGTCGGGGCCGAGGACGTTCGCCGCGCCCTCGGAGTGGCCCGGCCGGAGGGGCACCGGGGGGCGGTCCACCCCCTGGAGGGTGGCGGCCTGCTGGTGGACGACGCCTACAACTCGAACCCGGACGCCCTGGCCCGGGCCCTGCGGGGTGCGGCGGAGCTTCCCGGCACCGCCGGCGGCCGGCGCCTGGCGATCCTGGGGGACATGCTCGAGCTGGGACCCGGGAGTCCCCGGTTCCACCGCGAGGCCGGCGCGCGGGCCGCCCGCCTGGGTTTCACACCCGTCGCCGGGGTGGGGGAGCTCGCCCGGGAGCTGGTGGCGGGTGCCCGGGAGGCCGGTGCCGAGGCCGAGTGGCTGCCGGACGCGGGGGCCGCCGCCGACTGGGCGGCCCGCCGCGTCCGCCCCGGCGACCTGGTCCTGGTCAAGGGCTCCCGGGGCGTCGGCCTGGAGCGGGTCGCCGAGGAGCTGCTGGAGGCGCGGGGAGCCCGGGAGGAGGTCCCGTAGATGCTCTACCACCTCCTCTTCCCCCTGTCCGACGCCTTCGCGCCGTTCAACGTCTTCCGCTACATCACCTTCCGGGCGGCGGGGGCGGCGGTCACGGCGCTGCTGCTCTCGCTGCTGGTGGGCCCCTGGTTCATCGAGACCCTCCGGCGCTACCAGCTCGGCCAGACGATCCGGGCGGAGGGGCCGGAGACCCACCTGGGCAAGGCCGGCACGCCCACCATGGGGGGGCTCCTGATCCTGACGTCGCTCCTGGTGCCCACCCTCCTCTGGGCGCGCCTGACCAACCCCTACGTCTGGCTGGCGGTGGGGGTCACCGTCGCCTTCGGGTTCATCGGGTTCCTGGACGACGCCCTGAAGATCCGGCACCGCCGGAACCTGGGCCTGACCGCCCGGGTGAAGCTCGGGCTCCAGATCCTGGCCGGGGGGATGACCGGTGCGGCGCTCCTCGCCCTGCCGGGCTTCGAGAGCACCCTCACCTTCCCCTTCTTCAAGGAGCTCGTGCTCTCCCTGGGCCTCTTCTACGTGCCCTTCGCGGTCCTCGTCCTGGTGGGGACGTCGAACGCCGTCAACCTCACCGACGGCCTGGACGGCCTGGCCATCGGGGCGACGCTCATCGCCGCGGCGACCTACGCCGTCTTCACCTACCTGGCGGGCAACGTGGTCCTGGGCGGCTACCTCCAGGTGGCCCTGATCCCGGGCGTGGGAGAGGTGACGATCTTCTGCGCCGCCCTGGCGGGGGCGAGCCTGGGCTTCCTCTGGTTCAACTGCCACCCGGCGGAGGTCTTCATGGGGGACGTGGGGTCCCTTTCCCTCGGGGCGGCGATCGGCGCGGTGGCCCTGCTGGCCAAGCAGGAGCTCCTCCTGGTCCTGGTGGGGGGGCTCTTCGTCCTGGAGGCGCTGTCGGTCATCCTGCAGGTGGGCTCGTTCAAGCTCACCGGCCGGCGGGTCTTCCGCATGGCGCCGCTCCACCACCACTTCGAGCTCGTGGGGTGGCCCGAGGCGAAGGTGATCGTGCGCTTCTGGATCCTGTCCGTCCTCTTCGCCCTCCTGTCCCTTTCGACCCTGAAGCTGAGGTGACCGTGGAGACCCCCTGGAACGAGCGCGACGTGCGGCGGGCCGTGGTCTACGGGCTGGGGCTCTCGGGCCGCGCCGCGAGCCGGCTGCTCCTGGCCCTGGGGGCACGGGTGGTGGGCGTGGACGCCCGCCCCGCCGAAGCCCTGGATCTGGGCGATCTGGCGGGCCAGGCGGGGTTCGAGCTCCGGGCCGGGGGCGAGCCGGGGGAGCTTCCGGCGGGGATCGACGCCGTGGTGGTCTCCCCCGGAGTGCCCCTGGACCGGCCGCTGCTGGCGGACGCCCGGCGCCTGGGCGTGCCGGTCCTGGCCGAGGTGGAGCTGGCCGTCCCGTTCCTGGACGGGCCGCTGGTGGGGATCACGGGTTCCAACGGCAAGAGCACCACCACCGCCCTCGCCGGGGCCATGCTCCGCGCAGGCGGTTTCGACGTGTCGGTGTGCGGCAACATCGGCACGCCGCTGTCGGCGGAGGTGGACGCGGCGGTGGTGGCCTCAGGAGCCGGGCTCTCCGCGGCCGGCGGGCCGGGCCCGGATGAGCCCGACCAGGCCGGCCGGGTGTACGTGGTGGAGCTTTCGAGCTTCCAGCTCCAGGCCGTCCGCCACCTGCGGCCCCGGGCCGCGGCGCTCCTCAACCTGGCCGCCGACCACCTGGACCGCCACGGCGGGCTGGAGGCCTACGGCGCCGCCAAGCGCCGGATCTTCGAGAACCAGGGGCCGGAGGACGTGGCGGTGGTCAACGCCGACGATCCGCTGGTCCGGGACACGGTCGTCCGGGCCCGGCGACGGGCCTTCTCCCTGGCGGGGCCGGTGGACGACGGCTGCTTCCTGGAGCCCGGGCCGGACGGCTCCCGCGTCCTGGAGCGCGGTGCGGCGGAGGCCCCCGGCGACGCCGTGGAGCTCTTCCGGCCGGAGGAGAGCCCGCTGGCGGGGCGGCACAACCTGGCCAACGCCATGGCGGCGGCGCTCCTGGCCCGGGCCCTGGGGGCGACCGCGCCGGCCTGCCGCCGGGGCCTCGCCGCCCTCCGGGGGCTTCCCCACCGCATGGAGCGGGTGGCGGAGGCCGGCGGGGTGGCCTGGTACGACGACTCGAAGGGCACCAACCCGGCGGCGACCCTGGGCTGCCTCG
>JBKHJP010000404.1:0-3720 GCA_046538065.1 Thermoanaerobaculia bacterium | reverse complement strand
GCATCAGGCACGCCAGCCGGGTCTCCGGCGTCAGGGCGGCGATCATCGCCTCCGCGGGGACCACGCCGTCCGGGCCCGGCGGAACCCGGACCACCTCCAGCCCGGCGGCCTCCAGGCGCGCCGCGGCCTGCCGGATCGACGGGTGCTCCATGGCGGAGAGGACGATCCGTCCCCTTCCCCGGGCCTCCAGGCCGGCCTGGCCCAGCACGGTGTTGTTGGCCTCGGTGCCCGAGGCGGTGAAGACGATCTCGCTGGGTCGCGCCCCCAGCAGGCCCGCCACCCGGGCCCGGGCCTCGTCCACCGCGTCCCGGGCCTCCCGGCCCCGGCGGTGGAGGGAGGACGGGTTGCCGAAGCGTTCGTCCAGCCAGGGGAGCATGGCCTCGCGCACCCGGGGGTCGAGCGGGGTCGTGGCGTTGTGGTCCAGGTAGACGCGGGCCATGGTCGGCACGAGTTTAGCAACGCTCTCACGGGACGTTGTGCCCGAAGACGCCGGAATCCAGCCTCGGAGGCCGGAAGTTATAGCCACTGCGCGCCCGAAAGCGAGTCGCCGTGAGCCGATCCACACCCATCGCCGTCCTCCCTCCGCGGCCCCGCCGTCCCCCCACCGGGACAGAGCGCGGGCCGGAGCGCACGACGGGGCGCCCGGTCCGGCCCACCGTCCGGCACCGCGGGACCGCCGTCCTCCTCGCCGTCCTCCTCCTGGCGGGCGCCGTTCCCGCGTCCGCCGCCGGGTCGGAGGAGGACCTGCCGGAGGAGTACCGGAAGTGGCTCGAGTCCGTGGAGCTCCTGATCACCGAGGAGGAGCGCGAGGCGTTCCTGGAGCTCGAGGCCGACTACCAGCGCGACTCGTTCATCCAGCGCTTCTGGCGCGTCCGGGACCCGGACCCGAGCACCGCCAGGAACGAGCTCCAGGACCAGTGGGAGATCCTCGCGGAGAAGGTCGAGGAGGAGTTCGAGGGCGACCTGGACGAGCGCGGGCGGATGCTGCTCCTCAACGGCCCGCCCACGGAGGTGATCGAGAGCAAGTGCTCGAACCTCCACCCCATCGTGGCCTGGTACTACGCGCGGAGCTGGGCCGTGGGGCACGAGCTCGTCCTGGTCTTCTACCGTCGCCACGGGGCCGGTCCCTACCGGCTCTTCCGTCCCGACCAGGGCCTGGAGGCCCTCACCGACCAGTGGCTCGGCGGGCGGACCAGCCTCCAGGACATCGCCCTGAGCTGCCCCAATGGCCGGCAGCTCGCCGCCGCCATCGGCTGGGTCCTCCAGCAGGGCTCGCTGGGCTTCGACTCCCTGGTGGCCCAGATGGAGCAGGGCCACGAGGAGCCCTCCGGAGAGTGGGTGGCCACCTTCGACGCCTACTCGACCCAGGTGCCCGAGAGCGCCGAGGTGTTCGAGGCGGACCTGGAGCTCTCCTACCCGGGGCGCCACCAGAGCCGGACCCTGGTGCAGGGGCTGATCTCGGTCCCGGTCTCGGAGGTGGGAACGGCGGAGCTGGCCGGCAACCGGTCGCACAACTTCATCTTGAACGGCGAGGTCCTGAAGGACGGCGAGCTGTTCGAGACGTTCCGCTACAAGTTCGACTTCACCGTCTCCCAGGTCCGGGGCGAGCGGATCCCCCTGGTCTTCGAGCGGCCCCTGCGCCCGGCCGAGTACACCCTGATGCTCAAGGTCGAGGACCTGAACTCGGGCCGCTACTTCCGGGCCGAGCGCCCGGTCACCGTGCCGGAGAGGGACGCCCCGCCCCCGCCCCCGGAGCCCGACGACCCGGAGAGCGCCCGCCTCCTGGCCGAGGCCAATGCGGTCCTGGCCGAGGGCGAGTCGACCCTCCAGCTCGTCCAGCCCCGCGGCGAGCTCCTCACCCGGATGGTGCGCTTCGACACGCTGGTGACCGGCGAGATCGAGGAGGTGGCCTTCGCCCTGAACGGCCGGACCATCCTCACGGACGGTCGTCCTCCCTTCACCGTGGAGCTCGACCTGGGAGACCTGCCGCGGACCCACAGCCTCCGGGCCACCGGCTTCGACGCCGAGGACCGGGAGGTGGCCAGTGACGAGATCCTGATCAACTCCGGGGGCACGCGCTTCCGGGTCTGGATCACCGAGCCCCGGAAGGGCCGCACCTACCAGGACAGCTTCCGCGCCCGCCTGAAGGTGGAGGTCCCCTCCGGCCAGGAGGTGGACCGGGTGGAGCTCTTCCTGGACGAGACGCCGGTGGCGACCCTCTACGACGAGCCCTGGGTCCAGCCCGTGGTCCTGCCCGAGGAGCTCCGGGGGGAGATGGCCTATCTGCGGGCGGTGGCCTACCTGGAGGACGGCAACTCCACCGAGGATACGGTCTTCATCAACGCGCCGCCCTACATGGAGGAGGTCGACGTCCAGTTCGTGGAGCTTTACGCCACCGTGCTGGACCGCTCCGGGCGCCCCGTCCAGGACCTCGGGGAGGACGACTTCCAGGTCTTCGAGGAGGGCGAGGAGCAGCAGATTTTGCGCTTCGAGCAGGTCCGGGACCGGCCGATCCACGCCGGCATCCTCCTGGACGTCTCGGCCTCCATGGGGGAGGGCGAGCGCCTGGTGCCCGCCCGGGACGCCGCGCTCCAGTTCTACGAGCAGATCGTCCGCCCCAAGGACCGGGCGGCCCTGGTGACCTTCAACGACCGGCCGCACCTGGCGGTGGAGTTCACCAACGAGGTGGAGTCCCTGGCGGGGGCCCTCGCCGGCCTCAAGGCGGAGCGGGGCACCGCCCTCTACGACAGCCTGATCTTCTCCCTCTACTACTTCAACGGCATCAAGGGGCAGAAGGCCCTGCTGGTGCTCTCCGACGGCAAGGACGAGTCGTCCCGCTTCGAGTTCGACGACGCCCTGGAGTACGCCCGCCGGGCCGGGGTCACGATCTACGCCGTGGGCCTGGACCTGCCCCGGGGCGACCCGCGCAAGGAGCTCACCCGCCTGGCGGAGGAGACCGGGGGCCGCAGCTTCTTCGTCGACACGCCCGACTCCCTGCCCAGCATCTACGCCCAGGTGGAGGAGGAGCTCCGCTCCCAGTACCTCGTGGCCTACCAGTCCAACAGCACCGACACCAGCGGCGACTTTCGGGAGGTCGACCTCCAGGTCCTCGAGCGCGGCCTCGACGTCAAGACGATGACGGGGTATTACCCGTAGGTTCGCGGGCTCCGCCGACCGTCCGGGGATGCGTCGCCGGCCGTGCCATAGCTACCGACTGGTTCCCCCGCCCCGGTCGGCCGCTCTGGCAAGCTCGGGGCGGCCCGAGCCTATCCACCCAAGCAGAGATCCTCTGGATCACCCCCCCCTCTCCCTCGGTCCCTCTCCCACCCCCTCAAGAGGGGGGGAGAGGGACGCCGTGGCACCGAGTAGTTGCCCGGAAGCGTGAGGAGAGGAGCCTGTCTCCTCCCGTGCTCCCGGCTACTCCGGAAGGTTCCGCACCGCGGGCGGAGCCGTTCGGCTCGCCGGGCCCGCTCAGGCCAGGGGCAACGCTCCGGCGGCCTCGAACTGCCGACTCTACCGGCGGAAGCCCCGACACCCGGAGGCCGCGGGAGTTTCAACGAGGGCGGGCCTCCCGCTCCGGGGGCGTCTGAGCCGAGACCGCTTGCGGGCGTTGCAATGACCACCGGCCTGACGCGTCGAGGCGAAGCCGAAGCGCGCGCCCTGCGGTCCCCTTCACCTCCGAGCGCGCGCTGGTCCCCGGACGGGAGGCCCGCCCGAGCC
>JBKHJP010000064.1:0-15545 GCA_046538065.1 Thermoanaerobaculia bacterium | reverse complement strand
CGACAAGGACCCGCTTCCCTCGGTAAGGCTCCGCTGTGCTCGGAACGGCAAGGATGCGGTCCGCTCGGAACGGCACCATGCGGTTGCCCACCGCTTCCCAGCGTGAGGCAGGAACGATCACGCCTTCCGCCTCCAGGCGATCCATCCACCCGGCACCGGTCGCCAGGACCAGGTCGGCGGAGCTCCCCGGGTCGGGGTGACGGCTTCGCGCTCACCCGCCCTCGCAGATCGCCCCGCTCGCCAGCACGTCCCCCCACAGCCCCCCCCAGGTGTCCCAGTCGTGGCCGCCGGGGTGGGTGAAGACCCTCGCTGCCGGCAGCTCCCGGGCGAGGAGGTGGTGGCCGGGGGCGAGCTCGTCGCGGGTGCCGTAGGCGAGGAGGACGGGCAGCGGAGAGCCGGGGGCGGTGGCGTCGCGCAGGGTACGCCAGATGCGGCGCCCGAAGTCGCCCTCGGCGAGGGGAAGGGGAGGGCTCCATCGCTGGAGGCTTCCGGCGCGGCGGATCTCGTCCAGGACCTCGTCCTCACCGAGGTAGGGGGCGATCAGGACGAGCCCGGCGACCTCCTCGGGGTGGCTCCGCCAGTAGACCAGGGAGCCCACGGCGCCGAGGGAGGTGCCCACCAGCCAGGTGCGGCCTGGGCCGTCGGCGCTGGGCCGGGTTCCGGGCGCCCCGGGGCGGCCTCCGGGCCGATCGTCGAGGCGGGGCTCGCCCCGGCCCTGGATCTGGAGCTCGTTGGGGCCCTCGACCCGGCCCTGGCCCCGGGCCTGGCCCCGGGCCTCGATCCGGGACAGGGCCGGCTCGATCACGTCCCGGTGGAGCCGGGGGACGAGGATCTCGTCGCGGTAGTAGCCGATGTGGGCGTCCACCGCCACGAGCCCCAGGTCGGTACCGGCGGCCTCGGCCCGGGTGGCGAAGCCGGCGCGGCGGAAGGCCTCCATGCGGTCCCACCGGCCGGGGAGGAGGACCGCCAGGCAGCCCGAGGCGCCCGGCTCGCGGAGGAGCTCGGACGGAATGGGAGTCTGCGGCTCCGGCGCGATCCGCGGCAGGCCGCAGCCGCAGAGGACCGCCAGGAGGCACCCGGGGAGGAGGCGCGTCGGCCAGGGGGCGCGGCGTCCGGGGTGGTGGGGCATGGAGGGGAGCTTAGCGTGGGGGCCTCTGCTGGCGCCGGGGCGCCTGGTGGCGGGCGGGGGGCTGATGGCGCGGGGGCCTGGTGGCGGGCGGGGGCCTCTGGACGAGCAATCTTGGGCGGAGGGCCTCTGGACGAGCGAGCTTGGACGGAGGGCCTCTGGACGAGCGATCTTGGGCGGGGGGCCTCCGGACGAGCGAGCTTGAGGGGCGTCTTTCTTGTCGCCCCGAGCGGAGTCGAGGGGCCTGGGCGGGGGACGGTGGATCGAGCCTTCCCCCCGCCCAGGTTCCTCGACTCCGCTTCGCTCCGCTCGGAACGACAAGGATCCGCTCGGCTCGGGACGACAAGGATCCGCTCAGCTCGGGACGACAAGGATCAGCTTCCCTCGGAACGACAAGACTCCGCTTCGCTCCGTTCGGAACGACAAGGACCCGCCGCGCTCGGAACGACAAGGATCCGCTCGGCTCGGAACGGCAAGGCTCCGTTCGGAACGACGAGGATCCGGTCCGGCCGGGGAGGGGGGCTCGGGCCGATCGAAACTCGTGCTCCCGGCGGGGCAGGCCGCCCGGCTGTTCAGGGGAACCGGAGCACTTCCGTGTAAGCTCATGGCCAGGGAGGACGCAGACCATGAACCAGGAAGACGCCCAGCACCTGCAGCTCTTGTCCATCTTCCACTACGTGGTGGCGGGCCTGGCGGGGCTCATGGCCCTGTTCCCGTTCCTCCACCTGGTGATCTTCGGGATGGTTCTGCGGAGCGAGGACGCCCAGGGCGACCCGATGGCCCAGCTGTTCCTGGGGACGTTCATGGGGGTGACCGTGCTGGTCATCCTGGGGGGCCTGGCGTTCGCCGTCTGCCTCGCCCTGGCGGGGCGGTTCCTGGACCGGCGGACGCGCTACACGTTCTGCCTGGTCATGGCGGCGATCGCGTGCGTCTTCTTCCCCCTCGGCACGGTCCTCGGGGTGTTCACCATCCTGGTGCTGGTCCGGCCGTCGGTGAAGGAAGCGTTCGACGGGGGCGGGACCGGAGCGGCTGCTGCCGGCGCCGAGGACCGATAGTGAGGCCCCGCGGGCGCCCCCGACACGCTTGAGTTGCAGGCGGGAGAGCACGCGCCAGGTCGCTCGGACCACGAGCTCGGAGTATTCTTCATGTTCCGCTGGATCGCTCTGGCCGCCGTCGTGGGGACCCTGGGGGTCTCCGTCTACCACCGCCGCAGGGCGCGGGAGGGTGGGGAGGTGCTGGACCGAAGGCTCGAGACGCCGGGGATGAAGTTGCTCCGGGGGGCGGTGGGGCTGCCGCTCTACGGCGGGCTGCTGGTCTACCTGGTCCGGCCCCGGTGGATGGCGTGGGCGGCGTTCGATGTTCCGGACGGCCTGCGCTGGGCCGGCGCGGCGCTCGGCCTGGCGGCGGTTCCCGGGGCCTGGTGGGTGCTCCGCCACCTGGGGCGCAACGTCAGCGAGACGGTGCTGACCAAGAGCGACCACGCCCTGGTGACGACGGGGCCCTACCGCTGGGTCCGCCACCCCCTCTACACGACCGGGTTCCTCCTCTTCCTGGGCGTGGGCCTGATGGCGGGGAGCTGGTTCCTGCTGCTCTTCACCCTTCTGGCTGGCGTGGCGATCCGCTTCGCCGTCGTTCCGGCGGAGGAGGAGGCCCTGGTGGAGCGATTCGGGGACGCTTACCGCCGGTACATGGCCGGGACGGGGCGACTGTTGCCCCGGCTGCGGTAATCTGAGGTGGTGCGACAGGGTCGCACCCTACCCCCGGGCCGGTGCGACAGGGGTGGTGCGACAGGGTCGCACCGATCTGCTGGTGCCCCGGCTCCGGTAGTCGGTTGGCGCGTGTAGGGGAGGAGCTTGCCTCCTCCCGTGGCCGTGGCCCGATCTCGCCCGGGAGGAGGCAAGCTCCTCCCCTACACCCGTCCTCTGCCTCGGGAGGAGGCAAGCTCCTCCCCTACACGCGTCCTCTGCCCCGGGAGGAGGCAAGCTCCTCCCCTACACGCGTCCTCTGCCTCGGGAGGAGGCAAGCTCCTCCCCTACAGACCGGATGTGGCGGCGCCGGTCCTACCGCTGGCCGGTCTGCTCGTAGCCGGAGGCGATCTCGATGAGGGTCGGTTCGGAGAAGGCCGGGCCGAAGATGGACAGGCCCACGGGGAGGCCGTGGACCGTCCCCATGGGGACGGTGACGTTCGGGTAGCCGGAGACGGCGGCGAGGGTGGAGCTTCCACCGATAAAGTGGTCGCCGTTGACCAGGTCGATGGCCCACGCCGGGGCGCCGGTGGGGGCGATCAGGGCGTCCAGCTCGTGCTCGGCCACCAGCCGGTCGATGCCGTCCTCCCGGGTGGCCTTCCGGGCGAGCTCCAGGGCCTCCGTGTAGGTCTCGGAGTCCAGGCCGTCGGTCTCCTGGGAGCGCTCGAAGATCTCCTGGCCGAACCAGGGCATCTCCTCGTCGGCGTGCTCCCGGTTGAACTCGATGAGCCGCTCCAGGGTGAGCCGGGAGAGCTCCTCGGACGGAAGGCCCGCCAGGTAGGCGTTCAGGTCGTGCTTGAACTCGTAGAGCAGGACGTTGAACGTGGCCTGGGAGAAGTCCTCCGGCTCCTCGAATTCCAGGTCGTCTACGATCGTCGCACCCGCGGCCTCCATGTCCTCGAGGGCCCATTCCAGGAGGGCGTCGACCTCCGAGTGGAACCCGGCGGAGGAGCGGACGACCCCGATCCGCTTGCCGTCGAGGCCGTCCGCGTCCAGGTGGGCGGAGAGGTCCCGGTCGAAGTGCCCCGCCGCCCGCTCCGAAGCCGGATCCCCCGGATCGGGGCCCGCCATGGCCTCCAGGAGGGTCACCGCGTCGGTGACCGTGCGCCCCATGGGACCGGCGGTGTCCTGGCTGTGGGAGATGGGCACGACGTGGGTCCGGCTCACCAGCCCGACGGTGGGCTTGATCCCGACCACGCCGTTGGCCGACGACGGGCAGACGACGGAGCCGTTGGTCTCGGTGCCGATGGCCAGGGGCACGTAGCCGGCGGCCACCGCCGCGGCGGAGCCGGAGCTCGACCCGCAGGGGCTCCGGGCGGGGTCGTGGGGGTTTCTGGTCTGGCCGCCCACGGCGCTCCAGCCGCTCGATGATCGGGTGGAGCGGAAGTTCGCCCACTCGCTGAGGTTGGCCTTGCCCACGATGACGGCTCCGGCCTCCCGCAGGCGGGCCACCAGCGGGGCGTCCCGGCCGGTGTCGTTGTCCGCCAGGGCCAGGGAGCCCGCCGTGGTCGGCTGGGCGGAGGTCTCGATGTTGTCCTTCAGCAGGACCGGGATGCCGTGGAGGGAGCCTCGCGGGCCGCTCTCGGCGAGCTCGCGGTCGAGCTCCCGCGCCTGGTCCAGGGCCGTCGGGTCGACCGCGATGACCGCGTGGAGCTCGCCGTCCAGGGTTTCGATCCGATCCAGGGCGGCCCGGGTCAGGGCCTCGGCGCTGAGCTCCCCGGAGCCGAGGAGCTCCTGGAGCGCCGGCACGTCGCCGTGGGCGAGCCACCAGGCGGCGTCCCGGCTGGCCGGGGCGGAGGCTCTCGCCGCGGTGGGAAGCCAGGGGATGAGTGCCGCCAGGACGGCGGTGACGGCGATTCGCTGGACGATTGTGCTAGGTCCTCGGGTCACTCCCGCATCCGGACGCATGAGGCCCCCTCCGGTTCTGGTTTCGTGATGGGCGGGATTCTACAGCCTTCGGCAAGCCGCCGGGCACGAAAAAGGGGGCGGCCCGAAGGCCGCCCCCCTCGATCCTCACGCTGGAGCGCGGATCAGAACCGGAAGCCCACCGCCAGGCGGAACTCGCGGGGGCGGACGAAGCTGTCGTTGTCCTCGGCCTCGCCGAAGCCGGGGCCCAGGGTGAAGTCGGTCGGAAGACCGAACTCGTCGGTGGGCCCGTCGAGGTTCGCCTCGGTGTTGGTGTTCCACGAGACCTGGGAGTCGTCGTCGAAGATGTTGAAGACGTCCGCCTTGACGAACGCCCCCAGACGCTTCCAGACCGGGATCTCGTAGAGCAGACCGAGGTCGAAAGTGAGCGCGTCGTCGAACTCACCCGCCCCGCGCTCGCCGAAGAAGATGGTCTGGTCGCCACCGGGCGAGCTGTTGTAGGCGTCCAGGATCTCCTCCTGCTCCGGCGTGAAGGGCACCGGGATGCTGTCGGTGAAGCTGAACGACGTGCCGGAGTTGTAGTTCGCCAGCACCGTCGTGGCGAGCTGACCGAACCGGCCCATGCCCAGGACGTACGTCGACCAGAGACGGACCTTGTGCTCCTGGCGCTCGTTCAGGTCACCCGTCGGGAAGTGGCGCTGCTCCACGAACACGCCCGGCCAGTCGCCGAAGGTGGACGAGATCCCCGGCTGGTTCGTGGCCTCGCCCTCGAAGTTCCCTTCGTTCTTGATCTGGTAGGTCCAGTTGCCCGTCAAGCTCCACTGGGGGGAGAGCTGGTACCGCCCCAGCAGCTGCACGGCCTGGTACTCACGGCTCGGGTCGTCCGAGTTGTCGAAGATGGTGTTGTTGAACTCGCCGGCCGGAACCCCCTCGACCTCGATGAAGGTGGTCCCCGTGTCCCCCGGACCCGGGCACGGCACGCCCGCCGCCGAGGTGCACAGGAAGTCCTCCACGAAGTCGGAGTACTCCCGGTCGGTGTAGATCAGCTTGAGGTACCCGCCTCGCGCCAGCTCCATGCCGGCGGACAGGGTGATCTCGTCGACCACCGGCGACTTGATGTCGTCGGCCGTGAAGACGTTCGCGGTGCCGTCGTTGGCGAGGACGGTCAGGTAGTTGTCCCGGTCGAGGCCCGGTCCGAAGTCGAAGCCCTGGCCCGGGGGTCCGAGGTAGACGCCGAGGAGGAGGCGGGGGTTGCCCACCGTCGTGTTCTCGGCGAACTGGGTCTCGGAGTACTTTCCGGAGTACTGGGCGAAGGTGGCGTCGAAGCGGTACCTGCCGTCACCCCGCAGGTCGTAGGAGGCGCCCAGCCGCGGCACGACCCGGTCCGTGTCGACCGTCGTGATGCCGCCCGTGGCGTCACTCTCCACCTGCTCGTACCGGACGCCGAGGTTGAACGACCAGTGCTCGTTCAGGCGCCAGCGGTCGTTGAGGAACGCCGACTGGGTGTTGATGTCGATCTCGGCGCGCCGGGTGGGCAGCCAGTTGAGGATCAGGCTCTGCCCCGGCGTGAAGACCGGGATCAGTTTGTCGTTGTCGTCCAGCACGTAGTTGCCGGCATCGTCCTGGAGCGGGTCGACCTGGAACACGAAGTCCGTGGGGCTCTGGGAGTTCCCGCCGACGCGGGTGCTGGTGAAGTCCTCGACGCCGAACTTGACGTCGTGGGACCCGAGCGTCTCGGTTTCGCCGAACCAGGAGACGGCGCCGTAGATCTGCTCGTTGTCCCGGTCCTCCGGGTCGGTGCCGTCGAAGTACGGCGCGTTGTAGTGGACGAAGGGCGTGGTGGTGTTCGACAGGAAGGGCGAGGACTCCACCAAGCCCTCGTCACCGTGGGAGTTCCGGAAGCCGAAGGTCTTCTCCGAGTACTGGAGCTCGCCGAAGACGCTGTCGGTCAGGGCTCCGAGGTAGCGGGCCACCTTGAGGTCGCTCGGGTCGTTCCGGGTCCGGAATGTGTCCGGCGTGGCGCTGAAGCTGAAGCTGGACGTGGTATTGGCCGACTCCCGGTCGGTGTACGTCCCCTGGATCTGGTGGCGGTCCTGGATGTTGCCGGTGAGCTTGAGCTCCCAGCGCTCTTCCTCGTTCTCCGCGCTCCGGGGGAGGCCGGTGCCCAGGAAGCTGTCCGTCTGGGTCTGGCTCTCGTCCCGGCCGGCGCCGAAGAACCAGAGCCGGTCGCGGAGGATGTAACCGCCGAGGGTGGCCGAGTCGAACTCGCTGATGTCGTCCTCGAGCTCGGTGTCGTTGTCCTCCTCGAGGGGCGTCCGGGAACGCCAGTCGTCGTTCTCCATGTCGCGGCGGACCGAGCCGGTGAACTCGTTGCCGCCGGTCTTGGTGATCACGTTGATCACGCCGCCGGAGAAGCGCCCGTACTCGGCGGAGATGCCGGAGGTCAGCACCTGGACGTCGCTGATCGCCTCCTCGATGAACACCGGGCTGGTGCTGCCGAACAGGTTGTCGTTGGCGTCCACGCCGTCGATCAGGAAGACGTTGTCGTAGGCGAAGCCGCCGGAGATGGTGACCTGACCGCCGTTCGGCGTGTTGTTCGTGAGGCCCGGGCTGAGCTCGGCGATGTTCGCCGGCGTCCGGTCACCCACGGGGAGCTGGTTGGTCTCCTCGGCGTCGTACGTCGTCGACACCTCGGAGGAGGCCAGGACCGAGGTCTGCGCCCCGGTGACGACGATCTCCTCGGCCACCGTCTCCGGCTTCATGGTGACCTCCAGGGGCGTGACCTGCCCCAGGCTGACCGTGGCCGAACGCTCGACGGCCTCCAGGCCCTCGAGCTCGAACGTGAGCGTGTATTCGCCCGGAGCCAGGCCACGAAGGATGAACTCGCCCGACTCGGACGTGTAGGCGACCCGCTCGCCGAGGAGCTGTGGCGAGACGGCGGTCACCGTCGCGCCCGGCACCGGGTCGCCGTCCGGCAGGTTAACCGAGCCCCGCAGGGTCCCGGTCTGGGTGCCCTGGCCGAGAACCGGTGTGACGGTTCCCGCCACCAGGACGAAGATGAGCAGGATTCTCCAAGAGTGGTTCAACACGAGAGCCTCCTTTCGTTGTGGAGGGAGGATCCTTTAACCGGGCCGCCGACCGCCCCATGCGACCATGCCCGGGAATGCCAGGTTCCGCTCTCCTGACCAGCAAGGTTCGTACCTCGCCGTGCGCCGCTCTGCAGACCGCGCCGTGACCGCCGCGCAACCTCTTTGCATGCAGCGCTTTGTGAGCTTGCGGGAGGTTTGGGCGAGACGCCGGCGAAGCGCTTTGCGCGACGGTGTCCCCGATTTGGATTCAATTCACCGGACGGTGAGTCCAAATCCTTGGAGCACCGGTTCATTCGTTCTCCAGGTACTGGACCATCTGCCGGGCCGATTCGGCGTCCGGATGGTCCGGGTCGAGCTCCAGGAAACGCCGGAGGTGGCGCAGCGCTCCCTCCTGGTCTTCCTGGTTGAGCAGGGCGAGGCCGAGCGTGTAGCGGGCGCCGGCGAGGTCCGGATCCATCTCGACGGCCTGCTGCAGCGTGGTCGCGGCCTGCTCGTAGTTGGAGGAGTTGAAGAACGCCACGCCCCGGCGGTAGAGGGTGTCCGGGTCCTGGGCCTCGCCCTCGCCCTCCAGCTCGGCCAGGAGCTCCTGGGCCTTCTCCGTCTCGCCCATCGCCTGGTACGCCTCGTACTGAATGGTCAGGGCCTCGTTGTCGCCCGGCTGGAGCTCGAGGAGCCGCGCCGCCGCCTCGACCGCCGCCTGCGGCTCGTTCCGGGCGAGCTCGATCCCGGCGATGGCGGACCAGGCGGGAGCGAGCTCAGGATCGAGCTCGACGCTCCGGCGGAAGAGGGCGAGAGCCTCTTCCTCCCCACCCCCCTTCTGTGTCTGGACCGCCGCATTGTACACCCGCTTCGCGACTTCGCCGGGATCTCCGGTCTCGACGAGCCGGTCGAGCGCCTGCCGTGCCTCGTCGGTCCGGCCCAGACCCTGGAGCGCGTCGTAGCGCACCAGGGCGGCATCGGAATCGCCGGGGGCGAGCTCCAGGACCCGCTCGGCGGTGCGCAGGGCGTCCTTGTGGCGTCCCTGGGTGGTGTAGAGGTCCGCCAGGATGCGGTGGGCGGGCAGCAGCGAGGGGTCGATGGCCACGGCCTCCTCGAACTTCGCGACCGCTTCGGCGACCTGCCCTTCGTTGTAGAGCGCCGCCCCCTCGTTGTAGAGCTCGACGGCCTCGGGGTCGCCGGCCACGGTCCCCTCCTCCGCCTCGGGGGACGGTCGGGCCTGGGAAGGAGCCATCACCGCCTCCCACGAGGTGGCGTCGTTGGCCCGGAGCTGGACCACCTCCTCCAGGGGCTGGTACCCCTCCTTCTCGATCGTCAGCACGTACGGCGGATGGGTCGGATCGACGATCAGCATGCGGAAGCGTCCGCGGTCGTTGGTCTCCGCCGTGAGGTGGGTCCCTCCGGATTCGGAGACGAGGGTTACCTGGACGCCCTCGATGGGGTCGCCCTGCCCGTCCAAAACGGTGCCCCGGAGCCGGGCGTTGGCCGCCCACGCCGGGGTGAGGTGCCCCAGGGCCAGGGCGAGAATGAGGAGCGGGATCCAGCGAGCTGGCGAGAAAACGGTCTTCGTCATCGGTCGCAGCCCCCTTCCGGTTGGACTGGTCGGAGTTCGTCGGTGCACCGCGGTCGTTGCCGGGTCCGGAATCCTCGAGAGGACCTCTGGACAGTTCTCGCCAGAGTGTACCCTCTCGCCTCCCAGCGATCACCGCCCCGCGGGGCGGGGCCGGCCCCCGGGCCGCTCGGGTGGGGCCGCCGGCCACCTCGCCGAACCGTCCTCCGCGGACCGCCCCGGGTCCGATCCGTCGTGCTACGCTCGAAGCCTCCGACGGAGTCCCTTCGATGCACGCTCACCCGGGCCCGACCCAGCTTCCAGGGCCATCCCGCCCTCGATCGACGCGCCGCCCGACGCTACGGCGCGGTCTCCTCGGCTGGTCCGCCCTCGCGGCCACCCTGCTTCTGGCGCCCTGGCTGTGGGCGCAGCAGGGCGGGCCCCAGGGCGACGAGGAGCCCAGCGACACGGTCTTCGACTCCATCGACGTCCAGGTGGTCAACCTGGACGTCTTCGTCACCGGCGACGACGGCCAGCCGGTGACCGGCCTCGGGCGCGAGGACTTCCGGCTCTTCGTCGACGGGCGGGAGGTCCCGATCGCCAACTTCTACGCGGCCCCGGCGCCCCCGGAGCGTGACGCGGCCGAGCCGCCCGCTCCAGCGCCCGAGCCCGAGCCCGAGCCCCGGCCGCCGGAGCCCGAGGAGCCCGCCGAGGAGGAGCCCGCCGAGGAGACCCGGCGGCGCCCGGACGAGGAGCTCCACCTGGTCTTCTTCGTCGACAACTCCAACCTGAGGGGGCCGGACCGCAACCGCGTGCTCACGGCCCTGGAGCGCTTCGTGAGCACCCGGGTGCCGGACGGGACCCGGATGATGCTGGTCACCTACGACCACTCGCTCCACGTGCGCCAGGAGTTCACCGCGAATCCGGACGTGCTGCTGGACGCGGCCCAGGAGATCCGCGGCCTGACCGGGCTGGCGGCCACGCTGGACAGCCGGCGCCGCCGGGCGGTGGACGAGATCGAGAAGGCGTCCAGCGAGGGCCGGGCGCTCCTGGCCGCGGAGGCCTTCGCCGACGAGCGGCAGCTCGAGATCGAGCGGCCGCTGGACGCCATGGTCGAGCTGACGGAGCCCCTGGGGGGGCTTCCGGGGCGCAAGGCGCTGGTGCACGTCTCCAACGGCCTGCCGAACCGGATCGGCGAGGAGCTGTTCTTCCTGGTCGACGAGCGCTTTCCCCGGGCCGGTGCCAAGCTGCGCTCGTTCCTCTACGACATGGACAGCACCTACAACCGGATCGTCCGCGCGGCCAACACCGCCGGGGTGACCTTCTACACGCTGGACGCGGCGGGCCTGACCACGTTCGATTCCCTGTCCGCCGCCGAGCCGGGCTCCGTCTTCGGCGGCAGCTTCGCCATCGCCGACTCGATCCGGCGCTCGAACCTCCAGGTGCCCCTCGCGAAGATGGCGGAGGAGACCGGGGGCGTGGCGGTGCTCAACAGCAACGACGTGGAGGGCCTGTTCGACCGGGTGGCCACGGATGCGAGCGCCTACTACTCCCTGGGGTACCAGGCGGCTCCGGCCACGCACGGCCGCTACCGCCGGCTCCGGGTGGAGGTGGACCGCCCCGGGGTCCGGGTGCGCCACCGCCACGGCTTCCGGGTGCGTTCGATCGAGCGGCGCCTGCGGGAGGGCGTGCTGGCGACGCTGACGCTGGGCAGGTCGGAGGAAGGCTTTCCAGGGGCGGTCTCCGCCGGCCGGCCGGTTCCGCACTCCGACTCCGACGGCGTCTACCGGGTCCCCCTGGTGGTGCAAGTCCCCCTCGAGGAGATCACCCTGGTGCCCGGGGAGTCGTTCTGGGTGGGCAGGGTCCGGCTGGCCGTGCAGGCCCGGGACCGGCGGGGCGACCTGTCAGGGGTGACCATCGGTGAGCCGCTGGACGTCCAGATCCCGGCCTCGGAGATCGATACGGCCCTGGGCCAGCACATCACCTGGAGCGTGGAGCTGCTGATGAAGCCGGGCCGCCACGACCTCGCGGTGGGGCTGGCGGACCTGGTGGCCGACGAGCTCGAGTTCACGATGGGTGCGGTGTCGGTAGAGGGCTCCTGAGGCCGGCCCGTGCCGTCGAAGCGGCCCGAACCTCTCGACGGGGCGGGGCCCGGACGGTGCCGATCAGCGCTCCGGGCCGGAACCCTCCCGGCCTTCCCGTCCGTCGCTCCCGCGATCACCGAAGAGGTAGCCGCCCCGCGAGCGCACGCGGAACGACGGGTTCTGGGTCTCGACCCGGACCCGCTGGAAGCCCGCCTCGTCCTGGCCGTGGGTGGCCCGGTAGGCGAGGAGGTAGTAGCCGGTGGCGTCGCCCGACACCTTCTCCAGGGGGGTCCTGAAGCCGCCCGCCAGGGGGGTGGTGATCCCGCCGGTGAGCTCCGCGACCTGCATGAGCGCCTGTTCGAAGGGGTGCTCGACGCCGCTCGGCATCAGGTCGATGGGGTAGACGGCGACGTTGGCGTCGTTGAGCCTGCGGACCATCTCCGGGAAGTAGCGGGGGTCCTCCTTGTACTGTCCCCGGGGTCCCACGTCCCCGAAGCCCATGCCGAAGTAGACCAGGTTCTTGCGGCCCCGGATGTCCCGGCTGGCGTAGGCGATCGCCGCGAAGGCGTCGTAGATCGTCGGCGTGATCCGCTGGAGCTGGTCGGCCGGGGGCAGGTCGTCGGCCAGGGAGGGCCCCTGGCTCGACTCGCGGCGTGACGGCCAGTCCCCCTTGCCCTTCTTGCGCGAGGCCGCCTGGTCGATTCCGTCGCGGATCTCCTCGCGGTCCTGGGTGAAGTCCTGGTGGAGGGCGAGGCCCCCTTCCCAGCTCAGCACCGCCACCCAGTCCCGGGGCGCCAGGTCCTTGCGGACCCAGGCCTTGGCGTCGCGGCTGGCCCGGGCCTGCTGGTACATCATGTTGACCTGCGTGGTGGTGAAGCTCCAGGCGTCGTGGAAGAGCAGGATGAAGTAGCGGTCCCTGGGCTCCAGGTCGACGTCGATCCCCCGGGCGGCCAGGCTCTCCGGGTCCTCCGCCAGGCGCGACGAGCTGTAGAACGTGGCGCTTTCGACGCGCACGCGCTCGCCGTCCTCGCGGACGACGAAGTCCTCCGGCCCCAGGCCGACGACCACGTTGCCGTCGTCGTCGGTGACGACCACGTCCAGGAGGACCTCGGTGACCTCCACCTCTTCCTCGAACTGGGCCTCGGCGGCCGGCGCCGGCTCCTCCGCCGCGGGCTCGGGCTCCTCGGTGGTGGAGGGGGGGGCCTGCTCGCCGGGCTCCTCCTGGGCCGGCGCCGGCGTCCCCCGGCCCACGACGAGGCCGACGAGGCCGAGGGCGATGCAGATGACGGCGATGCGATTCCTGGTCACGGTGTCGAGCATGGTTTCGAACCTCCCGGTCGGGCGCCTGGAGACAAGACAAGCAAGGGTCGATCCAGCACGGATCCTCCACTCCGCGCGCCGCCCGGCGAGTCTCGGAAGGAGTAGATCACAGACGGCAGGCACTCAATCGTCGACGTAGCCCTCGCGGGTGCGGACCGCGAGGCCGAAGCCGTCCACCTCGACCCTGACCCGGTGCCAGCTCCCGTCGTCCAGGTCGAGGGAGGGGTAGTACCCGAGCACGTACTGGTCCCGGAGCTCGGAGAGGATCTCGCCGAAGGCCTGCGGGGCCTCCTCGATACGGGCCAGCTCCACCACCCGTCCGCCGCTGCGCGCCACCAGCTCGGCGAGGCCCGCCCGCTCGCTCCCGTGACCCTCGGAGCCGCGCCAGGCGGACGTGCGGGCCACCACCGGCGGGGCGTCCGGGTCCTGGAGGCGGATCCAGTAGATCGTGGCCTGGCTGCGCTCGGCCTTCCACCGGACGTCCTCGACGGACAGGACGCTCTCGATGTCGACGCCGTCGGAGAGCAGGATCACCACGCGCCGGCCCTGGCGCCGGTCCAGCAGGTTGAGGGCGGCGTAGAGGGCGTCGTTCAAGGCGGTGCCGCCCTGGGCTTCCACCCGGTCCAGGGCCTGCGCCACGACGTCCGGGTCGCCGGTGAACTCCGTCCGGTGGAGGATGCGGTCGCAGAAGAGGACGAGGGCGGCCTCGTCCAGGGGCAACATCTCGCGGACGAAGGTCCCGGCGCCTTCCAGGGCCGCCTCCAGCCGCGGGCCCCGCATGCTCAGGCTGGCGTCCACCAGGAGAGCCGCCGTCAGGGGCACGTCCCCGCCCTCGAAGGTCACGAGCTCCTGGGGTTCGCCCTGGTCGAGGACCGTGAAGGCCTCCCGCGGGAGGTCCAGAACGCGCTCGCCCCTCCGGGTCACGGTGACGTAGAGCTGCTGGAGGCCCAGGTCCAGCTCCATGGCGACGGCGATGGGCGGGGTCTCCACCCGGGCCGTGGCGGACTCCTCGGCGGCGTCGACGACCGTCACCTCGAAGGTGCGGGACCGGTTCTCCTGGCCCACGTCCACCGTGGTCGTCCAGGGGGGCTCGGTGAGCTCCGCCACGACCTCGCCGTCCACCCGGAAGACCAGGCGGGCGACCGGTTCGGAGGACAGGACGTCCGCTTCCAGGGTCACCCGGCCGAAGACGGCCTGGCCCGCCCGGGGGCTCCGGAGGAAGACGTCGAGGGCCTCGGACGGAGCAGGCAGAGCCAGCCCGGCCAGGGCGGTCACGACGATCCCCAGGGCCGGTCCCCGGAGAGGGCGGACGCGGCGCCTCACGAGCCCGCCTCCCCGGCCCCGGCGAGGGCACGCCGCAGTGCGGGCAACCGGAGCATGGCCACCCGGGCCAGGAGCTCCTCGGTCTCCTCCCGGCCGCCGGACGGCCAGAGCGTGTAGAGGTGCCGCGGGCTGGGGCCCCCGGCTGCCGAGCCCTCGAGGCCGTCGAGGAGGCGGTGGGCCTCCGGCCGGCGCCCCGCCCGCTCCAGGGCGTAGGCGAGCTGGATGGCCAGGCGCTGCTCGCCGGGCAAGCGGGCGCGGGCCTGGCGCAGGACCGCGATGGCCTCCTGCGGCTCGCCGGCGCGCAGGCGCTCCATGGCCACGGCCTCCCAGGCCACGGCCAGCACCCAGTCGGGGTTCTGTTCGCGGGTCAGCCGCTCGAGGGTGGCGACGCCGCGCCGGTCCCGGCCGGTCCGCAAGAGGTTGATCCCCAGTCGCAGGCGCGCCTCGGGCGCCTTGGGGTCCGCCGCCACCAGGCGTTCCAGCAGGTCGACGGCGCGGCGGTACTCGCCGGTGCGCTCCAGGCCCAGGGCGAGCTGGAGGAGGGCGAAGGTGTTGCCGGGATCGAGCTCCACCGCCCGGCCGAGGTGGGTCCGGGCGCTCCGGTAGAGGTTCGACTGCTGGAGCTCGTCGCCCATCGACGCCAGGAAGGCGGAGGCGATCGGGGCGGCGCCCTCGCCGCCGGCCTCGGCGTAGCGCTCCACGGCCGCCAGGAGCATCCGCCGGGCGTGGGCCGCGAAGGCGAACCGGTTCCGGTCCCGGCTGTGCCGGGCGGCCCGCTGGTGGAGCCGCGCCACCGGCACCAGGGCCTCCGGGTCCGCCGCGGCCAGGGCTTCCTGGACCCGGATCTCGGAGCGCCGGAGGAGCACCAGGCCTCCTTCCTCCGAGCGGTCGAGAGCCTCGCCCTCGATGCGCAGGAGGTCCTCGACGGCACCCTCCCGGTCGCCGGTCGCGAGCCGCTCGAGCACCGTCCGGTAGGCCCTCGCCACGGTGTCGGCGAGCTCCCGGCGGGCGGCCCGGGCGCGCCGCCGCCGGCTCCGGGTCTCGAGCTCGGCCCGCGGGGGGTCGCCCCGGATCGCGCGCTGGACGTCGGTCCAGACCGTCCCCGCCGCGGCGCGGCGATCGAGGACGAGCACGCCCAGCTCCGGCGACGTCACCTCCGCTCCGTCGATCCGGGCGGCGAGGCGGAGGAAGTAGCTGCCGGCGGCGACGGAGTCGAGGGGGAGCCGGAGGCGGAGCCGCCGGGCCTCCGGGACGGCGGTTCGGGCCGACTCCACCACGGCGGCCGGGACGCCGAGGGACGCTTCGCCGTCGAGCTGCCGCAGCCGGGCCCGGAGCCGGTCGGGAACGGCGGTCCCCGGCGGCAGGTGGAGGAGGGCTTCGAGCTCGAGCGCCTCGCCGCCGGCGACCGGCAGGGCGGAGGGCACCGGCAGGCCGGCGCCCTCGAAG
>JBKHJP010000403.1:0-3725 GCA_046538065.1 Thermoanaerobaculia bacterium | reverse complement strand
GCCCTGGCGAGCCTGGCCGCCGGGCTGGCCTGGCAGGCGGCGCCTGGGGCCGCCGGAGGGGAGGGCGCGCGCGCCGTCTCCGCCGCCGCGGCCACCGGGGGTACCGCCGCCTACCTCGTCGTCTTCGCCGGTCTGGTCCTTGGGGGCGAGAAGCTCCGGCGCCCCCGCCTCCCCGTCCGTCCCCTCCGCTTCGCGCCGCCGTTCGCCCTGGACGCCGCGGGCTGGGCGGCCGGTTCGGCCCTCGCCGCCGTGGGTGCCGGGTTCGGCTGGGGCGCCGCCGCCGCGCTCCTGTGGGCCCTGGCCCTCCTGGCCCTGGAGGCCGCGCGCCTGGACGCCCTCCAGGGGGTGTTCGAGCGCCGGGCGGTGGACCTGGCCCGGGTGAGCCGGGCGAGCCGGCGCATGGCCTCCGCCGGGTTCGGGCTGGCGGGCCTGGCCGCCCAGGTACGGGCCGAGTGCCTCCGCGTCCTGGAGGTCCAGTGGTTTCAGATCGAGATCTACGAGGAACCGGCCGGGCGCTCCGACGGAGCGGCCGGGGTTGCAGCCGGGCAACCCGCCCGCGGCGCCTCCGCGGGGGGCGGACGGGTGCGGAGCTGGTGGGCGGGCCCGGACGGCGTGATCCACGGCGGCGTGCCAGACCCCGGTCCGGCCCCCCCGCCCCTTCCCGGCATTCACCGGCGTCGCCCCTGGCGGGTGGTGGAGCGCGAGCTGGAGGACGCCGGACGGCGCCTGGCGCGGCTCAAGCTCTGGTGCGATCCGCGCCGGCTCCGCCCGGGGGAGCTCGAGGTGCTGGAGAGCCTCCTGCCCCAGCTCGCCGGCTGGGTCCACCGGGCGCTCCTGGACCGGGAGGCCCGGGAGGATCCCCTCACCGGGGTGCTCACCCGCCGTCACCTCGAGCGCGCCCTGGCGGAGGCCTTCGCCCGGGTGTGGGAGGGGGGCGCTCGCCTGGCGGTGCTCCTGGTGGACCTGGACCACTTCAAGCGGATCAACGACACGCACGGGCACGCGGCGGGGGACCGGGCGCTGGTGGCGGTGGCCCGGACCCTGGAGGCCCACCGGAGGACGACGGACGTCTGCGCCCGCTACGGGGGCGAAGAGTTCGCCCTGGTCCTGGACGGGGCCGACGGGGAGACCGCCCTGGCGGTGGCGGAGCGGCTGCGCCGCGCGGTGGCGACCCTGGTGGTGGAGGAGGAGGGGCGATCGGTGCCGCTCACGGCGAGCGTGGGGGCGGCGGCGTTCCCGGAGCTGTGGGCGTCGGCGCCGGGGGAGCTCCTCGCCCTGGCGGACGAGGCCCTCTACGCCGCCAAGCGCCACGGCCGGGACCGGGCCCTCCTGAACCTGGGGCGGGGCCGCTTCCGGGAGCCCGGGGGCGGCGAGCTCGGTGACGACCCGGACGGCCCGGTGGAGGCGCCGCGGATCTTCGCGTAGCCGGGGTCGTCCGGACCGGGGTGGCTGGGCGCGCGGCGGTCGCCGCCGCGGGAGACCCGCCCGCCTCTACAGCCGGTCCACTTTGGCCAGGACCGCGTGGTCCGGGTTGAGCTCCACGTTCCGGGGGCGGGCGGGCATCGGCAGGCGGAAGGTCTCCTCCGGCTCGTCGATCAGCACCACCGCCTGGCCCTCCTGGCCCCGGCCGAAGTTGACCTTGACGGGCACCGGCATCCGGAAGCCCTCCGGCACCCCCTCCTGGCGCACCGTCAGGGCCAGCACGTCCTGGCCCTCCTCGCCGCGCTCCACGTCCCAATCCCACGAGTAGGTGGGGATCGCCGTGCCGTAGACCCACTGGTCGAAGAACCACTGCCAGTCGCCGGGGGCGGTGTCGGTCAGGCTGTCGATGAAGTCTTGGGTCGTGGCGGCCTTGCCGTCGTAGCGCTCGAGGAAGTCGGAGAGGACCTTCACGAACATCTCGTCGCTCTTCGTGAGGTTCCGGAGCATGACCCGGAGCATGTGGAGCACCCACGGTCCCCGGAGGTACGCCTGGGCGGCGTAGCCCCCCGGCGCGTCGGCGGTGGCGGCCCGGTACCCCACGGCGATGGGGCCCACCTGCTCGCGCAGGTTCGGGTTGAGCGGCACGATCCCGGCGCGCTGGAACTTGCTGAAGCCGGCCTTGATCGAGCCCTGGAGGGCCTCCCGGTAGGCGAAGAGGATCTCGTCGAACCACTTCTCGCCGTCCTCCATGGTGGCCTCGACGTACATCATGGCGGAGTACTCGGCGAACGCCTCCGAGAGCCACTGGTCCCGGTAGGTGGCCCAGACCACCCGGTGGCCCCACCACTCGTGGGCCATCTCGTGGGCCCGGAAGAGCTCGGAGGCCCCGGGGCGCTCCAGGTGGAAGCTCCCCTCGCTCATGTGGAGGAAGCCGTCGAAGGCCTGGCCGTGGCCGCCGACGATGCTGGAGACCCGGAAGAGGTCGGTCCCGAGGGGCAGGTCGAAGAGGTCCTGGAAGAAGCGGGTGGAGTTCGCCACGTCGGCGGCCACGTTGTGGAACTTCGCCTCCTTGCCCATGCCGGGGCCGAAGACCTCGATCCGGGGGGCGCCCTCGACCTCCAGGTCGTATTCGAAGGGGCGGTCGGCGTACGTGAACGACAGCATGAAGGTGGGCCGCTCCACCACCCAGCGTTCCCGCCTGGTGCGTTTCTCGATCACCGGCTCCCCCTCCCGGCGGCCCATGGGCCGGACCTCGATCCGCTCCGGCAGGGTGAGGTCGAAGGTGCCGGTGTGCTTGTCCTCCAGGTAGCTCTGGGCCTCCTCCGGGTACCAGCTCCGGCCGGAGACGTAGTTGTGGACCTCCATCCGGTAGTCCACGGAGACGGTGTGCTCCTCTCCGGAGGCCAGGGGCTCCTCCAGGAGCACCAGCAGGTCGTCGTCGTGGATCTCGCTGTCGATGCCGAAGCCCCGGCCGCCGATGTGGTGGCGGAGGAAGGGGGCTTCCCGGCCGTCCACGCGGACGGCGTGGACCTCCGCCCGGGGGTGGAGGCTCAGGCGCAGGACGCGAGGACCGGAGACCAGGGCCTCCACCTCCAGGTCCACGGTGAACTCGCCGATCCGGGGATGGGCCTCGGTGATTCCCACCGGGGCGCCCCGGCCGGCCTTCGTGAGGTCGGCGGCGATGTCGGCGTGGTGGACCCGGATCGTGTCCCGTCGGGTCAGGCTGGGCCGGCCGGAGGGCTTCCGGTCCTCGGCCCGGTCCAGGGAGACCCAGCTCTCGGTGAAGCCGTTCTTGAACCGGCGGAGCTCCAGCTCCTCCCGGCGCCAGGGCTCGAGCTCGACTGTCAGCCAGCCGTGCTCGCCGGTGTCCATGTCCGCCAGCAGGTAGTCGGAGCCCGGCGTGAGGAGCCCGGCCACGACCCGGGCGTCGGCGTCCAGTGAGCGGTGCTCCAGCCAGTGCTCGTGGCGGTCCGCGGCGAGGCCGTTGCGATCGTAGGGCCCTTCGGCGCTCACCCCCACCAGCTCGCCGGCGCCCCCGGGTACCCGGAGGACCAACTTCGAAAAGGTCGCGTCCAGGACCTCGTGGGCCGCGCCCCGGGTGAAGCGGTGGAGCTGCTCGCGCTCCACCGGGTCCGGCACCTCCAGGCGGAAGCGGCCCTCCCCCTCGAAGACGAACCCGGTGACGGCGCCGCCGGAGGTGGGCTCCGCCAGGCGGACGGTGCCGCTCTCCAGGGTCCAGGTGGCGGCGTCCCGGCGGAGGGTAACCCCCTCCACCGGGGTGCCCTGGGCGGCGTAGCGCCACT
>JBKHJP010000063.1:0-15595 GCA_046538065.1 Thermoanaerobaculia bacterium | reverse complement strand
CGGCCGTGGAGGCGGATCGGCCAGGGCGACTCCGGTTAGATGGAGACCCCCAAACTCCCCTTTGGCGGCCGGGCTGGCCGGGAGGGGGCCGCGCTCAGGCGGGGCCGGGCTGAGGCTCGTTCCCTACCGCACCCGGAGGATGGGGTTCGGGGTGTCTCCCCCCGGGAAGTAGAACGCCATGTCCCGCGCCACCAGGCGGATCTCCCGGACGCCCCCGGCGGAGGCGCCGGCGGAGCCCAGCCCGAACCCCGCCGCCGCCGCCAGGGCGAGGGCGGCGCCCAGAAACAGGGCCACTGCGACCCCGAGGCTGATCCCTGCGATGCGGCGGTTCGACATGGGTCGTCTCCCGGCTCGGCCGGGTCTCGCTCAGCCGACCATCATCCCCGTGGCGTACATGACGGCGATCCCGGCGACCAGGCCGGCGGCGACGGAGCCGCTCCGGAGCAGGTGCGCCCAGGACCGCCCGGTGGTCATCCCCCGGGCGACCTGCGCCACGACCTGGGCGATGGCGCCGGCCCCCACGGCCAGGAAGACCACCGACCACACGGGGGAGTAGACGAACCCTCCGAGCCAGGTCCCGGCGATCGTCGGTGCCCCGGCGACCAGCCCGAGGACGACGAGGCGGCCCAGCAGGGTCCGGAGGGCCGGTGGCCCCGGTTCGCCCGCCCGCCCATCCTCCCGGCCGCTCCCCTGACCGAGGGGCGCCACGATCGCCAACCCCTCGGTGGTGTTGTGGAGGGTGAAGCCCAGGATCAGGAGCGTCCCCAGGGCGGCCTCGCCCAGGGCGAACGCGCTCCCGATCGCCAGCCCCTCGGCGAAGTTGTGGAGCCCGATGCCCACGGCCACGAGGAGCGCCGTGGCCCACGCGGCGCCGGTCCCTCCGGCCCTCTCTCCGCCGGAGCGCAGCCGGGCGCCCAGGAGCTCGATCGCCACGAAGGCCAGGGCGGCGGCCAGGACGAAGAGCACCACGCCCTGGTACGAGCCCGGGATCTCGGCGGCGATTTCGAGCCCTTCGTGGGTCGAGTCCACCAGCAGGAAGACGAGCAGACCCACCGTCAGGGCCAGCACGAAGTCCAGGCCCCGGCGCCCCAGGCGCCGGACCAGCGGGTACCAGGCGAGACCCAGGAGCACCGGGAGCACCCCCACGTAGACCCCGATCAGGGCGAAGAGGCCGAAGAAGCGCCCGGAGGGCTTCGGGGTGGGCACCGCCACCGCGATCTCGTGGTCGAAGGTCACGCCGCCATCGGTGATCACCCGGAGCTCGTGGGTCTCGGTGGCCCGGAGCGTCGGCCCGGGGACCTGGCCGTTGAAGGTCCAGGCGGGAAAGTAGACGCCGGGCGCGATCTCGATCTCCCGGTCCACGGCCACGATCTCGTACTCGCGCAGGGTCGTCCCGTCGGCGCGCGGGGTCTCCCGGTACCAGCGGGAGCGCTCCGGCTCCGGCAGGTGGGAGAAGTTCCAGGAGCGCAGGAAGGCCCCCGGGTCGAAGCCGTCCCGGCTCACCTGGCCGACGACGCCCATCGTGTTCTGGGCGTGGCCGGCCACGTCCGGATGGACTCCCTGGACCGTATCCCTGGTGGACGCCCCCTGGACCCGCCCACCCCAGAGCGTGCCGAGCACGCCGGTGGCCGAGCCCAGCCCGGCGAGCCGCAGGATGGAGCGGCGGGACAGCCGCCGGATGACGTTTTCGTCGGTATGGCTCTTCATTTTTGGTGCCTCAAAAAGAGTGCCTGCCACGAGAGCGTTCCGTCAAGAGGGACGGCCGGACGCGGGGAGGGGTCGGCTTGACCCTGGAGGCCGCATCAGGGTGTAGCCTGAGACAGACCCGGTGAAGGAAGACGGCCAGAGATCGAAAGGACGGAAAGGCCCCCATGCAGAGCTTCCAGCAGATGACCCGCCTCGCCGCGCTGGGGCTGCTTCTCCTGCCGGCGGCCGCCGGCGCCCAGGTCCAGCGGATCGAGCTCGACATCGCCGGATACCTCTGCGGGTTCTGAGTCTTCAACGTCAAGGCGGCCGTGAGCCGCCTGGACTTCGGGCCCGCCGCGAAGGAGATGGAGGTCACCGACATCGCCACAGGCCACTTCGTGTTCGCGCCGGCCGAAGGGGAGGAGGTCTCCTTCTCCGCCCTGGACGAGGCGATCCGCAACGCCGGCTACGAGATCGAGGCGGCATCGATCACCGTCGCCGGGGCGGTGACCGATCGCCGGCACCTGGAGACGCCGGGGGGCCAGCTCTTCCACCTGACCGCGGCCGGCGCGCCGCCGGGCGAGCCGCCGGAGGGCCTGGAGCCCGGGCGGGAGGTGACGGTGCGCGGCTCCTGGAGCGCCGCGGAGGGCGTGGAGGTCGTGGAGGGCGCCGAGGTCGTAGACACCGGGCAGGACGGCGACGGCGGCGCCACCACCGGGGGAGCGTAGGGTGCACCTCGCCTGCCCTGAGCGCAGCCGAAGGGGCGCACCGGACACTCGGCGAGGCGGCGGGTAGCGGGGTGGCGCCGTCCGGCCCAGCCGGTCCCTTCCTGAGGCGTGCCTTCCGCATTCCGGTCGCCCTCGTGGGCTTCGGTGTCGCCGCGGCCCTCGTCACGGCGGGATCGGCCCACGCACGCCCCATCCGGACCAACACGCCGGGAACCGGCGTCTTCATCGGCAGCGGCCTCCTCGTCCAGGGCGTCTGCGAGGAGCGGAGCGGGGCCGCGGGGCCGACCGGCCCGGCGGGCGCCGAGCTCTCGGGCTGCACCCTGGTCGGCGACTTCCGCTACACGCCGGCCACCCACTGGGTCTTCGGGCTCCGGGCGCCCCTGTGAGTCGAGCGGGAGCTCGACGTCGGCAACCGGGAGGTCTCCGAGAGCGGAGCCGGCGATGTCGAGCTCTCCGCCAAGTGGCGCTTCTTCCGGCGGGTCGGGAGCTGGTTCGACCGCCACGCGGCGGTGGAGATCGGCGTGAAGCTCCCCACCGGGGAGAGCGACCTACCGGGCGAACCGGCCGTGTCGCGCCCCCTGGCCCATCGCCTCACGCCGGGCACGGGCTCCACCGACGCCTTCGTCGACCTGGTCTTCCAGCAGGGCCAGCGCCGATTCGTCTGGGGCGGCGACCTGGAGTACCGCTGGCGCGGCGAGGGGGAGGAGGACTACCGGCTCGGCGACGAGGTCACCCTCGACCTGGACGGCGAGTACGTCCTCTTCCCGCGGGTCTACGAGAGGCCGGGAAACGAGGTCTTCGTCCTGCTGGAAACCACCGTCCGCCACCGCTTCGACGACGAGCTCGCCGGCCGGTCGCTCGCCACCGGGGGCACCGAGCTCCTCCTGGCCCCGGGGGTGCAGCACATCGCCACCGAGCAGATGCTCGTCTCCGTCTCGCTCCAGCTCCCGGTCTGGGAGGACCTGGACCCCCTCGCCCCCGAAACCGACTGGAACCTCCTCGCCGAGATCCGCTACGCGTTCTGATCCGTGACCCTGACCCTCGGAGAGCTCCTCGCCGGCGCCTGGCAGATCGCCAACCAGACGGCGAGCTACCTCCTGGCGTACCTGGGGGTGCTGGTGCTGGCGCCGGTGGCACACCTCGCCCTCGTGGCGCTGGACCCGGCCCGCCGTGGCTGGCTCGGGGAACGCCTGGGAATCCCCGGCGCGGCGGCGGCCGCCTTCACGCGGCCCCTGTCGCGCCGCTCCCTCGAGAAGGGGCTCCGCCTCGCCGCGGGGCCGGCGGCGACGGTGAGCTACCTGACGGTCTTCCACGCCCTGACGGCCTCCTACTGGATCCTTTTCGGCCCCCTCCTAGGCAAGGACTTCCTCCTGTCCCACGTCGCCGGGTTGGCGCTCTTCGGCCTGTTCGCCGCCGTCCTCGCCCGTCTGCTGGGGGTGCATCCCGCGCCGGATGGGCTCCCGAAAGGAGGCGAGGCAGGGGTGGGAGCTGTCCGGAGGCCCCCGGCGTCCGACGAGGACCAGGAGCCGGAACAGGACGAGGGGGGCTCCGAGAGCCTGCCGGCCCTCCTGGCGCGCCGCTGGTATCTGGGTAGCCGTGCTACCATGCTACCGTGATCGGGTCCTTCCGCGACCGTTCCACGGAGGATCTCTTCAACGGTCGCAACAGCAAGGCGGCCCGAAGGGCCCTGCCGAGGGGGCTCTGGAGACTGGCGGCGAGAAAGCTCGACCAGCTCGACTCGGTCACACGTCTCGACGAGCTCGAGGTCCCGCCGGGCAATCACCTGGAGTCACTGAAGGGTGACCGGGCGGGGCAGTTCTCGATCCGGATCAACCAGAAGTACCGGATCTGCTTCGAGTGGTCCGACGACGGACCGGAACAGGTCGAGGTCACCGACTACCACTGACTTGCGAAGAAGGTCGTCATGGTTCGAGTTCCGACCGACCGCCCGCCCACCCATCCCGGCGAGATGCTCCTGGAAGAGTTCCTTCAGCCGCTAGGGGTCACCCAGCGGGAGCTCGCCGACGCGATCCAGGTGCCGTACCAGCGGGTCAACGAGATCGTGAACCAGCGCCGCGGGGTCACTCCCAGCACGGCTCTTCGCCTCGCCCGGTATCTGGGCACCTCGGTGGATTTCTGGCTCAACCTCCAGCAGCGCTGGGACCTGTACCGGACGCTTCGCGAAGAGGACCAGGCGCTTCGAGCGATCCGGCCGCTCGAGCGCCGGAACGAACGGGCCCTCGTCCCCGAGTAACGCCTCCGGGCCCTGGCTTCACGACGAACGTAAGATGCGTCCGGGAGGACACCGCCCATGCCGGCCGACCGTCACGTGATTCGTCTACGCATCGAGCTCCTCGGGCTGCGCCCGCCGATCTGGCGCTCCATCGAGATCCGGGCCGACGCCACGTTCTGGGCGCTTCACGTCGCCCTCCAGAACGCCATGGGCTGGACCGACTCGCACCTCCACGACTTCGAGCTCCCGAGCACGGACGCCGGCCTCCCGACGTGGATCGGGATGGCCGGCTTCGAGGGCGACGACGACCGGGAGATCCGCGTGGAGCAGGACGAGCGCCTCGACACGTGGATCCACCATCCGGGCGAGCGGTTCTTCTACAACTACGACTACGGCGACGGCTGGCGCCACGAGGTCACGGTGGAGGCCATCGAGGCTGCGGCTCCAGGGACCCGCTACCCCCGCTGCCTCGCCGGAGAGCGAGCCTGCCCACCCGAGGACGTGGGGGGGCCAGCGGGCTATGAGGAGCTCATCGAGGCGCTGCTCGACCCCTCCCACCCGGAGCACGAGTCCTACCAGACCTGGCTCGGGGCGGATTTCGATCCGGACCGCTTCGACCCGGCCCAGGTGCGCTTCGAAAACCCGGACCGGCGCCTGCGCGAGGTCTACGGTCTCGATTGAGGCTGCGACGCTCCAGCCTGCCCGGCCTGAGCCGGGTCTCCTCCTCCGCCCGGCGGGAGCTGGGGACGCTGGTGCTGCTCTTCCGACGGTCCCCGCCCGGTAGACTCCTTTTCGGGGACACCTGCAGAACCGCAGAACCGCGGAGCGGCGTATCGCCGCCCCGTGATCGCTCGAGAGATCCCGGCATTGGAGGCGGGAAATCCCGAGAGGAGGAGGTTCACGATGACACGGAAGGTGATCCCTGGCGTGATCCTGGCGGTGGCGCTCGCGGGCGGAGGCTGCGGGCGCGACGACTCGTTGCAGTCGAGCCTCGTGGCGAAGCCGAGAGCGGAAGAGACCACCGCGACGGAGCCGAAGGAGGGGGTGGTTCCTGCGAGACGGCCGGAGGTGCGCTACGTCTACCTCGAGTACCGGCCGGATGCCGAGGACGGGTGCATCCGGGTCCACGACGAGCGGACCAGCATCTGGCTCGGCCATCCCCCGTCACGGATCGAGTGGCAGAGCCTCGACGACGGCGAGGAGCTCCGGTGGGTGATCGAGCTCGACGAGGCCAAGGGAGGCGACCCGGTCCTGCCCGGGCGGATGGTCATCCCCTGCTCGAAGACCTCGGCCTACCGCTCCCCCCGGCCGAACACCACCAGCGGCGCGCGGTGGACGTACAAGGTCTCGGTCTTCCGCTGCACCGGCGGCGAGGCCGAGCCCGAGCCGGCCTGCGTGGTGGACCCGGAGGTCATCATCTGGGAGTGACCGGCGTGGCTCCGGTCTCGAGGAGTCGCCGGAAGCGAGAATCGCCGCGGAGCGCCCGGAACTCGTCCTCCTCGGCGATCAGCTCGGGCGAGACGCCGCTCTCCACGGCGACATCGAGGGCTGCGAAGGCCTCGTCGACGGCTCCGCAGACGGCGTAGACCTGGGCCAGCGTCTTGGCGTCCAGACCCACCACCTCGAGATCGGCCGAGACCTCCCGGGCGCCGCTCAGGGCCCTGGAGCAACGGTCCGCCTTGGCCGCGTAAACGGCCGCGGAGAGCCGGAGCTCCCGATTTCCCGGAGTCCTTTCGAGCCGTCGCTCGGCCAGCTCGAGAGCGTCGAGGTAGCACTCCCGAGCGGCCCCCGGGCGCCCCTGGCGCGCCAGCAGGTCGCCCAGGTTCCGGTGCTGTGAGGGATTGCCCGGATCGAGGCGCACGGCCCGGCGGTAGAGCGCCTCGGCGTCGTCGAGGCGCCCGAGGTAGAAGTAGGCCGTACCCATGTTCGCGGCGAGGCGCGGATCGCGGGTCGGCTGCTCGATCCGCTCGAAGGCGGCGATCGCCGCCTCCCAGTTGGCCTCGAGGACCTCCAGCACGGCGAGGTTCGCCGCCGGCCAGGTGATCCGCTCGGGCACGAGCTCGGAAGCCCGCTCGAAGGCCTCGCGGGCCTCGTCGTGGCGGCCCAGCCGCAACAGTAATGCCCCGAGGGCGTTCCAGTTGAACCAGTTCTCCTCGCCGCTCGAGACCGCCAGGCGGAGGCAGTGCTCGGCCTGGCTCAGGTCGCCCATCTGCTCGTACGCCGCCGACAGCTCCCGGTACGCCTCGTCCGGCTGGGGCAGAGCCGGAATGACCTCCCACAGCTCCTCCACCGCCTTGCCGGGTCGCCCCCCGGCCCGGGCCACCCGGGCGAGGGCGACGCGCACGGGTCCCAGGTCCGGGCTGATCTCGAAGGCGCGCCGGGCGTGGCGCTCGGCCTCGGCCAGCAGGCCGGTTTCGGTCCGTTCCTCGTCGAGGCGGACGAGCGCTTCGGCCAGCCCCGCGTGGGCGAGGGCGAACTCCGGGTCGAGCCGCAACGACTCCCGGAAGTGGTCGGCCGCGAGCTCGACGCTCTGCCGGTCGGTGGCCTGGGCCAGGTGGTGCTCGCCCCGCAGGTACCCGGCGTAGGCGACGAGGGAGCTCGTGGGGTCGCGGGCGAGCCGGGCGCGCTCCTCGTCCGACAGGGGCACGGCCAGCACCCGGACCAGGTCGGCGGCGATCTCCCGCTGCAGCTCGAAGAGCCCCGCCTCGCTCCCTTCGACCGCCTCCGACCACAGCACCAGGCCGCTCGGCCCGTCGGTGAGCTTTACCTCGACCCGGAGCTTCTCGCCCACGGCGTGGAGCTCCCCTTCGACCAGGCTCCCGGTGGCGAGCCGCCGGGCCAGGACCTCCGGCGGCGCAGACCGGTCCGCCGTCTGCCACGCTTCGGAGCGACTCAGGACCTGGAGCCCGGAGACCTGGGCGAGCCGGGTGATCAGGCCCGCCGGGATGCCGCGGCTCAGGTGGTCGAGCTCGGAATCGCCGGTGAGGTTCGCGAAGGGAAGGACCGCCACCGCGGAGGCCGGGGGCGACGGGCGCCGGAGGAGGAACAGAGCGGTCGCGGCGACCGCCAGGAGAACGAAGGCCGAGAGGGCCAGGAGAGCCCTGCGCCGGGGCAACCGAGGGCGCGGCGGCGGCCGGGCGGGCGTCTCAGGAGGTTGCTGTGCTCGCTGAGTACCCGCCCTTCGTCCGGCACCGTCATCCCTCCGATCGCGGCCGACGAGGGCGTCGTGGACCATCCGGGCGCTGGCGGGCCGGGCGTCGCGGTCCTTGCGGAGGCACCAGTGGACCACGTCGGTGAAGGCGGCGGGCAGGTCCGGCCGGACCTCCCTCAGCGGGGGCGGCTCCCGGTTCCGGACGGCGTCGGCCACCTCGACGACGCTGGCTCCGGTGAAGGGGCGCAGGCCGGTCGCGAGCTCGTAGAGCACCACGCCGAGGGAGAAGACGTCGGATCGCGCATCCGCCGGCTCGCCTGCGATCTGCTCCGGGGCCATGTAGTGCCAGGTGCCGACGGCGGCACCGGTCACGGTGAGCTCGCGGGCGGTGTGTGTCGCCAGGTCGCCATCCACCGCCCCGACCAGGCGGGCGAGCCCGAAGTCCAGCACCTTCGGACACCCATCGGTCGTGATCATGACGTTCCCGGGCTTGAGGTCCCGGTGCACGACACCCCCGGCGTGGGCCGCGGCCAGGGCCCCGGCGAGGCCGAGCGCGAGCTCCATCAGCCGGTCCGGCGCGAAGCCCCCTTCAGGGATCTCGCTGGCGAGGGTCGAGCCGTGGACCCGCTCCATGACCAGGAAGATCCGGTCGTCGACCTCCTCGATGGCGTGGACGCCGACGACGCCGGGGTGTTCGAGGGAGGCCAGCGCCCGGGCCTCGCGGCGGAGGCGCTCGACGCCGTCCGGGTCGTGGGTCCGGTCGGCGTGGAGGAGCTTGATCGCGACCCAGCGCTCGAGGCGCGTGTCCTCCGCCTCGAAGACGTCGCCGGATCCGCCGGACCCCAGGCGGCGCACGAGCCGATAGTGCAGCAATCGGGTTCCTGATTCGATCTCGCCGTGGCCCACGATACACCCCTGGACGCAACCACCTACCCTCCAGGAAAAACGCTATCACCGTCGCCGATCTCTCGGAGCCGCCGAGGGGCTCGCCCGGATCGGGCTGGGAGGCTCCGGCGCTCCGGGGGCGCTCCCGGCTTCGCGCGCCCTCGAGGCTTCCGGCGGCGTCGGAGCCCGGGAAGGGCGGGGGCAGCTCGAGCGTGCGGCGGAAAACCGCCTACGGGTCGATCCGCAAGGTCGTGCCGTCCGGGCCCCGGAGGACGATCCCTTCCGAGCCCTGGAGCAACCGGCGGAGGCGGGGCTCCGAGTCGAACAGGGACTCGGCCTCCGGCGAGTCGGCTTCGAGGCGGCGCTCGGGCTCTCCCGCCCCGCGCTGGCGCCAGAGG
Organism: Thermoanaerobaculia bacterium; assembly: GCA_046538065.1. Classification (GTDB taxonomy): domain Bacteria; phylum Acidobacteriota; class Thermoanaerobaculia; order Multivoradales; family DATKCC01; genus JBKHJP01. The sequence goes on along the minus strand of JBKHJP010000063.1, from coordinate 6,514 downwards.
GCGCCGTCCCGGTCGAAGGTCCGGCCCTCGACCACCACCGTGACCACCTCCAGGCCCGAGTAGTCCTGGCCCGGCTCCGCCCGGGTGGCCGGACGACGGTCCGACTCCTGGAGGCCGGCGACGAAGAGGGAGACGATGGCGGCGAGGGCCACGACGACCCCGAAGGTGAGGAGGGTGGCGGGCTCCACCGGCAGGCGCCGGAGCGCCCCTTCCAGGCGATCGAGCAGTCCCCGTCGTCCCGTCTCCAGCGCCACCCGCCGGGCGACGGTCTCCGCCAGGGCCGGCGGGGGCGTGGCCCGCTGGAGGCTCTGGACGCGTTCCACCACCCTTCGGAGCCCCTCGAGCTCCGTGCGGCACCGGCGGCACCGGGCCAGGTGGGCCTCCACCGCGCGCTCCTCCGGGGCGGCGAGCTCGCCGTCGAGGTAGGCCGACAGGTCGTAGACCCGGGCGCAGGCGCCGGCGGTCCGGGCGGTCACAACCGGCCCCCTTCCTGGAGAACGCTCCGGAGACGCTCCCGGCCCCGGGCGATCCGGGAGCGCACGGTGCCGATCCGCACCCCCAGGACCCGGGCGATGTCGTCGTAGGGCAGGCCCTCCAGGTCCCGGAGGACCACCGCCTCCCGGAGCTTGACCGGCAGACGGGTGAGGGCCGCCGTCACCAGGCGGGCGGCGTCCCCGGCGAGGGCCCTCTCCTCGGGCCCCCGGGACGGGTCCGCCAGGTGGGCCACCCGGTCCTCCTGGCCCTCGTCCAGGGTCAGCGGGCGGCTGGGCGGGCGGCGGCGGGCCAGGCGGCTGCGGCAGTGGTTGACGGTGACGCGGTAGATCCAGGTTTCGAGGGAGGAGCGGCCCCGGAACGTCCCCAGATGGCGGTGGATGCGGAGGAAGACCTCCTGGGCGAGGTCGGCGGCGCGGTCCGGGTCGCCGGCGAGGCGGAGGGCCAGGTTGTAGACCAGGTGGGCGTGGGTGCGGTAGACCTCTTCGAAGGCCTGCGGGTCGCCCCAGCGATGGCGCTCGGCGAGGGTGCGTTCGGCGGCCCGGCGCTCTGCCCGGGAGGCCCGGCGCTCCCGATCCGGTGCCTTGTCGAGGGAGGCGGCGGCCGCGGCGGGGAGGGTGGGGGCGGTGGTCATGGGCCTTTCTCCATCTTAGACCGGGGAGGGGGTGCCGGGGTTCCGTGGGAGGCTCGGGCGCGCGTTCCGGGGGGCGGGGCGGGTCTCCCCCGCCTGCGAACGCCGCGCGCATCGTGGTGGACGGAGCGCAGGCGCGCGGCTCCGCTCAGGCCCGGCGCGGGACGGCTGGTGGACTTTGCTCAGATCGAAAGCGGCCGGGCCTTCGAGGTCGCTGGCGGGGGAGACCCGCCCCGCCCCCCGGAACGCACACCCTCGTTGCGGTGGGATCGGACTCCGGCCCACCGATACCCCCCCCCGCAGTAACCCCGTAGCTGATTGCGTGAGCCTCCGCTCCGCCCCGCTCTTCACCGTTCGGTGGTAGCCCGAAGGACGCGTGTAGGGGAGGAGCTTGCCTCCTCCCGGAGGCCAGCCCGAGCCAACCACCGCGACGCGTGCAGGCGAAGTGATCCCCCCACGCTCCGGCCGGAAGGGGTCCGGGGGACCCCCGGACCCCGCCCACCCTGGTCGACCCTTCGGCTCCGCTCAGGGCGTGCCCAGAGGTTGGCCGCCTCACCCGCCCGGAAGCGCAGTGCCACGCCCGTATCGAGATTGGATCGGAGCCCAGCGACGGCGAGCCCCGAGGGGAGGGGGAGGGCAGGGGCCGGGGCTTCCGCGCAGGCGGCGGCAGCCGCGCCCGCCGATCGAGGCCGGGTAGACGAACCCCGCGACGGAGCCAACGACCCAACCACCCCCACCCCCGGCACGCCGCGGCACGTCCGCCACCTCCAGGCCTCGCGATGGCAGCGCACCCGGCGGCCCGGCTGGGCTTGAACGGCGGAAGTGCACCAAAGCCGACCAGAGGGCTCCGGGGCCGACGCCGGAGCGGAACCCCCGGCCCCTGCCTGGGGGAGGGACCCCGGACCCCGCTTCCCCCCGGTGCGACAGGGTCGCACCCTACGGCGCGCTGGCCGCCACGCGGACCGATTCCCGGAAGCCCTCGCCCTGGCCGTAGTAGTGGAGGACCCCCTCCACGATCGCCTCCGCCGTGCGCTGGCGGAAGGTGCGGGTCTGGAGGAGCTTCCGGTCCTCGGAGTTCGCCAGGTTGCCGACCTCCAGGAGGATCTTCGCCGGCACCGCGTTGTAGCGCAGCACCGCCGGGACGAACTCGCTCCGGTTGCGGACGATCTTCTCCCGCACGGGCTTGTAGGGGTGGATCGCCACGTCGCGGCGCCGGAAGGCCGAGATCACCTCCTCGGCGAGCTGGCGCGAAAGGCCCTCGCTCTCGATCCGCTCCTTCCAGGAAAAGGAGACCGCCGGCCGGGAGCGCCACTCGGCCCGGGCCTCGTAGACCGGGCCGGACTTGCGGAAGGTGCCCCGGCGCATGGAGGCCGCCGGGATGTAGGCCATGGCCCCCCGGAGCGACGGGTGGAGGGAGTCGGCGTGGATCGACAGGAAGACCACCTTCTGGGGGTCGGTCTGGCGCTCCAGGGACCGGGCGAAGACGTGGTTCGCCAGGTACCAGCGGAGGTTGACGCCCACCGTGCTGTCCCGGATGGGGTACGGCGGGTCGGTGAGGACCTCGTGGCTCCGGGAGAAGGGCAGGACGTCGCGGTCCGGCACCCGGAAGTCGTCGCCGTCGCGGGTGGTCACCACCACGCGGGCGGCGGTGTGAGCCTCGAGCAACCGCTTGACCCGGAGCTGGACGTCGTAGACGTAGAGGCTCTCCCAGACCCCGGCGTAGGAGGCTCCCGGGTCCTCGCCGCCGTGGCCGGCGTCCAGGATCACGGTCACGCCGGACAGGTCCGCCGTCCGGACGCGGTTGGTGAACCGGCCGCTCTCCCGGAGCGAAGCCTCGTACTCCTGGCGCCGGGGGTGGTCCGGGGGCAGATACTCCGGCAGCAGGAGCTCGAAGGGGATCTTGACCCGGTGGCCGATGGGGATGTCCGTGACGTCGTCGATGCCGCTCCGCTCGGCGATCTCCGAGGCCAGGGAGTTGACGTCGGAGGCCAAAACGGCGCCGATGAAGCGCACGACGACGCTCGAGTACAGGGCCTCGCCCGGCGCCAGGCGGTAGACGGCGTACTCGCCCCGGGCGTCCTCGTCGTACTCCAGGCGGTAGGGCGGCGCCTCGCCCTCCCGCTCCACCAGGGGGTTGGTGGCGGGCGGGTCGCCGGCGGTGCGGTCGGAGGCGGCGGCCACCCGGGCCTGCCGCCGGAACGGGTCCAGGAGGAGGTGCGTCGGGATCACCAGCTCCTGGCCGGGGCGGAGGTCGTCCTCCACCAGGCCGTTGGCCTGCCGGATGGCGCGGAAGTTCTCGCCGGCGCCGGTGAACCAGGAGGCCACGTGCCACAGGCTCTCGCGCTCCAGGGGGCCGGCGCCCCGGACCCGGTGGCGCCACCCCCCCGCCTCCGGACGGTCGCCCTCGAAGAGGGCCCGGGCCATGGCGATCTTGAGCTCCGGGCGCAGGTGCTCGTAGGGCACCCGGTAGCGCACGCCGGCCACCAGGCGCTCGGCGCCGTCGTTCGCCCGGGCGATGGCGGGGGCCGGCTCCTCCCCGCCGCACAGGCGCCGGGAGAGGGCGAGGAGCCCTTCGCCCTTGAGGGGTTTGGCCTCCAGGAAGAGGCGGTGGTCGTCCGTGAGGACCGCCACCAGGGAGCCCTCGCCGGCCTCGAGGTCGAGAGGCCCCGCATCCTCCGGCAGGCTCTCCCGGAGAGGGGCGGCGGCGGCGGGAGGGGGGACCAGGAGAGCCGCGGCGCTCGCCGTGAAGAGGGCGAGGAGGGCAAGGAGAGCCCGCCCGTCCGGGCCCGGCCCCAGCCCGGGGCGGATCCGACAGGTGATTTTCCTTGCGTGATGCGCAGTTATCCCCATTTCCCGAGAATCGAGTTTAGCTGATTCGGAGTGGGCGTGGGCTGGACGCCCCGTCCGGGCCGGGGTGGGCGGGGTCCTGGGGTCCCCCGGCGGGAATCGGCGCGAGCGTCTGGGTGTGCCGGGCGTCCGGCTCGCGCCTCCGCTCAGGCCGCGCGCGGGATGGCAGTGCCCCTCCGACTCGGAAGGAAGCGGCGCGGCCTTCGAGGTTCCCGCCGGGGGGACCCCCGACCCCGTCCGGCCGCGGCGGTGCCGGACTCCTTCCACTCGCCCGTCACGACCGAGGGGCGGGAAAGGCGAGCGCCGGGCGCCACCGCCGGCAAAGGGGGCGGGCCGGGGGCGGGGCGCGCGACCGAAGGCCTCTCGGCCCGCGCAGGGGTCGACCCGGAACGGAGGCACACCACGTTCCGGGCGCGGGCCGTGCGAGGCGAGGCCCCGACTGGGAAGAACGAGTGACCACCACTCCGGTGAAGGGGGCGGGCCGGGGGCTCCCGCCGGGGGGACGTCGAAGCCGGCGCACCGCCCAGACCGGCTGGACACGCAGACCATCCCGGGCGCCGGCTGAGCCGAAGCGCGCGCCGAGCGCTGGAACACCCAGATGCGCGCGCTGGTCCCCCCGGCGGGAGCCCCCGGCCCGCCCCCTCCACCCCCTCCCGTTGACGGGGCGCCGCCCCCGGCCTACGCTCAAGCGTGCCCATGTCCCGCGACCCCCACCGGGTCCTCCAGGTCCTCCTCCACCACCCCGCCGCCCGGGCCCTCGTCCGTGCCGCCGACGACGCCGGGGTCGAAGCCCACCTGGTGGGGGGCGCCCTGCGGGACCGCCTCCTGGGTCTCCCCAGCCGGGACCTGGACGCCGCCGTCTCCGACCGGGGCGAGGAGGTCGCCCGCCGCCTGGCGGGCGACCTGGGCGCGCGCCTGGTCGTCCTCGGCGGACGGGACTTCGGCGCCTACCGGCTGATCGCCGGCAACGGCCAGGGCTCCTGGGTCCTCGACCTGTGGGACCGGGAGGGAGGAACCCTCACCGCCGACCTGGCCCGGCGGGACTTCACCGTCAACTCCATGGCGCTGGCCCTGCCCGGCGGCGAGCTGGTGGACCCCCACGGCGGCCTGGAGGATCTCGGGAACCGCCTGCTCCGGGCCACCGGCCCGTCGGCCTTCAGCGGCGACCCCCTCCGGGTGCTCCGCCTCCCCCGGCTCCTGGTCCAGCTCCCGGGGTTCAGCTCGGAGCCGGTGACCCTCGCCCTGGCCCAGGAGTCGGCGGCCCGCCTCGCCGCCGTCGCCTCCGAGCGGGTCCGGGACGAGCTCTCGCTCCTCTTCGCCCACCCGGACGCCCACCGGGGCCTGGCGGTCCTGGGGACCCTGGACCTCTACCCGGGGCTCTGGCTGGGACGCCCCGGCGAGACCGACGGCGACACCGGGGCCATCGGCCGGGCCTGCGGCCAGATGGCCCGCCTGGGACCCCTTGCGCTCCGCCTCCGGGAGCTCGCCGGAGGCGACCTCCCCTTCCCCGTGCGCCACCGCCTGACCCGACTGGCCCTGAGCTTCGCCAACCTCCCCCGGGACGCGGCCGTGGGCACGGCGGCGCCGGGCGAGGCCGGGATCGGGGAGGCGCTGGCGCTCTTCGGGGAAGCCGGGTACCTGACGAAGCGCGACACCGGAGACGTGGCCCGCCTGGTCCCGTGCGAGCGTCTGCCGCCGGAGGAGCTGGACCGGCGGCGGTTCCTCCACCGCCTGGGGGAGCTCTGGACCACGGCCGCCTGCCACGCCGGGGCCCGGAGCGGCGCCCCCGGCGACGGCTGGAGGTGGGAGGCGGACGCTTCGGCGCTCCTGGCCCTCTACCGGCGCGAGGGCGAAGCGATCGTCTCGCCCCCGCGCCTCCTGGACGGGCGCGAGGTCGGGGAGATCCTGGGCGTCCCGCCGGGCCCGGCGATCGGCAGAGCCCTCCGGGAGCTCGAGTGGGCCCAGGTGGAGGGGCGTGTCCGGAGCCGGGAGGAGGCCCGGCGCCTGGTGGAGGGCCTCACCCGGAACGGAAGCTGAGGCCTGGCGGAGCGCCTCACCCGAGCCGGGAGCCGAGGCTCGCCGGTGCACCCCTTCGGCTGGTCTCAGGACAGGCGAGGCGCACCCTACGCTCCTCTTCTCGTCGCTCTTCTTGTCGCGTCGAGCGGCGCTCCTTCAGTCGCCCCTAACGGTACTCTTCTTGTCGCCCCGAGCGCTTCCTGTCCTTGTCGCCCCGAGCGAAGTCGAGGGGCCTGGGGGGGGCGGGGTACCCGAACCGTCCCCCACCCAGGTTTCTCGACTCCGCTTCGCTCCGCTCGAAACGACAAGGAACCGGTCGACTCCGGCGGTCCCGCGGGGTTGTCTCCGACCCGCCAGAGCCGCGCCGCAAGCTTCACGTCCAGGACGTCCAGCCCCCGCGACGGGCGGGGGCGTCCCTCTCTCCCCGACCACGGAGCTTCGCCCCGCGGTGCCCGGGGGTGGAGAAGGACCGAGAAGGGCGGGGCGGGGGCGGGGCGCGCGGCGGAGGCCTCTCGGCCCGCGCAGGGC
>JBKHJP010000402.1:0-3738 GCA_046538065.1 Thermoanaerobaculia bacterium | reverse complement strand
ACCGGCGCGCCCCCTCGCTCGCCAGGGCCCGGCGCTCCGCCTCCTCCCGGGCGATCCCCGCCGGCACCTGGAGCTTGTCCCGGACCTTTCCGTTGACCTGGACCACCAGGGTGATCTCCTCCTCCCGGGCCGCCTCCTCGTCCACCTCCGGCCAGTCCTGGACGTGGACCGACCCCTCGTAGCCCAGCCGGTGCCAGAGCTCCTCCGCCGCGTGGGGCGCCACCGGCGCGAGCATCCTCAGGTAGATCGAGCGGGCCTCCTCCCAGGCCTCGGACCCCGCCGCGCCCCCCTGGGCGGCGGCGCTCATCTCGTTCTGGAGCTCCATCAGCCCCGAAACCACCGTGTTGAACTGGAAGCGCTCGAAGTCCTCCGTCACCGCCTGGACGGTCTGGTGGAGCTTCCTCCGCAGGCTCCGGAGGGTCTCCTCCGACGGCGCGCCGTTGCCGGACGGCGGGTCCAGGAGCAGGTGCCAGACGCGCTTCAGCCAGCGGTGGGTCCCCTCGATGCCGGCGCTGTTCCAGGGGCCGCCCTGGTCCCAGCGGGCGAAGAACATCAGGTACGAGCGCACCGTGTCCGCCCCGTACTGCTCCACCAGCTCGTCCGGCGCCACCACGTTGCCCCGGCTCTTCGACATCTTCTCCGCGTCCTCGCCCAGGATGATCCCCTGGTTGCGGAGCTGGAGCATGGGCTCGTCGCCCTGCGTCACCCCCAGGTCCCGGAGCGCCTTGTGGAAGAACCGGGTGTAGATCAGGTGCATCGTGGCGTGCTCGATGCCCCCGGTGTAGGTGTCCACCGACATCCAGTAGTCGTACTCCTCCGGGTCCCAGGGGCCCTCGTCGTAGTGGGGCGAGAGGTAGCGCAGGTGGTACCAGGACGAGTCGATGAACGTGTCGAAGGTGTCCGTGTCCCGCACCGCGTCGCCGCCGCAGCGGGGGCAGGACGTGTCCTTCCAGCTCTCGTGGAGCTTGAGGGGGCTCTCGCCGGTGGGGCGCCACTCCACCTCCTCCGGCAGGGTGACCGGGAGATCCTCGTCCGGCACCGGCACGGTGCCGCACTCCCGGCAGTAGACCACCGGGATCGGCGCCCCCCAGTAGCGCTGGCGCGAGACCAGCCAGTCCCGCAGGCGGTAGTTCACGGCGCGGCGGCCGGTCCCCCGCTCCTCCAGGTACTGGATGGTGCGCTCGACGGCCTCGTCCGCCGCCGTGCCGGAGAGCTCGCCGGAGTCCACCATCGTCCCGTCCGCCACCAGGGCCTCGGTCATGGCGTCCGGGTCCGGCGGCGCCTCCCCCTCCGGGGCGATCACCGGCCGGATGGGCAGGTCGAACGTCCGGGCGAACTCGAAGTCCCGCTGGTCGTGGGCCGGCACCGCCATGATGGCGCCGGTGCCGTAGGTCATGAGGACGTAGTCGGCGATCCAGATGGGCACCCGCTCGCCGCTCGCCGGGTTGACGGCGTAGCCGCCGGTGAAGACCCCGGTCTTCTCCCGGTCCGCCGCCTCCCGCTGGACGTCGCTCTGGCGGGCGGCCGCCGCGCGGTACGCGTCGACTTCGGAACGCCGCTCCTCGGTGGTGACCTCCTCCACCAGGGGGTGCTCCGGGGCCAGGACCATGAAGGTCGCCCCCCAGAGGGTGTCGGGCCGGGTGGTGAAGACCTCGAGCTCCCCGCCACCCTCCGTGGTGAAGGTCACGCGGGCGCCCTCGGAGCGGCCGATCCAGTTCTCCTGGAGGGTGCGGACCCGCTCGGGCCAGTCCAGGCCGGAGTAGTCCAGGAGCTCTTCGGCGTAGCGGGTGGTGGCGAGGAACCACTGCTCCAGCTCGCGCCGGGTCACGGGGGTCTCGCACCGCTCGCAGCGGCGCTCCTCGCCGATCACCTGCTCCCGGGCGAGGGTCGTGTTGCACGACGGGCACCAGTCCACCGCCGCCTTCTTGCGGTAGGCGAGGCCCCCCTCCAGCAGGCGCAGGAACAGCCACTGGGTCCAGCGGTAGTACTCCGGGTCGGCGGAGACGGCCTCCCGGCGCCAGTCGAACATCGTCCCCATGGCCCGGAGCTGCCGGCGCATGCGGTCGATGTTGCCGTAGGTCCACTCCCGGGGGTGGATGCCCCGCTGGATGGCGGCGTTCTCCGCCGGCAAGCCGAAGGCGTCGAAGCCCATGGGGAAGAGGACGTTGTAGCCCCGCATGCGCATGAAGCGGGCCCGGGCGTCCGACGGCGCTTTGGCGTACCAGTGGCCGATGTGGAGCTCCCCGGAGGGGTACGGCAGCATGGTCAGGGCGTAGTGCTTCGGCCGGGACGGGTCCACGTCGGAGCGGTGGAGGCCGTCGGCCTCCCAGCGCTCCTGCCAGCGGGGCTCGATCTCGGACGGATCGTAAGGGTCGATCCCTCGGCTCATGGCGCGTCCGCAGGGGTGGCGCCGCCGCCCCCGCCACCCCCCTCGTACGTGATCCGGTAGATCGCCCCGGCCTTGTCGTCGGAGACCAGCATGGAGCCGTCGGGCAAGAGCTCCAGGTCCACGGGCCGGCCCCAGGCGTCCTCCTCCTCCGGGCCGGCGAGCCAGCCGGTGGCGAAGGGCTCGTACGAGGTGGCTTCATTGCCGTCCAGGCGGACCAGCATCACCCGGTAGCCGATGGGGTCGTCCCGGTTCCAGGAGCCGTGCTCGGCGATGAAGAGGTGGCCCCGGTACTCCTCCGGGAACATCTCCCCGGTGTAGAACTCCGGGCCCAGGGCCGCCACATGGGGCCCCAGCTTCTGGACCGGCGCCACGTACTCGTCGCAGGCGCCCTCGGAGCCCAGCTCCGGGTCCGGAATGTCGCCGCCGTGGCAGTACGGGTAGCCGAAGTGGAGGCCCTTCTCCGGCGCCCGGTTGAGCTCGTCCGGCGGCCGGTCGTTGCCCAGCCAGTCGCGGCCGTTGTCGGTGAACCAGAGCTCGCCGGTCTCCGGGTGCCAGGTGAAGCCCACGGTGTTGCGCACCCCCTCGGCGTAGATCTCCCGGGTCGCGGCGGGATCCTCGGCGTCCACCTTCAGCCGGGTGATCGTGGCGTAGACCGGGTCCTCCGGATCGCAGATGTTGCACGGCGCCCCCACCGGCACGTAGAGCCAGCCGTCCGGGCCGAAGGCGATGAACTTCCAGCCGTGGTGCCGGTCGGAGGGGTAGTCGTCGGCGACCACCACCGGCTCCGGCGCCTCCTCGCCGGCGAGGATCCGCTCGTCGATGCCGTCGAAGCGGAGCACCCGGTTGACCTCCGCCAGGTAGAGGTCGCCGTCGCGCACCGCCACGCCGTTGGGCATGTTGAGCCCGGTGGCGATGGTCTCCACCCGGTCCGCCCGGTGGTCGCCGTCCTCGTCCACCACGGCGTAGGCGTCGCCGGCCCGGCGGCTGCCCACGTAGAGGACGCCGGAGGGCGAGCGGGCCATGGAGCGGGCGTCGGGGATGCCGGAGGCGTAGAGGTCGATGGAAAACCCTTCCGGCAGCTCGATGGTGTCCAGGGGGAGCTCCGCCGCGCCCGGCGCCGAGGCGGCGCAGCCCACCAGGGCGAAGAGCACGACGGGGATCGTCCGGTTCCAGCGCGAGCGGTTCGTGGTCCTGATCATGGCGGTCTCCCGTGGTCGGTTCGGTCGCCTTTACGAGCGCCCGATCCTACCAACAGGGGCGGCCCTGACGGGGCCGGGTGTAGGGGAGGAGCTCGCCTCCTCCCGGGGTTCGGCCTCCCGGTCGCTTCAACCCCGGGCGGACTCGAGGTC
>JBKHJP010000401.1:0-3748 GCA_046538065.1 Thermoanaerobaculia bacterium | reverse complement strand
AGGGGCTCGGTGCCGCTGTAGCGCAGGACCAGGCGCCCCTCGTCCGCCAGGTGCTCCTCGACGTCCCGGACCACGCCGGCGACCCCGGCGAGGGTCCGCAGATCCGGCTTCTCCCGGACCCGGACGTTGACCAGCACCTGGGGGAAGCGCTCGAAGTCCTCCAGCAGCTCGGACAGCGGCGCGGCGGAGCCGTCGGTGCGGGCCCGCCGGGCCACCAGGAACGCCATCTGGAGGGCGGTCAGCAGGCCGTCCCCTGTGGTGGAAAGGCCCAGGTGGACCACGTGGCCCGACTGCTCGCCACCGAGGACGATCTCCAGCCGCCGCATGGTCTCCACCACCTCCCGGTCGCCCACGCCGCAGCGCACGAGGTCGATGCCGTGACGGGCCAGGGAACGCTCCAGCCCCAGGTTGCTCATGGAGGTGGCGACGATCCGCGGCGGCACCAGGGAGCCGCTCGCCGCCAGCTCGCTCGCCCAGAGGTAGAGGATGGCGTCGCCGTCGCGCTCCCGGCCGGCCTCGTCCACCAGGATGACCCGGTCGGCGTCGCCGTCGAAGGCGGCTCCCATGTGGAGCCCTTCCCGGGTGACGAAGCGGGAGAGCTCCCGGGGGTCCGTGGAGCCGCAGGCCAGGTTGACGTTGCGGCCGTCCGGCTCGGCGTGGAGCAGGCGCACCGTGGCGCCCAGGCGCTCGAAGAGGGGCCCGGCCCACGTCGAGGCGGCGCCGTTGCCGGTGTCCAGGGCGATCTCCAGGCCCTCCAGCGGGTGGCGCCCGGGAAGGGTCGCGGCCAGCGCGTCCAGGTAGCGCTCGATGAGCCCTCCCTCCGGAGGGTCCAGGGCGAAGCCGCCGCCCGGCTCGGGGGGGGAGGGGCCGTTCAGCAGCCGGGACTCGAGGGCCGTCTCGGCGGCGGCGGTCCACTTGAAGCCCCACGCGTCGATCAGCTTGATGCCGTTGTCGGGGTAGGGGTTGTGGCTGGCGGAGACCACCACGCCCGCCTCGGTCCCGAGGCTGCGGACGAGGTAGGCGATGCCCGCCGTGGGGAGCACTCCGACGTAGCGCGGGTCCGCCCCCGTCGCGACCAGGCCCTCGGCGATCCAGGCGCACAGGGTCGGGGTCGACTCCCGGGTGTCGCCCCCCAGGACGAGCTGGGGCTCGGCCTCGCCGGTCTTCTCCCGGAGGGACTCCCCCAGGTGCCAGCCCAGGGCCTGCACCGTCGCGCGGTCCAGCGGCGCCTGGCCGAAGGGTGCGCGGATCCCGTCGGTGCCGAACAACCGCTCCGGGGCTCGCGTCGTCGTCATCGGTCTTCCTCCTTCGGCCGTGCTTCGTCCGGAGACAGGGCGTCCTCGGACAGGTGGGGCGGCTCCATGGGCACCCGGACCCGCACCAGGCCCGGGTCCAGGCCCGCCAGGGGATCCGGCGGGATCACCGAGACCACTTCCTCGAAGGTCTGGGCATGGCCGTTCAGGCTCACCGGCCGGGTCTGCACCAGGGTCAGGTTCTCCAGCCGGCTCTGGGGTCCCCGGACGGCCACCTCCTCCGGCTGCACCACGGGCTCGCCCACGGTCGCGCCGGCGGCGGGCTCGTCCACCAGCTCCACCGAGACCGGGACGCGCTTGGTGACCAGCCGGTCCAGGGTCAGGTTCAGGGTGTTCGGATCGAGGGAGACCACCTCCACCCCCTCCGGCACGTAGACGTCGTCCGGCGACAGGGCCACGTCCACGGGCCCCGGTTCGCTCTGGGGGAGCTCCACCAGGACGTTCACCAGGAACGGGTTGAGGGTCCGGACGCGCTGGGAGCCCCCCTTGACCCGGATGTCGATCTGGCGGATCGGGTCGAGGACCATCATGTCGTTCAGGGTGTCGTAGGTGACCGAGGCCTCCACCACGCGCTCGCTCACCCGCTCGCGCTGGTCCCAGGAGAGGAAGAACCACAGCGCCAGCGCGATGGCGAGAGCCATGACCCGCATCCACCACCGGGTCGCCCGCTCGCTCATGCGGCGCTCCTCCCCCGTCCGCCCCCGGCCTCCGGCTTCAGGTCCGAGATCAGGTACTTGTACAGGTCGTTGCGCAGGCTCTTGGGGTCGAGCCCCCGGACCAGCTCGCCGTCGAAGGCGAGGGAGATGACCCCCGTCTCCTCCGAGACCACCACCGCCACGGCGTCGGTCTCCTCGCTGATCCCGAGGGCGGCCCGGTGCCGTGTCCCGAAGTCCTTCGACAGCTCGGGGTTGAGGGTCAGCGGGAGGAAGGAGGCCGCAGAGGCGATCCGGTCCCCCTGCACGATCACGGCGCCGTCGTGGAGCGGCGAGTCCGGCGTGAAGACCGTGATCAGCAGGTCGTAGGAGACGACGGCGTCCAGGCGGATGCCGTTCTCCACGTAAGTCCTCAGGCCGTCCAGGCGCTCGATGGCGATGAGCGCCCCGATCCGGCGCGACGAGAGGCTGGTCGCCGCCAGCACGATCTCGTTGAAGGTGGACTCCACCTGCTCGCTCTGGGAAAAGCCCCACAACGGGTTGCGCCCGAAGCTCGCCAAGGCCCGGCGGATCTCGTGCTGGAAGAGCACGATGATGGCGAAGGGCAGGAAGATCAGCAGGCTCTCCAGGATCCGCTTCAGGGTGGGCAGGTCGGCCACCCGGGCGACGTAGTAGACGACGCTGATGAAGAGGATCCCCAGGAGCATCTGGACCGCACGGGTGCCCCGGATCAGGATGAGCAGGTTGTAGATGACGAAGGTGACGGCGAGGATGTCGACGACGTCCCGCCAGGGGATCGTCCACGGGAGCTGAAGGAACTCGGGCAGGAGCAGGCTCACGACCGGCGTTCGCCTCCCGCCCTCTCCGGCCCGGCCGCGGCCGGGTCGCCACCCCACCCGGCCTCTCGCCGGATCGCCTGCCAGACGGCCAGGAACCCGGCCGTTTCCGCCGCGTCGTGAGCCCGGAGGATCGCCGCGCCGCCGGAGCAGGCCCAGGCCGCGGCGGCCAGGCTCCCGGGCAGCCTGCGCTCCGGCGGCTCCCCCGTGACGGCGCCCAGGAAGCTCTTCCGGCTCGCCCCCACCAGGACCGGCAAGCCCAGCGAACGGAGCTCCGGCAGGGCTCCCAGGAGCGCCAGGTTGTGCTCCGCCGTCTTGCCGAAGCCGAGCCCCGGGTCGACGACGATCCGGTCCCGGGCCACCCCGGCGGCCAGTGCCCGGTTCGCCGCCTCCCCCAGCTCCGAGCGGACCTCGGCGACCACGTCCCGGAACCGGATGTCGCGCTGCATGGTGCGGAGGTCACCGCGGCTGTGCATGAGGATCACCGGGCAGCCGTGCTCCGCCACCAGGAAGCCCATGCCGGGGTCCCCGAGGGCGGAGACGTCGTTCACCAGGTCCGCGCCGGCCTCCAGGGCCGTCCGGGCGACGGCGGCCTTGCGGGTGTCGACGGAGAGAGGGGCGTCGGTGGCGCGACGGAGGCCCTCCAGGACCGGCACGAGCCGCTCCAGCTCCTCCTCCGGCGGCACGGTCCGGGCGCCGGATCCGTAGGTCCCGCCGCCGGGGCGGGTGGACTCGGCGCCCAGGTCCAGCAGATCGGCTCCTTCCTCCAGCAGGGCCAGGCCCCGCTCGACGGACCGGGCCGGGTCCGACGGGTCGAACCACAGACCGCCGTCACTGAAGGAGTCGGGGGTGAGGTTGAGGACGCCCATCAGCCGGGGCCGCCCGGCCTCGAGCTCGAGGCTGCGGCCCCGGGGCAGGGGGAGGCTCCAGCGGGACGGACCGGGGG
>JBKHJP010000400.1:0-3753 GCA_046538065.1 Thermoanaerobaculia bacterium | reverse complement strand
CTTAGCCGGCCGGGTCCCCCTCCACAAGCCGGAACCGGCGGAACGGCGCCCGCCCGCCCCGGCCGACCCTTCGGCTCCCCTCAGGACGTGCGCAGAGGTCGGCCGCTTCACGCTGTCGTGGTGCGCGCGGAGCGCTCCGGACCCGACGACGGCGGCCATCGGTCGGGGCGCCACCTCCGTACAGGCCGGAAGGGGTCCGGGTCGCGGGCGGAGGCCCCGGGGCAGCGGCCTCGAACCCGCGGCCGCTTCCGAACGCCGCGCACGCCACCGGACGCCCGGCGCCGCGGGTGAGCGGAGGCGCGCGCCATGCGCCCCATTCGCCTCCGAGCGCGCGCCGTTCGCAGCCGCGGGACCTCCGCCCGCGGTTCGGACCCCGCCCACCCCGGGAGGAGGCAAGCTCCTCCCCTACACCCCTCCCACACCCCCCGACGCCAGGTGCCGCGCGAACAGCCCGTCCAGGATCCGCCCCGCCGGCACCGCCCGCAGCCGCCAGCCCGGCGCCCGCAGCAACTCCTCCGCCAGGGCCAGGAGCCGGGGCGAAAGCTCCCCCGGCACCCCGGACCGCACCCGGGCCTCCTTGACCGCCGCCGCCGCCAGGGCCCAGGGCTCCGCCGAGCGGGGCTCCGACCAGTCCGCCGCCCCCTCCACCAGGGACGCCGCCGCCAGGAGCCAGGCCGCCGAACCGGACTCCGCCCAGGCCGCCAGGCAGCGCGCCAGCTCGTCCGCCAGCTCCTCCACCGCCTCCTCCGCCGGCCGGGCCGAGCCCCCCAGGAAGACCGCCAGGCTCCGGCTGCGGATCGTCGGCAGGAGGTCCAGGCGCGACGGCGTCAGCAGCAGGAAGTGCCGCGGAGCCGTGGTGTGGGGCTCCTCCAGGGTCTTGAGCAACGCGTTGGCCGCCTCGCCGCTCAGGCTCTCGGCGCTCGCCACCACGAAGACCTGGCCCCGGGCCTCGAAGGGGGAGACCTGGGCCGTCCGGAGGAAGGCCTTGGTGGCCTCCACCGAGGTGGAGGTCTTGAGGTCGCGCTCCAGGACCTGGAAGTCCGGGTGGAAGGCTTCCCCCCGGCCGGCGGCCGTCCCGTCCCCCTCCTCCGCCCCGGCGAGGACGATGCGCCGGCAGTGGGCGCACGCCCCGCACGGCCGCTCGTCCTCCGGCGCGGTGCAGAGGACCGCCCGGGCCAGGAGCTCCGCGGCCGCCCGGCGCTCGGCGGCGCTCGCTCCGTGGAGGATCACCCCGGGGTAGAGCCGGCCCCGGCGGGCCATGGCGAGGGCGCCGTCCAGGTTCATTCCGCCACCTCCGGCACCAGGTCCTCCAGGGCGCGGCGGACCTGGGCCGCCGTGGCCTCCTTGCCGCCGGAGGAGTCGATCACCCGGAAGCGCGCCGGCTCGTCCCGGGCCAGCTCCAGGAAGCCGTCGCGCACCCGGCGGTAGAAGGCGAGCTCCTCGCGGTCCAGGCGGTCGGCCTCCCCGGCGCCGTCCCGGTCCCCGGCGCCCCGCTCCCGGGCGGCCTCCGGCGGCAGGTCGAAGAGGAGGGTGCGGTCCGGCGTCCGGCCGCCGGTGGCCACCCGGTCCACCTGGTCGATGAGCGCCCGCGCCACCCCCCGGCCGGCGCCCTGGTAGGCCCGGGTGGAGTCGGTGAACCGGTCGCACAGGACGTGCTCGTCCCGGGCCAGGGCCGGCTCCACCACCTCCAGCAGGTGCTGGCGCCGGCTGGCGAAGACCAGGAGGAGCTCCACCGTGCCGTCCATCGCCCCCCAGCGGTGGTCCAGGAAGACCCGGCGGACCGCCTCGCCCAGGGGGGTCCCCCCGGGCTCGTGGGTGAGGCGGTGAGGTACCCCCCGGACCCGGAGCGCCTCGGCCACCCGCGCCAGGTGGGTGCTCTTGCCCGAGCCGTCCAGGCCCTCGAAGGTGATGAAGGCGGCCATGGCCGTTCCGGGGCGGGGGCTCACTCCGCCCCGCCCACCTCCCGCTCGAAGAGGTCCAGGATGCGCCGCATGGCGTCGAGCCAGCTCGACGGGCGCTCGAAGCCGTGGGGCTCCACCGGGTAGAGGGAGACCCACCAGTCCTCCTTCTCCAGCTCGATCAGGCGCTGGGTCAGGCGCACCGTGTCCTGGGCCAGGACGTTGTCGTCCTGGAGGCCGTGGATGATCAACAGCGGGTCCGCCAGGCCCTCGGCGTGCTCGATGGGCGAGCTCCGCTCGTAGGCCTCCGGGTCGATCTCCGGCGTGTTGAGGATGTTCGAGGTGTACGGGTGGTTGTAGTGGGCCCAGTCGGTCACCGGCCGCCACGAGGCGCCGGCGGCGAAGGCCCCCGGCTCGGTGAAGAGCGACATGAGGGTGAGGAACCCACCGTACGAGCCGCCGTAGACGCCCACCCGCTCCGGGTCGGCGTTCTGGGTCTCGGCGAGCCAGCGGACCCCGTCCAGGAGGTCCTCGACCTCCGGCCCCCCCATGTGGCGGTAGATGGCCGTGCGCCAGTCGCGCCCGTAGCCCGCAGAGCCCCGGTAGTCCATGGCCAGGACGACGTAGCCCCGGCGGGTCAGGAGCTCGTGGAACATGTGCTCCCGGAAGTAGTAGGACCAGCCGTCGTAGGCGTCCTGGAGGTAGCCGGCGCCGTGGATGAACAGCACCGCCGGGTAGGGCTCCGGACGGTCCGGGTCGTGGTCCCGGGGCAGGTAGAGGCGGGCCTGGATCGGCCGCGGCGCGTCGTGGGTCGACGGCACGTCCACCAGCTCGGGGCCGGCCCAGTCGAAGGCGGCGTAGGCCTCGCTCACGGTCTCGGTGAGGCGCCGGGCTCCGGGGCCGGCCGCCCCCGGCCCGGCGGGCTCGGCGGCCTGGACGTAGAGCTCCGGCGGACGGACGGCGGTGGAGTGGCGGAGCAGGAGCTCCTCGCCGTCCGGGGAGAGGACGTACTCCACGTCGGCCCCGAAGCGGGTGATCCGCTCCAGGGCGCCCCCCCGGGCGGGCACCCGGTAGACCTCCCAGACGCCCCGGTGCTCCCGGTTCGAGCGGACGTAGAAGGCCCGGCCGTCCGGCGAGGGGGTGACGTCGGAGACGACGAGCTCCCCCTCCGTGAGCCGCCGCGCCTCGCCGGCCCCGTCCACCTCCAGGGCGTGGAGGTGGGAGAACCCGGTCTCCTCCGAGAGGTACCAGAGGGTCTCGCCGTCCGGGAGCCAGCCCATCTCGTTGAAGGACCAGTTGACCCAGGCAGGATCGTGGAGCCGGTGGCGGGGGACGAGGGCGGCCTCGTCGTCGTCCACCGGGAGGTCGACGGTGGCGATCCAGCGGTCCTTGTTGTCGGCGGAGAAGACCATGACCGCCACCCGGGTGCCGGCGTCGTTCCACAGCATGGGCCCCACCCGGACCGGCCGGAGCTCGGGCTCGTCCTCGTCCGCTTCGTCGGGCTCCGCCTCGTCGGCGGCCTCTTCGGCACCCTCCTCCGCCTCCTCGGTCTCGACCTCGTGGTGGCTCTCCTCCACGGCCTCCGTCCGGCCTCGCTCCTCGAGCTCTTCCTCCGCCTGCCGGGCCTGCTCGCCCCGCGTCTCTCCCTCTTCTTCCTGCCCCTCCTGCTCGGCCTGGGGCGACCCGTCCCCGGAGGCGGCGGTCTCCTTGCGGGCCTCCTTCCGCGCTTCCTCCCGAGCCTGGGCGGCGGCGCGGAGGTCGGCCAGGGGATCCTCGTCGATCCCCGGCAGGGCGTCCCACTCCAGGTCGTGGCGCTCGTGCGCTTCCAGGTCCAGCAGCACCAGGCGCTCGCCGG
>JBKHJP010000399.1:0-3765 GCA_046538065.1 Thermoanaerobaculia bacterium | reverse complement strand
TCCTCGAGCCCCTCGTCACGACCCCGCACGGCTCGGGTTCTACCAAACCTCGGACAAAAAAGCCAGATCTGGGCACCACTAGATGTCAATGACTTACGGGAGATTATGCCGGAGTCCTGCGGGGGAGTTGGCTTGGTGGTCTCTCCGACTGAACGGATGCGGACGCATGTCGGGGGAGCTTTCGGTGCGCAATGCCTGCGGTACACTTGGCGGCAGATTCGACGACCGAGGGAGGAAACATGGCGAAGGACGAGAGCCGCGAGACCAGGGACCGGTCCTCCGAGTCGTCCGGCGGGAGCCGGGGGGTGAGCCGGCGGGACTTCCTCCGGGGGAGCGCCGCCGGGGCCATCGCCTCCTCGGGGCTCCTGGGCGCCGGGGTCGCCGCCGCCGAGGAGAGCGCCGCCGGATCGGTGGCGGCCGGGGACTTCGTCGGTCCCGGGCCGGTGCCCATGAGCTTCTGGATCAACGGGGAGACCCACGAGGCGGAGCTCGAGCCCCGGGTGACGCTCCTCGACGCCCTCCGGGAGCGCTTCGGCCTCACCGGCTCCAAGCGGGTCTGCGACCGGGGCACCTGCGGCGCCTGCACGGTGCTGCTGGACGGCCGCACCGTCTACGCCTGCAGCCTGCTGGCGATCGAGGCCCAGGGCCGGGACGTCCAGACCGTGGAGAGCCTGGGCACGCCGGAGTCGCTCCACCCCCTGCAGGCCGCCTTCATCGAGCACGACGCCCAGCAGTGCGGCTTCTGCACGCCGGGGTTCGTGGTCTCGTGCGCGGCCGTCCTGGAGGAGAACCCGTCGCCCTCCGCCGAGGAGGTGGAGCACGGCCTGGCGGGGAACTTCTGCCGTTGCGGCACCTACGCCGGCATCCGCAAGGTGATGGAGGGAAGAGGCCGCCATGGTTGAGTACCGCTGGCCCGAGGAGCGCGACGTCATCGGCAAGCGGATCAGCCGCCTCGACGGCGCGGTCAAGGTCACCGGCGCCGCCGAGTACACCCACGACGTGCGCCGCCCGGGGATGCTCTACGGCGCGGTGCTGCGCTGCCCCCACGCCCGCGCCCGGATCACCCGACTGGACCTGGAGCCGGCCCGGAAGGTCCCCGGCGTCCGGGCCATCCGGACGGTCCACGGCGAAGGGGACGAGATCCGCTGGGCCCTGGACGAGGTGGCCTTCCTGGCGGCCACGTCCGAGGAGGCCGCCCGGGACGCCGTCCGCGCCATCCGGGTGGAGTACGAGCCGCTGACGCACTTCGTGGACGCCGAGGACCGGGAGGGTGCCCCGGAGACGAGCCCCGGCGAGGAGACCACCGAGGGCGACCCGGACGCCGGGTTCCGCGAGGCGGACCGGACCGTCTCCGGCTACTACGGCCTTCCGTCCATCGCCCACCAGTGCCTGGAAGCCCACGGCAACGTCTGCGAGTGGGACGGCGAGGAGCTCACCACCTGGAGCTCCACCCAGGGGGTCTCCATCGTCCCGGGGCAGTTCGCCGAAGCCCTGGAGATGCCGGCCTCGAAGGTCCGCACCATCTGCCAGTACATGGGCGGCGGCTTCGGCAGCAAGTTCAGCCCCGACCGCTGGGGCGTGGAGGCGGCCCGCCTGGCGAAGGAGACCGGCCGGCCGGTCAAGCTCATGCTGGAGCGGGACGCCGAGCTCACCGTGGCCGGCGACCGGCCCTCGACCTACGCCGAGGTGGAGGTGGGTGTGAAGGAGGACGGCACGGTCACCGCCTGGCGATCCACCTCCTGGGGCTCCGGCGGCCTGGGCGGATCCGGCAGCCCGCCGATCCCCTACGTCTTCCAGTTCCCGAACCGCCACCACGCCCACGTCGCGGTGCCCACCAACGCCGCCGGCTCCCGGGCGTGGCGGGCGCCGAACCACCCCCAGGCCTGCTTCGTCACCATGACCGCCCTGGACGACACCGCGGCGGCCCTGGGCATGGACCCGCTGGAATTCTGGCGGCGCAACCTGGAGCACACGGGCCGCCTGGCGGAGACCTACCGTGACGAGCTCCGGATCGCCGACGAGAGGATGGGCTGGAGCGAGCGCTGGCACCCTCGAGGCCGGTCAGGCGACGGGCCGGTGAAGCACGGCCTGGGCCTGTCCATTCACACCTGGGGCGGCCGGGGCCACGCCTCGAACTGCGACCTCCGGATCCACCCGGACGGTGGCGTGGAGGCCAAGCTCGGAAGCCAGGACATCGGCACCGGTACCCGCACCGTCATCGCCATCGTCCTGGCCGAGACCTTCGGCCTGAGCGTGGACGACGTGACGGTCAAGATCGGCGACTCCGAGTACCCGGAGTCGGGCCCCTCCGGCGGGTCCACCACCGTCGGCGGGATCTCGGCCTCCACCCGGCGGGCGGCCCAGGACGCCCTGGCGGAGCTCTTCGCCAAGGTGGCGCCCCACCTGGACGCCGAGCCCGAGGATCTGGAGGCCGAGGACGGGGCGGTCCGGGTCCAGGGCGAGCCCTCCCGGAGCCTCCCGTGGCGGGAGGCCACCGCCAAGCTCGGGGTGCGGCCCATCACCGTCACCGGCCGCAACCCGGGGCCGGGGGAGCTCAATGACTCCGGCGTGGGCGGCGCCCAGATGGCCGATGTCTCCGTGGACGTGGAGACCGGCATCGTCCAGGTGAACCGGATGGTGGCGGTCCAGGACTGCGGCCTGGTGATGGATCTCAAGACCGCCGAGAGCCAGGTCCACGGCGGGATGATCATGGGGATCTCCTACGCCCTGTACGAGGAGAAGGTCCTGGACCCGGTGACCGGGCGGCTGCTGAACACCGACTTCGAGTCGTACAAGATCGCCGGCTTCGGCGACGTGGGCCAGCTCGAGGTCCACATGGTGACCGGCCCGGGGCACGACGAGCGGGGGCCCATCGGCCTGGGCGAGCCGCCGGTCATCTCCCCGGGGGCGGCCCTGTCGAACGCGGTGGCCAACGCCGTCGGGGTGAGGGTGCCGTACCTGCCCATGACCCCGCGAAGGGTCCTGGACGCCCTCGAAGGGGGCGGCCCGGCGAAGGGAGGTGCGCAGTGACCAGGATGGGGGCGTTCGAGTACGCGAGCCCGGCGAGCGTCGGCGAGGTGGTGGACCTGCTGGCGGAGCGACCCGGGGAGACGGAGGTTCTGGCCGGCGGCACGGACCTGCTGGCCCTGATGAAGGACGGGGTCCGCTCCCCCGGGCGGGTCGTTTCGGTCCGCGCCGTGGCGGAGCTCCAGGGCGTCGAGGAGACCGAGGACGGCGGCCTGCGCCTGGGCGGGTCGGCGACCCTGACCGACCTGGCGGCCCACCCGGCGCTCCGGGAGCGCTACCCGGCGGTGGCCCGGGCGGCGGGGTACGCCGCTGGGCCCCAGATCCGGAACCTGGGCACGCTCGGCGGCAACGTCTGCCAGCGCCCCCGGTGCTGGTACTACCGCCTGGGCTTTGGGCTGTTGCCGCGCCAGGACGGCCGGAGCATGATCCGCCATGGCGACAACCGCCACCACGCCATCCTGGGCAACGGCGGCGACGCCCTCTTCGTCTCGCCCTCGACGCTCGCTCCGATCCTCGTCGCCCACGGGGCGCGGCTCCACCTCCACGGCCCGGACGGGCCGCGCGAGACGGCGCTCGCCGACTTCTACCGGATCCCGGAGGAGGAGGGCGAGCGGGAGCACGACCTGGGGGAAGGTGAGATCGTCACCGGCGTCCACCTGCCGCCGCCCCCGGAGGGCCTGCGCACGGCGAGCTACGAGGTCCGCCGCGGCGTCATCTTCGAAGATCAGAAGCGTACCT
>JBKHJP010000398.1:0-3769 GCA_046538065.1 Thermoanaerobaculia bacterium | reverse complement strand
GATCTACACCGAAGCCCTCCAACGCAAGGGGGTGGACCTGAACCTCCGGCTGGAGGAAGCGGTGCTCGCCGGCATGGCGGTGCGCGACCTCCTGCGCGAAGACGCCGACACCCTGCGCCCGGCCACCGGCTACCGGGAGGTCGTGGACCGCTTCTTCGGCGCCCACCGCCAGCGCCTGTTCGTCGTGGACGAAGACCGCAAGCTCCTGGGGGAGATCTCGCTCCACGACATCAAGCACGTCCTCGAAAAGCCGGACCAGCTCCTCGCGGTCGTGGCCCACGACCTCCTGCGGCCGGCGGAACGGGTGATCCGCCTGGAGGACCGCCTGGACCGGGCGGCGGAGGTCTTCGCCCACTCGGACTACGAGCGCCTGCCGGTGGTGGACGCCGCCGGACGGTTCCAGGGGGTGCTGGCGAAGCGCGACCTCTTGGCCGTCTACGCCCAGGAGGTCCTGGGGCGGCCGGCCCTCCTGGCGACGTTCGTCTCCACCGGAGAGGATGAGGTCAGCCGGGACTACGTCGAGCTGCCGCCGGACTTCTCGATCCGCATGGTCCCGGCTCCGGAGGACCTGGAGGGCAAGACCCTGGCGGAGGCCCGCCTGCCCCAGACCCGGGGCGTCCGGGTGATCGAGATCAAGCGGGGCGTGGGGCGAGCGGAGGAGCGGGTGATCCCCGGGGGCGACACGGTGGTGCGGCCGGGCGACCGGATGATCGTGCTGGGCCCCACGGCTTCGGTGGAAGCCCTGGAGGCCGGCCGCGCCGAGGTCACGGAGGCCGACGCGGTGGCGAAGATCGATTGACGAGGCTCCGCCTCAGACCATGAGGGCGGGTCGGCGGGATTGCCTCCGGGCGACGGTGATCCCCCGCCCCGGTCGGCTCACGGAGGCACGGAGACCGATGGTGCAGCAAGGCAAGAAGGTCCCGACGGGGCACCGTCCCAGCGCGGAGGACCTCGCCGCCCTGGAGGCGGCGGGGGTCCGCCCGGGCCTGTGCGCCACCTGCCGGAACGCCCGGGTCCTGGCGTCGCGCTCGAGCCTCTTCCTGCGCTGCGCCGTGGCGGAGGTGGACCCGGCCTTTCCCCGCTACCCCCGTCTTCCGGTCCTGGAGTGCTCTGGCTACTCCCGGCGGGGCGGGACGTGAGGCCGGTCGGGGAGCGTTCGCGCTACCGCCGGGGGGGCTCCCAGCCGAGGCGCCGGGCCCGCACCACGAAGCGGTCCGGGGCGTTGCCGACGTAGTAGAACGGGTAGCAGGTGACCAGGGTCAGGGCGGGAGCATCCGTCGGGTGCAGGACGTCCACCCGTTCCGGCGGCACGATCCGGGTCCACTCCACCTGGTAGCGGAAGGTGCCCACCACCGTCTCCAGCACGATCTCGTCTCCGGAGGTCACGTCCTTGAGCGGCCGGAAGTGCCGGTCCCGGTGGGCGGCGATCCCCACGTTGCCTCCCCGGCCGGGCAGTGCGGTGTTGGGCAGATGGCCGGCGCCCCGCCGCAGGACGGCCGGATCCGCTCCCTCCGCCACCATCACCGACAGCGCCAGGCGAGGGATGCGGAGCCGCCCGACGGGCTCGCCGTGGCCCACGGCCGCCAGGCTCGGGACCGGGGGGCCGGCCGGAAGATGCCGGGCCAGCTCCGGGCTCGGCGGGCGGGCGCCGCCGTCGTCCTGCACGGCGAGGCTGACGGAGCGCTCCAGGCTGTCCTCGGCGCTCCGCTGGAACCACCAGCTCTGGGCCTGGACGAATCCGACCCAGCCCAGGAGCCCGAGGCCTGTCGTCCAGAGGAGCTTCTCCAGGAGCTGGAGGCGGGGTCGTGGGCGGCGCATGACGGCCATGAGGACTCGCAACCTCCGTACCAGAGCAGCGGGAGCAAAAAAATGCCCGGGGCGAGCGCCCCGGGCGTCTTCCCCTCCCCGTGGCGAGGGGATCAAGGGATGGGATTGCACTCCACGGGAGCTCCGTCCTTCCCTACCGGGCGAGGAACCGCACGCCGAGGGCGGCGGCCACGCTCAGCAGGCCCAGGAGGCCGACCAGCGGCAGGGTGCTGCCGGTAGCCGGAAGCTGCTCCTCCTGGAACTGCTGCTGCTCTTGCTGCTCTTGCTGCTCCTGGGGCTGCTGCTGCGCGAGCTGCTGCTGCTGCTGCTGCTGGGCGCCCTCCGTCTGGACCTGAGAGGCGACCATCTGGCCCTGGGTGTTCTGCTGGGCCTGGACCGTCACCTCATCACCCTGGGACAGGCCTTCCTCAGGAAGGACGTTCTGGTCCTCGATCCGCACCTCCTGGATCCCCTGATCGGTGCGGAGGGTCAGGATCATCGCCTGGTCGTCCCACTCGATCACGGTGCCGGTCATGGACTGCATCTGGCCGGGCTGTTGCTGCTGCTCCTGCTGGAGCTCCTGTTGCTGCTGGGGTTCCTGCTCCTCGAACTGGGCCGCGACCGGCATGCTCACGGCGAGGGCCAGCGCGGCGAAGATCGCCAAGATGGAACGCTTCATACTCAACCTCCTCCTTGAAAGCTCGGTGCCTGTCGTGTGCGTGTCCATTAGGACGGCCGGCCTCGGTCCCCGGGGACTCGGGCGCCGGCCTCGACTCCCTCTGTCGGCTTCAAGCGACGTGCCAGAGTTGGGGGGTCGACGACCAACTCCAGATACGCCAGGAGGTTGCGAGTGCGTTCTCCTGCAGGCCGGGGAGGCGCACCCGGGCCGGTTTCCAAGATTTTCCAGGACCTGCGCAGGGTCGTTCGGCGCGACCGGGGGCGGCCGGACCGGGTGGTAGGGTAGGAACCTGCACGGGGCGCGTCCTCACCGCCGGGGTCGCGCGGCCCGTACCCCGCCCGTCCGGAACGGCCAGGACCACCCACCAGCGATCCAGGAGGAGTGAGGAGATGCCCAACCGCTATCCCCAGGAGGCGGCCCTGCGCGATGGCCGCCGGGTACTGATCCGACCGTTCGCCGAGCGGGACACGGAAGGCCTGTACCAGCTCTTCCGGCGCCTGCCGGAGGACACCCGGCGTTTCGCCTGGGACCGGATCGACGACCGGGCCTTGATCGAGAGCTGGGGCCGGAACCTTGACTACGACAGGGTCTTTCCCCTGTTGGCCGTGGACGGTACCCGGATCGTGGCCGATGCGACCCTGCACCGCCGGGAGGGCGGGCCGCTCCGGCTGGTGGGGCGGATCAAGTGGCTCCTGGACCCGGAGTTCCGGGGGGTGGGCCTGGGGACCGTGCTGGTGAACCAGTTCATCCGCCACGCCCGGGCGGACGGGCTGCGCCACCTGACCTGCATGCTGATCTCGGACCTCGAGAAGGACGCGATCGAGACCCTGGAGGGACTGGGCTTCGAGTCGTTCGTGATCCCGGGGTACGGTACCGATCCGGATGGCGCGCAGCACGACATGACGAAGCTGATCCTGCGGCTCTGAGGCTCGGGCGGGCCTCCCGTCCGGGGATCGGCGCGCGCTCAGGGGTGGAGGGGGTGTAGGCGGCGCGCTTCGGCTTCGCCTCGACGCGGAGCGCGCGTCTCCTTGTCGCCCCGAGCGGCTCTCCTCCTCGCCCGAGCGGCTCTCTTGCTCGCCTGGAGCGGCTCTCCTCCTCGCCCCGAGCGGCTCTTCTCCTCGCCTGGAGCGGCTCTTCTTGTCGCCCCGAGTAGTTCTTTTTGTCGCCCCGAGCGGAGTCGAGGGGCCTGGGCGGGGGCCTTCGGAGCGGGGTCCGCCCCCGGGCAGGGGCCGGGGCATTCCGCTCCGGCGCCGGCCCCGAAGCCCTCTGGCCGGCTGCGGTGCC
>JBKHJP010000062.1:0-15836 GCA_046538065.1 Thermoanaerobaculia bacterium | reverse complement strand
GGTCGTAGGGTGCGCCTTGGCGCACCGCAGCCGGTAGGGTGCGCCCCGGTGCGCCGAGGCGCACCCT
The DNA here is from genome assembly GCA_046538065.1 of Thermoanaerobaculia bacterium. Classification (GTDB taxonomy): domain Bacteria; phylum Acidobacteriota; class Thermoanaerobaculia; order Multivoradales; family DATKCC01; genus JBKHJP01. The sequence continues at coordinate 15,769 of JBKHJP010000062.1, read as the reverse complement.
ACGCAAGAGAGGGACCCCGGTGCGCGGACGGACATCCCACGGACCACGGAGGCCGACATGACCATCGAGGAAGGCATCGGTGAGGGCGTGACGCCGGGGGAGGTTGAAGCGGCCGAGAAGGGGTTCCGCCCCCACGTCCCGGCCTCGGCGAACCTGCCGGAGTTCACCCTGCGGGCGGTCCTCACCGGGATCGTCCTCGGAATCCTGTTCGGCGCCGCCAACGCCTACCTGGGCCTGCGGGTGGGGCTGACCATCTCCACCTCGATCCCCGTGGCGGTGCTCACGGTGGCCGCCTTTCGCGGGCTCCACCGATCCCGCGCCGAGAGCAGCATCCTGGAGGCGAACTCCTCCCAGACCGTGGGCTCGGCGTCGAGCTCCGTGGCGAGCGGCGTCATCTTCACCCTGCCGGCCCTGTTCCTCTGGGGGCTGGACCCGACCCTCCTCCAGATGACCCTGCTGGCGGCCACGGGCGGGATCATGGGGATCCTGTTCATGATCCCCCTGCGCCGGTTCCTGATCGAGCGCGAGCACGGGAACCTGCCCTACCCGGAGGGGACCGCCTGCGCCGAGGTCCTGAAGGCGAGCGAGGTGGGCGGCGCCCGGGCCCGGGCGGTCTTCCTGGGCCTGGGAGCCGGGGCGGCGATGAAGTTCCTCACCGGCTGGATCCACGCGTTCCGCGACCAGGTCTCCGTCCGCCTGCCATTCCCGCGCAAGGCCGAGGTGGGCACCGAGATCTCCGCGGCGCTCTTCGGGGTCGGCTTCATCCTGGGTCCCCGGATCGCCTCGATCATGGTAGGCGGGGGCCTGCTGGCCTGGGTGGTCATCATCCCGGCGATCGCCTGGTGGGGCCAGGGCCGGGGGATTCCCCTCTACCCGGAGACCGACCTCCTGATCGCCGAGATGGAGCCGTCGCTCCTGTGGACCCGCTACGTGCGCTACATCGGCGCCGGCGCCGTGGCCACCGGCGGGCTGATCACCCTCATCCGCTCGATCCCCACGATGGTGGAGAGCTTCCGGATCGGCACGCGCCAGCTCCGGGAGCGGATCGGCGGCGAGGCCGCGGAAGAGCCCCGCACGGGCCGGGACCTGCCCCTCAAGGTCGTGGGCCTGGGCCTCCTCGCCCTGGTCCTGGTGCTGGTGTTCACCCCCCAGACCTTCGGTCCGCTGGGCGGGATCGGCGTGCGCACCGTGGCCGCCCTGCTGGTGGTCGTGTGCGCGTTCTTCTTCGTCACGGTGTCGTCCCGGATCGTGGGCCTGGTGGGGGTGACCTCCAACCCCACGAGCGGCATGACCATCGCGTCTCTCATGCTCACGGCGACGGTCTTCCTCCTGGCGGGCTGGACCGGCGACCTGGGGAAGGTGGCGGCGCTGGTGGTGGGGTGCGTCGTCGCCATCGCCGCCTCCATCGCCGGCGACACCAGCCAGGACCTCAAGACCGGCTTCCTCCTGGGTGCGACGCCGCGGAACCAGCAGATGGGCGAGCTCCTGGGGGTCCTCACCTCGGCGGCCTTCGTCTGCCTGACGGTGATCGCCCTGGACGAGGCGTTCACCCTCGGCTCCGAGGACCTGGCGGCGCCCCAGGCCACCCTGATGAAGCTGGTGATCGAGGGGGTCCTGGAGCAGTCCCTGCCCTGGGGCATGGTCCTGATCGGGGTGGGCCTGGCCCTGGTGGCCGAGGCGTTCCGGATCCCGAGCCTCCCCTTCGCGGTGGGGGTGTACCTGCCGGTCTCCACCATGGTGCCGGTCTTCCTGGGAGGGATGCTCCGCTGGTGGGTGGGGCGGACCGCTCCCGGTGAGGACGATCGGGATGCCCGCACCCAGCGCGGGGTCCTCTTCGGCTCCGGCCTGGTGGGGGGCGAGGGCATCCTGGGGGTGGGGATCGCCGTGGCGGCCCTGACCACCGGCCGGGCCCCCGAGGGGATCGGCCCGGAGTGGGCCGGCGCCTTCGCACCGTGGCTCGCCCTGGCCGTCCTGGGCCTGCTCGCCGCCTGGTTCTGGCGCCTGGCCCGGGGTAAACCCCGGGGCGGAATGAGCTCGGCCGGGCCGGAGGGAGGGGGCCCCGGCGCCGAAGGACCGGAGTAGTCCCGTGGTGTCGCCGCACCTGCGTTCGGCCTGCAGGAGGCCCGGCCGCCTGGTCTTGGGCCTCTTCGCCGCTTCGCTCCTGTCCGCTTCCCCGTCGTGCGCCGGCGAGACCGGGACGGGGCGCCCGCCCGCCGGAGCCCCGGGAGACGAGAAGGCCACCCCGGCGGCGCCCGCCCCGCCCCCCGGGGCGGACACGAAGCCCGAGCGTCTCGCGGTGCGGGTGCTGGAGACCTACCCCCACGACCCGGAGGCCTTCACCCAGGGCCTGCTCTTCCACGAGGGGGTCCTGTACGAGAGCACGGGTCGCTACGGCCGCTCCGAGCTCCGCCGGGTCGACCCGGAGTCCGGCCGCGTCCTGGCGTTCCGCCGCCTGCCGGGGAGCTTCTTCGGCGAGGGCCTGGCCCGGATCGGGGACCGGCTGGTCCAGCTCACCTGGCGCTCCGGTGTGGCCCTGGTCTGGGACGTTGAGTCCTTCGAGCGCCGGGGCGAGCTCTCCTACTCCGGGGAGGGGTGGGGGCTCGCCGGCGCCGGCGACCGGCTGGTGATGAGCGACGGGTCGTCCCGGCTCACCTTTCGGGACCCGGAGACCTTCGCCGAGCTGGGCGACGTCCGGGTCACCCTCCGGGGCCGCCCCCTGGAGCACCTGAACGAGCTCGAAGTCGTGGACGGGGAGATCTGGGCCAACGTGTGGGGGACCGACTTGGTCGTCCGGATCGATCCGGACAGCGGCGAGGCCACCGGGGTCGCCGACCTCTCGGAGCTCCGGGCCCTCCTCCCCCCGGAGGAGGCCCAGGGGATCGACGTCCTGAACGGCATCGCCTGGTGGCCGGAGCGCCGGGCATTCCTCCTGACGGGGAAGCTCTGGCCCCGGGCTTTCCTCGTGGACATCGCCCGCGCGGAGAACGAGTGACCCCCGTGCCCGGCTTCACCCTCCGGGTCGCCCTGCTGCTCCTGGGGAGCGGCTTCGCCAGCCTGGTCTACCAGATCGCGTGGCTCCGCCTGCTCCGGCTGGTCTTCGGCGCCTCGACGGCGGCGTCGGCGGCGGTCCTGGCCATCTTCATGGGGGGCCTGGGCCTGGGGAGCCTGCTCCTGGGTCCGCGGGCGGACCGGTCGGCGAGCCCGCTCCGGCTGTACGCCCGCCTGGAGGTGGGCATCGCCCTGGCCGCCGGGGCGACCCCGCTCTTGGTGGCGGGCGTGCGCTGGCTCTACACGGCCCTGGGGGGGACCGACGCCCTGGGCTTCGCCGGGGGCACGGCGGTCCGGCTGGCGCTGTCCGCTGCGGTTCTGGGGCTTCCGGCGTTCCTCATGGGGGGGACCCTCCCGGCCACGGTCCGGGCCGTGACCGGCGCGAGCGACGAGGGCCGCCGCGGCCTGGGGCTGCTCTACGCCGCCAACACCCTGGGTGCGGTGGCCGGGACGCTCGCGACCACCTTCGTCGCCATCGAGCACCTGGGGACGCACAGGACCCTGTGGGTGGCGGCTCTCCTGAACCTCCTGGTGGCGGTTGCCGCCCGGGCCCTCGCCCGGTCGCGGGAGATGGAAGAGGAGTCAGAGGGGGAGGCTCCGAGGGAGGGCCGGCCGTCGGACGCGGCGGTGGAGCGAGCGCCGGGTTCGGCTGCTGCCGCGGGCGCGGCGGTGCCCACCTCGCCGGAGCGCCGGGCGCCCGTGGGCCTGGTCCTGGCGGCGGCGGGGCTGACGGGCTTCGCCTTCTTCCTGATGGAGCTGGTCTGGTACCGGATGCTGGCGCCCATCCTGGGCGGCACCTCCTACACGTTCGGCCTGATCCTGGCGGTGGCCCTGCTCGGGATCGGCGGCGGCGGCTGGATCTACGGCGCGGGCTCGGAGCGCTCCCGGCCGACCCTCCTCGGCTTCGGCGTCACCTGCGCCCTGGAGGCCCTGGCCCTGGGCCTGCCCCTGGCCCTGGGCGACCGGATCGCGTTCCTGGCCCACGAGCTCCAGGACCTGGCGGCGGCCGGATTCGGCGCCCTGGTGGTGTCCTGGACCGTGGTCACCGTCCTCGTGGTCCTCCCGGCGGCCCTGGTGGCGGGCTACCAGTTCCCCCTCCTGGTGGCCCTCCTGGGGGAGGGACGGCGCCGGGTGGGCCGGGAGGTGGGATTGGCCTACGCCTGGAACACCGCCGGAGCCATCACCGGCTCCATCGCCGGGGGGTTCGGGTTGCTGCCGCTGCTCTCGGCGCCCGGGGCCTGGCGTGCGGCGGTGCTCCTCCTGGCGGCCCTGGGCGTGGTCGCCGCGGCGGTGGCCGGCGTCCGGGGCCGGGTGCCCTCGGCGGCGGCGGCGGGTGCGGCGGTCCTGGCGCTCTTCGCCGCCGCCCTGGCCGGTACGTCGGGTCCTTCGGCGTTCTGGCGCCACTCGGGCATCGGCGCCCACCGCCTGAACGCCACCCTGGAGGACCCCAACGACCTGCGGGCGGAGATCCGCCGCCAGCAGGCGGGGCTGGTCTGGGAGGAGGACGGCCGCGAGAGCGGCGTCGCCCTGGTGCGCTCTTCCGGGTACGCGTTCATCGTCAACGGCAAGTCGGACGGCGCCGCCCTGGGCGATGCAGGCACCCAGGTGATGGGTGGCCTGGTGGGCTCCATGCTCCACCCGCGGCCGGAGCGGACCCTGGTCATCGGCCTGGGGACGGGCTCCACCGCCGGCTGGCTGGCGGACGTGCCCGGAATGGAGCGGGTGGACGTCGTGGAGCTCGAGCCGGCGATCCTGCGGGTGGCCCGGGCGTGCGCGCCGGTCAACCGGGACGTCCTCGATCACCCGAAGGTGGAGGTGGTGGTCGGGGACGGCCGGGAGTTCCTCCTGACCACCGGCCGGCACTACGACGTGGTCTTCTCGGAGCCGTCGAATCCCTACCGGGCGGGGATCTCGAGCCTCTACACCCGGGAGTTCTACGAGGCGGCCCGCGAGCGCCTGCGGGAGGGGGGCCTGTTCGTCCAGTGGCTCCAGGGCTACGAGGTGGACGCCTCGGTGGTGCGGACGGCGTACGCCACCCTGGCGTCGGTCTTCCCCGCGGTGGAGAGCTGGCAGACCCTGGATTCCGACCTCCTCCTGGTGGCGAGCGAGGAGCCCCTGGTCCACGACCTGGAGCGGGTACGCCGCCGGGCGGCGGAGACGCCGTACGCCGAGGCCCTGAGCCGGGTCTGGGGCGTTGGCGGCGCGGAGGGGTTCTACTCCGGGTACGTCGCCGGGCCCGGGCTCGCCCGGGCGATGGCGGAGGCCGAGGCGGGGCGGGTCAACACCGACGACCACCCGGTGATCGAGTTCGGGTTCGTCCGCAACCTGGGGCGCACCGGCCTGTTCAGCATCGAAGACCTGGTCCGCCTGGCGCGGCGCCGGGGGGAGCACCGGCCGGTTTTCCGGGGCCCGGAGCCGGACTGGTTCCTGGTGGACGACGCGCGCCTGGCCCGGGGAGCGTTCTTCGGCCAGGTGCCTTCCGCGCCCCCCGAACCGGACGGCCGCCTGCACGAACGCCGGGCCCTGCGGCGCGACTTCGTGGCCGACGACTGGGAGGGCCTGCGACTGGGCTGGGAGGGGGAGGACCCGCCCCCCCGGCACCGGGTGGACCTCCTGGCCTGGGGGGAGGCCCTGGCGGAGGCCGCGGACGACCGGGCAGCGGGGGTGGCGGAGCGGCTGCGGGAGGTCTCCCCCGGAGAGGCGGAGATCGTCCTGGCGCTCCTCGCCGCCCGCCAGGACCGGGACAAGACGGCCGCCTGGTACCTGGAGAACCTGTTCCGGCGTCTCCGCTCCGACCCGTGGGTTCGCCCGGGAGCCCTCTCCTCGTCGCTCCGCCTGGCGGTGGCCCTGGCCCGGGAGGACGGCGAGACCGCGGAGACGCTGTTCGACCTCCTGGCGGAGCCGTTCGCCGTGGCCGTGGCCGACGACCAGCGCCGCCTGGCCCGGCTCCAGATCGCCGCGTCGGTGCCCCGGGAGGGGGTCTGCGTGGAGGCCATGGTCGGCCTCGAGCCCTGGGTGCCCTGGGACGAGGGCATGCTCTCGGGGCGCCTGCGCTGCTACGAGGACAACGACCACCCGCTCCAGTGGCGCGCCCGCCGGGAGCTGAGGGAGTTCCGGCGCCACCAGCCGCCGGAGCTCGAACGCGGCCTGGAGCCCGCCGCCGACCCCGGCGGGTGAGCCCCCCGCCGGGTCGCTGGCTGATCCTGGTCAGCGCGACGGCTGCCAGACCCAGCGGCCGGCGGTGTCGATGTAGCCGAAGCCGTCGCCGGTGCCCACCAGGGCCAGGCCGTGGTCGAAGGGCTCGGCGCTGGTGAAGGCCGGATCGATCACCATCTCGCCCCGGGCGTCGATGTAGCCCCACCCGCCCTCACGGGTGCGCACCGCCGCCCGGCCTTCGGAGAAGGGGGCGGCGTCCTCGAAGGCCGGCTCGATGGCGATCCGGCCTTCCCGGTCCATGTAGCCCCAGCGGACCGCTCCGGCCTGGTTGCGGGCGCGCACGGCCGCCAGGTCGCCGGAGAAGCTCCGGGCGCCGAAGAGCTCCGGCGGCACCACCTCCCGGCCCTCCCGGTCGATGAACCCGAAGGCCCCGTCCGGCCCCCGCACCACCGCCCGGTCCTGGGCGAAGGAGTAGGCGTCACTCCACCGGGGCTCGATCAGGACCTCTCCGTCCGGCCCGACGAACCCCCACAGGCCGTCGTCCGTCTGGACCGCCGCCAGCCCCTGGGCGAAGTCCCGGGACTCGCCGAAGCGGGGCTCGATGACCAGCTCCCCGGACGGGTCGATGGAGCCCCACAGCCCGCCCTGGCGCACGGCGCCGCGGTCCTCCGCGAAGGAACGGGCGGCCTGGAACCGGGGTTCGACCACCCACTCGCCGGAGGGATCGACGTAGCCCGCGAGCGAGCCGCCGCCCACCGGCGCCCGGTCCTGGGCGAACCGCCCGGCTTCGGAGAAGCGTGGCTCGATGGCCCAGGCGCCGGTCAGGTCGATGTAGCCCCAGCCCTCCTCGCCCGAGACCGGCACCAGGCCCTGGCCCACCGGCCCGGAGCTCTGGAACCGGGGCTCCACCACCAGAGCGCCGGTGCCGTCGATGAATCCGACCGTCTCGCCCCGCCGGACCGGGAACAGGTGCTCCGGGTCCGGGGCCACCGAGAGCTCGGGCTCGGCCTCCGGGCCGGGGGCGCACGCGCCCGCGGCCACCAGGGCCAGGACGATGAGCAGGAGCGCCGCCACCGGGAGGCAGAGTGGGCGCGGGTTCCAGCGGAGCACGGCCTGACGGGACGGACGCATGGCGGATCCTCCGGACATGGGCGGACACGGGAACGGACCGGGGAGCAGTCTCCACGGCCGGACGGCCCGCGTCAAGTGGCCCGCGGACGCCCGGGAGGTCGCGACTTGCGTTAGCCTAGCTTTCCGCAGGAGGAAGCCCACCGAGCATGCCCTCATCCACAGCAGAGATTCGCAAGGCCGAGCTGGTGACGGAGCTGTCGGCCCTGGCCAGGGACCGCGTGGCGGCAGCCCCGGAAGGGGAGCGGGCCGACGGCCCCGAGTCCGCCGAACGCTTCGTGCGCCAGTGCTACGAGACCATCTCGCCGGACGACATCATGGTCCGGGAGCGCGAGGACCTGGTGGGAGCGGCCCTCTCGCTCTGGCGCTGGGGCCACGAGCGCGAGCCCGGGACCGCCCGGATCCGGGTCTACAACCCCCGGCTTGACGAGCACGGTTGGGAGTCGCCGTACACGGTGGTCGAGGTCGTCAACGACGACATGCCCTTCCTGGTGGACTCCACCACGGCGGCCCTGAACGGGCTCGACCACCCGGTGCAGCTCGTCGTGCACCCGGTGGTCGGCGCGCGGCGGGAGGGTCCCGTGCGCCACGACCTCCTGGCGAGCCCCGAGGGCGACGGCGTGCTCGCCGAGTCGTACATGCAGATCGAGATCGAGCGGGTCTTCGAGCGCGACCAGCTCGGCCGGATCCAGGAGCGGCTGGAGACGGTGCTGCGAGACGTCCGGGCCGCGGTCCGGGACTGGATCCCGATGCGCGAGAGGCTCGCGGCGATCATCCGTGGGTGGGAGGAGGACCCGCCGCCGGTGCCGCAGGAGGAGCTGGAAGAGGCGGAGAGCTTCCTGCGCTGGCTGGACGACGATCACTTCACCTTCCTGGGCTACCGGGAGCTCGATCTGGTGGAGGAGGAGGGGCGCGACCACCTGCGCCTGGTGCCGGACTCCAGCCTGGGGGTGCTCCGGGCCCGGGAGACGGAGGAGTCCCACCGGCTGCGCCCCCTGACGGAGAAGATGTCCGCCTTCGCCCGCAGCCCCCAGCTCCTGTTCGTCACCAAGGCGAACCACCGGGCCACCGTCCACCGTCCCTCCCACATGGACTACGTCGGGCTCAAGCGCTTCGGCGACGACGGGCAGGTCGTGGGGGAGCGGCGCTTCCTGGGGCTGTTCACCTCCATCGCCTACAACCGCCAGGCCCGGACGATCCCGCTGCTGCGGGAGAAGGTCCAGCGCACCCTCGCCCGCGCCGGTTTCCCGCCGGACAGCCACGACGGCAAGGCGCTGCTGCACATCCTGGAGACCTTCCCCCGGGACGAGCTGTTCCAGGTCTCCGAGCGTCGCCTCTTCGAGATCAGCCTGGGCATCCTGCAGCTCCAGGAGCGCCAGCGGATCGCGCTGTTCGTCCGCAAGGACCCCTTCGAGCGCTTCGTGTCGAGCCTGGTCTACGTGCCCCGGGACCGCTACAACACCGAGCTCCGCCTGAGCGTGCAGGACGTCCTGGAGGGCGCCTTCCAGGGCGACGTGACCGCCCACTACACCCAGGTCACCGACTCGCCGCTGGCCCGGGTCCACTACATCGTCAAGACCACGCCCGGCGAGGTTCCGGCGTTCGACGTCAAGCGGATCGAAACCCTGATCGCCGAGGCGGCCCGCACCTGGAGCGACCGGCTGTACGAGGCGATCATGGCCGCGGGGGAGGACGAGGAGCGCCTCGCCCGCCTCTACCGGCGCTACCGGGACGCTTTCCCCACGGCCTACCGGGAGCGCTTCGCGGTGGAGGAGGCGGTCTTCGACATGCTCAAGGTGGAGGAGCTCCTGGCCACCGAGCGGCTGGGGATGCACCTCTACCGCGCCCAGGGCGCCGGGCCCCGGGAGGTCCGCTTCAAGCTCTACCACGGCGGCGGGCCGGTGGCCCTGTCCGACGTCCTGCCCCTCCTGGAGAACATGGGGGTCCGCGTGGGCTCGGAGATCCCCCACGAGGTGCGGCCGAAGGGAGCGGAGGTGCCGGTCTGGATCCACGACTTCGGCCTGGAGCTCCGGGGCGCCCCGGCGGTGGAGTTCTTCCGCCTGGTGGAGATCTTCCCGGAAGCCTTCGAGCGGGTCTGGCTGGGGGAGGTGGAGAACGACGGGTTCAACCGCCTGGTGGTCCGGGCCGGCCTCGCGTGGCACGAGGTCGTGGTGCTCCGGGCCTACGCCAAGTTCCTGCGCCAGGCCCGCTCGGCGTTCAGCCAGGCCTACATGCAGGAGACCCTGGCGAACAGCCCGGAGATGGCCCGCCTGCTGGTGGAGCTCTTCCGGGTGCGCTTCGACCCGGACGGCCGGGACGACGTCGAGGAGCGCCTCGCCGACGTCCAGGGGCGGATCGAGGCGGCCCTCGCCGGGGTCAGCAGCCTGGACGAGGACCGGATCCTCCGGCGCTTCCTGAGCCTGGTCCTGAACACCCTGCGGACCAACTACTTCCAGCGTACGGCCCAGGGCGAGCGCAAGAGCTACCTGGCGCTGAAGATCGCCTCCTCCAAGGTCAAGGTGCTGCCCCAGCCCCGGCCGCAGTACGAGATCTTCGTCTACTCGCCCCGGAGCGAAGCGGTCCACCTCCGGGGGGGCAAGGTGGCCCGGGGGGGCGTGCGCTGGTCCGACCGCAAGGAGGACTTCCGCACCGAGATTTTGGGGCTGATGAAGGCCCAGATGGTCAAGAACGCGGTCATCGTGCCCGTGGGGGCGAAGGGGGGGTTCGTGGTCAAGCGGCCCCCGGCGGGAGCCGACCGGGAAGCCCTCCTGCAGGAGGGAAGGGCCTGCTACGAGGAGATGGTCCGGGGCCTGCTGGACCTGACCGACAACCTGGTGGAGGGCCGGGTCGTGGCGCCACCCCGGGTGGTGCGGATGGACGGCGACGACCCCTACCTGGTGGTGGCCGCCGACAAGGGGACGGCCACCTTCTCGGACCTGGCCAACCGTGTGGCGGCCGAGTACGACTTCTGGCTGGGCGACGCCTTCGCCTCCGGCGGCTCGGCCGGCTACGACCACAAGGCCATGGGGATCACCGCCCGGGGCGCCTGGGTGGCCGTCGAGCGCCACTTCCGGGAGCTCGGCGTCGACGTCCGCCGGGAGGACTTCACCGTGGTGGGCGTCGGGGACATGTCGGGGGACGTCTTCGGCAACGGCATGCTGTGCTCGCCCCACGTCCGCCTGCTCGGGGCGTTCAACCACCTCCACGTCTTCGTCGACCCGGACCCGGATCCGGCGGTCTCCTTCGAGGAGCGAAAGCGCCTCTTCGCCCTGCCGCGCTCCGGGTGGGACGACTACGACCGCGCCAAGATTTCGCCGGGAGGCGGGGTCTTCGACCGGAGCGCCAAGTCCGTTCCCCTCACCCCGGAGATCCGGGGGCTCCTGGGACTCAAGGAGGAGTCGGTGCCGCCGGACCGGCTGGTCCGGGCCCTGCTCTCGGCGCGCTGCGACCTCCTGTGGTTCGGTGGGATCGGGACCTTCGTCAAGGCCTCCGGGGAGAGCAACTCCCGGGCCGGTGACCGGGCGAACGACGCCGTGCGGGTGAACGCCGCGGAGCTGCGCTGCCGGGTGGTGGGAGAGGGGGCCAACCTGGGGATCACCCAGCGGGGCCGCATCGAGCTCGCCCTCGCCGGCGGCAAGATCAACACCGACGCCATCGACAACTCCGGCGGCGTGGACACCTCCGACCACGAGGTCAACATCAAGGTCGTCCTGGACGACGCGGCCCGGGAGAGCCTCCTCACCCTGGACGAGCGCAACGTCCTGCTCGAGGAGATGACCGAGGAGGTGGCGAGCCTGGTGCTCAGGGACAACTACCTCCAGTCCCAGGCGATCTCGGTGGCGGAGGTCCAGGCCGCCTCGCTCCTGGACGCCCAGCAACGCATGATGCGCCTCCTGGAGCGCTCGGGCGAGCTGGACCGGGAGCTCGAGTCCCTCCCGGACGACGAAGCGCTGGCGGAGCGCCACGCCGCCGGCGGTGGGCTGACGCGGCCGGAGGTGGCGGTGCTGCTGGCCTACGGGAAGATCTTCCTCTACGGCCACCTGGTCCGCTCGAGCCTGGTGGACGACCCGTTGCTGGAGAGCGACCTGCGCCTCTACTTCCCGGAGCCGCTCCGGGAGCGCTTCGGCGACTCCATTGCGCGCCACCGCCTGCGCCGGGAGATCATCGCCACCTACGTGACGAACAGCATGGTCAACCGGGTGGGGCCGAGCTTCGTGACCGAGATGATCGCCGAGACCGGCGCCGAGGCGACGGACGTGGCCCGGGCGTACACCGTGGTCCGGGAGGCCTTCGACCTGCGCTCCGTGTGGAGCCAGATCGAGTCGCTGGACAACCGCGTGCCGGCGGACGTCCAGCTCCGGATGATGGTCACCGTGGGCCGGGTCACGGAGCGGCTGACCCTCTGGTTCCTGCGCAACACGGAGCGGCCCCTGGACATCAGCGGGTGCACGGCGGAGTTCCGGCCGGCGGTGGAGACCCTGGCGGGCCGGCTGGAGGAGATCCTGCCGCGGGCGGAGCTCAACGCCCTCCGGCGCCGGGAGCGGGCCCTGAGCCGCGACGGCGTGCCCGACGAGCTGGCGCGGCGGGTCTCGAGCCTCCACGACCTGGCGGCGGCGTGCGACGTCTGGACGATCGCACAGGACGCGCAACGTCCGGTCGAGGAGGTGGGCCGTATCTACTTCGGGCTGGGCGAGCGGTTCGGGCTGGACTGGCTGCGCAACACGGCCGGCCGGTTGACCGCCGACGGGCGCTGGCAGAAGGGGGCGCTGGCGGCGGTGGTGGACGAGCTGTTCCTCCACCAGAGCGCGCTGACCCGGCAGGTCCTGGAGACGGTGCGCACGGATGGGGGCGCCCGGCGGACCATCGATGCCTGGGCCGGGCGGCGCCGGCCGATGGTCCGGCGCACGGAGGAGGTGCTCCGGGAGATCCGCGCCGCCAAGTCCCTGGACCTGGCGATGCTGGTGGTGGCCGACGACCAGCTCCGCAAGCTGGTGGAGACCGGGGAGCGGGACCATGAGCTGTAGGGAAGGAGCTCGTCTCCTCCCCTACACTCGGCGAAACCTGCTTCGCGTGTAGGGGCGGAGCTTGCGTCCGCCCACGGGAGGGATGGCGCAGGACGGGAGGAGGCAAGCTCCTCCCCTACACCCGGGGAAACCTGCTTCGCGTGTAGGGGCGGACCTTGCGTCCGCCCGCGGGAGGGATGACGCAGGACGGGAGGAGGCAAGCTCCTCCCCTACAGATTGGGAGAGCCGGACGAGGCCGACCGGCCCTGTCACGGGACTTCCGACCCGAGGAGGGGATTCGATGACAACGAGACACCACATCGCAGCGGTGGGAGCCCTCGCGGCGACCTTGACCCTGGCGGCGCCCGCCGCCGCCGCGGAGCGCGGGCCGGAGGTGGGCGAGACCCCGCCGGACTTCACCCTGGAGGCCGTCTCCGACGGCACCGAACACACGCTGAGCGAGCTCCGCGGAGAGGCCCCGGTGGTCCTGGTCTTCTTCCGCGGCGCCTGGTGACCGTTCTGCCGCTCGCAGCTGGTCGAGCTGCAACTGCACCTGGAAGAGCTGGAAGGCCTCGGCGCCCGGGTCCTCGCCGTCGCCACCGACGAGCCGGAGGCGCTGCGGGAGTTCGCCGCCGGAAACGAGCTGGGCTACCCCCTGCTCCACGACCCGGGCGGAGAGGTGATCGTGCGCTACGGGATCCGCAACCGGGAGCACCAGGACGGCGTGCTGCCGGACCCGACGGTCCTGGTCCTGGACCGGGAGGGGACGGTCCGGGAGAAGTGGATCGACCCGGACTACACGAAGCGGGCGCCGGCGGAGGACGTGGTGGAGGCCGTGCGGGAGCTCGTGGAACCGTAGGGTGCGATCTCATCGCACCCGGGATGCCTTGCTGGGACGCCCGTGCCGGTGCGACCCCTCGGCTCCGCTCGGGGGAGACCAGGGTCGCACCCTACGCTTCTGGGTCTGTAGGGTGCGATCTCATCGCACCGGGGGGGCGGAGGCCCTGGACGGTGCGCCCCTTCGGCTGCGCTCAGGGCAGGCGAGGCGCACCCTACGCGTCCGTCCGGCGGTCCGCCAGGAAGGGAAGCTCCTTGCGGACCGACCGGACCCGGGCCGGGTCCAGGTCCGCCAGGAGCAGGGTCTCTCCCCCGGCGGCGGAGGCCAGGGTCTCGCCCAGGGGGTCCACGATCCGGCTGTCCCCGGCGTAGTCCAGCCCGCCGCCGGAGCCCACCCGGTTGACGCCCACCACGTAGGCCTGGTTCTCGATCGCCCGGGCGGCGAGGAGCGCCGTCCAGTGGTGGCGGCGGGCCATCGGCCAGTTGGCCACCACCAGGTAGGCGTCCGTCTCCTCCGCCACGTCCCAGAAGAGGTCCGCGAAGCGCAGGTCGTAGCAGACGAAGAGGGTGGTCCGGAGGAAGGCCTCGCCCGCGGGGATCTCCACCGTCACCGTCTCGGTCCCGGAGCCGTAGTGCCGGTTCTCGCCGGCGTGGCTGAAGGGGCGGATCTTGCGGTACCGGTGGATCTCGCCCCCCGGGCCGGCAAGGACCAGGGTGTTGTAGGGGCGGCCCCTCCGGCCGCCCTGGCGGGAGGAGGCGCGGCCCGTCGGCTCGTCGTCGGGCAGGATGGGCACGGAGCCGGCGAGCCACAGCCCGTGCTCCGCGGCCCTCTCCTGGAGGAAGCGCGTGCTCGGTCCGTCCGGGGGCTCCTGGACCGTCCGGGTGTTCATGGAGAACCCGCAGGCGAACATCTCCGGCAGCACGGCCAGGCCGGCGCCGGCGCCGGCCGCCGCGGCGATCCAGGGCTCCAGCCGCTCGAAGGTGGCCGGCGGGTCCTCCCAGGCGATGTCGGTCTGGAGGCCGGCGACGCGGATCATCGCAGCCCCTCCAGGCGCCGGACCGCCTCGTCCAGGACGCCCTCGGTCTTGCAGAAGGCGAAGCGCACCAGGTGGCTGCCCTCTTCCTTGTGGACGTAGAAGGACGTGGGGGGGATCGCCGCCACGCCGGCCCGTTCCGGGAGGGAGAGGCAGAAGTCCACGTCGTCGTCGAAGTCCCCGGACCCGATGAAGCGCCGGATGTCCGCCAGGGCGAAGTAGGTCCCCGCCGGCCGGCGCACGCCGAAGCCGACGGCCTCCAGGCCGTCGCACAGGCGGTCCCGTCGCGCCCGGTAGCCCTCCAGGAAGTCCCGGTAGTAGGTGTCGTCGGCGTCCAGGGCCTCGGCCACCGCGTGCTGGAAGGGGGTTCCGTTGCAGAAGGTGATGAACTGGTGGGCGGACTGGAGGGCGCCGGTGATCTCCGGCGGCGCGCAGGACCAGCCGATCTTCCAGCCGGTGACGCTGAAGGTCTTGCCGGCGGAGGAGATGGTGACGGTGCGCTCGCGCATGCCCGGGAGCGCCGCCGGGGGGACGTGCTCGCCGTCGTAGACCAGGTGCTCGTAGACCTCGTCCGAGATGACGACCAGGTCGTGCCGGCGGCACAGGGACGCGACGTGCTCCAGCTCGTCCCGGGTGAAGACCTTGCCCGTGGGGTTGTGGGGGGTGTTGAGGAGGATCACCTTGGTGCGGGGCCCGACGGCGGCCTCGAGCTCCTCGGGGTCGTAGGTGAAGCCTCCCTCGGTGGTCCCGGAATCGCGGAGGGTGACGATCCGCTCCCGGCCGCCGGCCATGGCCACGGAGGCCCGGTAGGAGTCGTAGAACGGCTCGAAGAGGACGACCTCGTCCCCGGGGTCGCAGAGGGCCTGGAGGGAGGCGAAGATCGCCTCGGTGGCGCCGGCGTAGACGGTGACCTCGTCGGGGGTGTAGTCCAGGCCCCAGAAGCGTTCCTGGTGGCGGGCGATGGCCCGGGCGAGATCCGGGATGCCGCCGGTGGGGCAGTACTGGTTCTTGCCGTCGCGGATGGCCCGGATGGCGGCCTCCATGAGGAAGGGGGGGCCGTCGAAGTCGGGGAAGCCCTGGCCCAGGTTGACGGCGCCGTGGCGCTGGGCCAGGCGGGTCATCTCGGCGAAGATGGTGGGTTCGAACCCGGACACCCGCCGGGAGGCGTACGTTGCGCGCGCGGTGGTTTCGGCCATCGCTGGAAGTCTACCGGACCCACTCTCCCGTCGGCCGGACGCACCCGGTTGAAGCGGCCGAGCTCTGCCTCGGCCGGGGCGGGGGGCGCCGCCCTTGTCGCTTCGAGCGGAGCGAAGCGGAGTCGAGAAGCCGGGGCGGGGGAACGGTTCCCCTGCCGGTCCCGGGTGAGCTCATCGACAGAGCCGGCGAAACCACCGCTCGCGGTTTCGGGCGTTCGCTCCGGCCCGCGGCGATCTGGAGGCTTTCCGGTCGAGGCTGCGATGCACCCGGGCCTTCGAACCGGGGGAGGATGTGCTGGACTGGGGCCTCCGGACCGGGGGAGGCTTCGCTGGAGCGGGGTGCCCCCGCCCCGGAGGAGGCCGGGGG
>JBKHJP010000061.1:0-15955 GCA_046538065.1 Thermoanaerobaculia bacterium | reverse complement strand
CGCGTTGCCCTGCCGCTGCCTCGGTGCTAGAGTCGAGAGCCCGTTGCCACCCGGCCTGCCGGAGAGCATCGACGTGGTCACGATCCGGGCCCTGAAGCTCCCGCCGGACGCCCTGGAGGCCCTGGCGTCCCGCCTCTCGAAGGCAGGGCGCGTCCTGGTCTGGGCCGGCGCCGCCGAGCCCGAGGCGCCGCCGACCCTGGAGCGTGGGCGCGAGCATCCGATCCCGGGCAGCATGCACCGGCGGATCGTCGAGCTGCTGCCCGCCGGCACCCGGGAGCGATGACCCGAGCCTTCCCGTGAAGGCTCCGGGACGGCCCACTCGACCGAGCACGAGCCACGGACGCGAGATCCATGGGAAAGATCCTGGCCATCACGAACCAGAAGGGCGGCGTCGGGAAGACCACGACCGCCATCAACCTGGGCGCCGCCCTCGGCGCCTTCGAGCGCAGGGTGCTCCTGGTGGACTGCGATCCCCAGGGCAACGCGACCCGGGGCGTGGGCCTGGAAGCGACCGTGCCCCACCTCTACCAGGTCCTCACCGGCGAAGCGGCCGTGGGCGACGCCATCCGGCCCTCCGGCTTCCCGAACCTGGACATCCTCCCCTCGGACCGCGACCTCGTCGGCGTGGAGGTGGAGTTCGTCGGCACCGAGGCCTGGCAGCTCCGCCTGGGCCGGCTGCTGGAGTCGATCCGGGGCGACTACGACGTGATCCTCCTGGATTGTCCCCCGTCCCTCGGGCATCTCACGGTCAACGCCCTTTCCGCCGCCGACGGCGTCCTGGTGCCGATCCAGTGCGAGTACTTCGCCCTCGAAGGGGTCTCGGAGCTCATGGCCACCATCCGGCGGGTGAAGGCAACGAGCAACCCCTCCCTGGAGGTCGCCGGGATCCTCCTCACGATGTACGACGATCGCACGAACCTCTCCAGGGACGTGGCCTCGGAGATCCGGCGCCACTTCGGGGGCCAGGTCTTCGAGGCCGTGGTGCCCCGCAACGTCCGGCTGGCCGAGGCACCCAGCTACGGGCTGCCCATCTTCGAATACGACATCAAGTGCCGGGGGGCGGAGGCGTACCTGGACCTCGCCCGGGAGTACATGCGGGGCGCCGCGTGAGCCCGCCCGCCAAGAAGCGGGGCCTCGGGCGGGGGCTGGACGCCCTCCTCCAGGAGGAGCCGGAGCGCATCCAGAGCCTCCCCGTGCAGCGGCTCCGGCCGAACCGCTTCCAGCCGCGCACCGAGTTCGACGACGACAGCCTGGACGAGCTCGCCGAGTCGATCCGCTCCCAGGGCGTCGTCCAGCCCCTGGTCGTTACCCCCCTCTCCGGCGGCGAGTACACCATCATCGCCGGCGAGCGCCGGTGGCGCGCCGCGCAAAAGGCCGACCTCGCCGAGGTCCCCGTGGTCGTCCGCGAGGTCGCCGGCGACCGGGAGCTCCTGGAGCTGGCCCTGGTGGAGAACCTCCAGCGGGCCGATCTCAACCCCGTGGAGGAGGCGGAGGCCTTCCGGACCCTGGCCACGTCCTTCGACCTCTCCCAGGAGGAGATCGCCGCGCGCGTCGGCAAGAGCCGGTCGGCGGTGACCAACGCCCTGCGTCTCCTCAACCTGCCGCCGGAGATCCAGGACCACCTCCGGAGCGGCCGCCTCACCGCCGGCCAGGCCCGGCCGCTGCTGGCGATCCAGGACCGGGCGCGCCAGCGCGCCCTGGCCCAGGACGCCATGGAGCGCGGCCTCACCGCCCGCGAGCTCGAAGACCGCGCCCGGAGCGCCAAGGGCTCTCCCCCGGCCAGGGCACGACGCACCAACGAACGGAGCAAGCCGGAGGAGCCCGAGGTCTTCGCCGCGGCGGCGGAGGAGAAGCTCACCCAGCGGTACCAGAC
Source organism: Thermoanaerobaculia bacterium (assembly GCA_046538065.1). Classification (GTDB taxonomy): domain Bacteria; phylum Acidobacteriota; class Thermoanaerobaculia; order Multivoradales; family DATKCC01; genus JBKHJP01. The sequence continues at coordinate 14,082 of JBKHJP010000061.1, read as the reverse complement.
GAAGGTGGAGATCCGCCGTCGCGGCCGGGGAGGCACCGTCCGCATGCACTTCCACTCGGAGGAGGAGCTCATCCGCCTCTACGACCAGCTCATGGAGCGAGGAGCCAGCCGATGATCTTCAGGTCCGACAACCCCGAAGGTGACCTCAACGGCTTCGTGGACACCGGGACGCGGTTCCGGGGCGAGCTCGAGTTCGACACCACCTTCCGGGTGGAGGGCCGGGTGGAAGGGACGGTGGTCTCCAGCGGGACCCTGGTGGTGGGCGAAGGAGGCGAGGTCGAGGGCGAGATCCGCGTCAGCCAGATCTACATCTCCGGCACCGTGCGGGGCACCGTGCAGGCCAGCCGGAAGATCCAGCTCTGTGCGGAGGGCAAGGCCTTCGCCGACCTGGAGACCCCGTCGCTGGTGATCGAGGACGGCGGCATCTTCGACGGCCGCTGCACCATGGCCCACGACGACCGCGGCGGCGGCGAGCGCAAGACCACCATGGGCGAGGTCAAGCCGCTGGCCAGGAGCTCCTAGGCGGGACCCGTCAATCGAGGGTCGACGGCGCGCTAGAGCCCCGACCCCGGCCGGCTGGGCGGGCGCGGCGACCGGGCCGGTTCCAGCGTCTCGTAGGACGGGACGAAGGTCAGGGAATTGCGCTCCAGGAACTGCTCCGTGAAGGCCTCCGTGAGGACCCGCCCGTCCAGGTCCCGCGCCACCGGAAGACCCAGTGCGTAGAGCAGGGTGGGCGCCGCATCCACCAGGCCCGCCCCGGTGATCAGGGTCCCGGAACGGATCCCCTCCCCGGCGAGGAGCAGCGCACCGTCCGGAGCACCGGTCAGGCGCCCGCCCACCGCCCGTTCCCCGCGGAGGGCCAGGCGTACCCGCTGCCAGACCGTGGGCTGCTCCACCCCGGACGCCGAGACGACGGCCAGCAGGCGCGGCTCGGGCAGGGTGGCCCACAGCTCCGCCAGGAGCGCATCCAGGTGGGCGTAATACGCGCCGAGGAACGCCGCCGCCGCCTCGTGCTCCGGCGCCTTCTGCCCTTCCAGGCGCAGCTCCGCGTACCCGCCGAAGAAGCGGGCCGACGCGCGCGCCAGCCCCGGCATCCGGAGGAACACGGCCCGCGCCCGGCGCTGCTCGATGAGTGAGCGGGCCAGGCTCTGGCGCCAGGCGTCCCCGGCGGCTGCGCCAAGGACCCCTTGGGAGAGCTCGCTCTCCCGACCCTCCAGCTCCTGCAGGTCCACCTCGTCCAGGGGAACGCGGAAGATCCAGGCTCCCTCGGCGAGGGTCTCGGGCCGGGCGCCCCTGGGGTCGAAGGGCTCCCCGAAGAAGCCGTCGGGGAAGACGAACTCCGGCGCCGGGGCATCCGCCGGCGGCTCCGCGGAGGCCGCCGGCCAGCCCACCACGCCGCTGCTCACCCCGAGGCGCGGGAGGACCTCCCAGACGGCCCGGACCCTGAGGACGCCGCCGGCCTCCTCCGGCCGGTCCGGCCGGCCGAAGGTCCCCCACCGGCCGAAGCCCAGGCCCATCGGGAGCAGGCGCAGCTCCGCCCCGGGGTGGATGAAGCCGGCGGCGTGGATCCGCGCACCCAGAACCCCGTGCTCGTACGGGTACTTCCCCGTCGCCAGGGTCGTCCAGAGGACCGGCGGCCGGTACGGCTCGAAGCTGGTCACCCGGCCGTACGCCCCGCCCTGGAGCATGGACGCGAAGAACGGCAGGTGTCCCTCCTCCGCCATCGGGAGCAGCGCGTCCAGGGTGGCGGTATCGATTCCCACCACCAGCAGTGCGGGCCGCTGGGACGCCTGGTAGCCCGTGGGGCGCGCGCGTTCGGGCCTTGGCTCAAAGGCCTCCCGGCGTTCCACCATCAGGTAGACCGAGGCGAGGGCCAGCAGCCAGAAGGCCAGGCGCGAGCGCACTCCGTAGGGGCGCCGGTGGAGGCTGTGAAGCAGTGCCGTGTAGAAGGTGACCAGGGTCGCCAGCGTCAGCCAGACGGCCGCCTTCAGGAGCCGCTCGTTGATGCCTGCAGGCAGATAGTAAGCGTAAACCGACGCGTGGATGGAGTCCAGGAGGGCCGCCACCGCCAGCGCCGCCGTGACTCCCCACGGCAGGAACCGCAGGCTCCGCCGGGGGTGGCGCCAGGCCGGCACCGCCAGGAGGACGCCACTGGCCAGCCCGCCCAGGGCCCCGTAGAGGAGCACCGTCCGGGCCACCGGTCCCGCTTCGAACGGCAGGTGGGGGTTGAGGAAGAAGAGCAGCCCCCCGAGGTGGATCCCGAGGAGCAGTCCCGGCGCGCCGCCCGCCGCCAGCGCCAGCCACCGCTGCGCCCGCCGGCCCGCCAGCAGATCGGCCCACCGCCGCCACCGGGCACCCCACCCCCGCCCCGTTTCCGGCCCGGCAGAGACTCCCGACACCATGGCCCCACTCTACGCCAGCCGGCGCCCCCGTCCAATGATCCCCGGCGCCCGGCCGCTTGCCGGGGCTCATCTTCCCTTGGTGGCCCCCTTTGTCGTTCCGAGCGGAGCGAACCGGAGTCGAGGAACCTCAGCGACGAAGATGCGCCGATGCCTCGCATTCCCCCACCCAGGCCCCTCGACTTCGCTCGGGGCGACAAAGAGCCAAGGCCCAGGGTTACAAGGAGCCAAGGCCCGGGCCGGTCGGGCCTAACCCCGAGCGCTGACCGGGGCGGGGGCACCAAGCGATCCCGAAGCCGAGCCCGGTCCCGCCACCGACCCGGCCGCCGCAGCCTCAAAAGATAAATATCGGCCGGTCGATGTCATGCACGAAGTGCCACTCGTACACGTAGCTCCCGAACAGCTCCACGGGCACCGTGTACTCGGCCTCCATGTAGATGTGGTCGCCCTTGCGCTCCGCGCTCACCTTCTTCGCTTCCAGGGGCAGGTCCAGCCGCCGGGCCTTTCCGAGGATCGCCTTCTCGATCTCCTCGGGCGGGCGGTGCTCGGCGAACTTCGCCTGGTCCTCCATGAAATCGGCGAGCTGAGCGCTGGAGATCTTCACCGGCACCATCATCCAGGCGACGTGGGCGACGACGATCACCACGACGGCCCACAAAATGCATCCGAAGCTGCCTTCGCCCTTCTCCCTGACGCTCCGTGTCATCTCGGTCCTCCTGAACCCGTCGGTGCAGGAAGTCTACCGCACCGGGCCGGGGCGCGACTCCTGCACGGCGTCGATCAGTAAACCGGCTGGAATGTCCGGTCCCAGCGGGCCGCGGACGCCACGGAGCTCAGCAGCCGCCGGGGGAGCCGCCACCAGCGCAGCGGCGGCTCCACCGGCCGGGGTCCTTCCGGCTCGCCGGCGGCCACGGACCAGTAGATCAGCAGCGCCCGCCCCTTGACGAGCCGCCGGTCCACGGGACCCCAGAAGCGCGAGTCGTGGGAGTTGTCCCGGTTGTCGCCCAGGCAGAAGAGGTGGCCCGGCGGCACCCGGAACGGGCCGAACTGGTCCCGGTCCTGGTAGTGGTCCGGCACGAAGGGCGACTCCGGGTAGGTCGTGGGATCGATGAGCTGTACGTACGGCTCCTCCACCGGCCGGCCATTCAGGTGGAGGAGCTTGTCCGCCACCTCCACCCGGTCGCCGCCGCGGGCGACGCAGCGCTTGATGAAGTCGCGCCGGGGCGCCTCCGGGAACTTGAACACCACCACGTCGCCCCTCCGCACCGGGCGGATCGGTAGCAGGACGTCCTCCAGGGCGTAGAGGGTCGGCCCGTAGACGAACTTGTTCACCAGGATGTGGTCGCCCACCAGCAGGTTGTCCTCCATGGAGCCGGTGGGGATCTGGAAGGCCTGGACCACCCAGGTGCGGGCGAACACGGCGAAGACCAGCGCCACGAGGAGCGCCTCGAGTACCTCCCGGGTCCAGCTCTTCGGGGACGACATGGTGGACGGCGCGGTGCGCGGGCCGGGGTCCGCCCTACCGGATCACGTGGAACGTGCGCTCCCAGCGCGTCTTCACCGGGAAGCCGACGAGCGTCCTGCCGACGTGGGCCAGCTTGTCCAGCCAGCCGCGCCAGCGCCCGTCGGGCGTCTCACCGCCGTACGACCAGTAGATCATGAAGGCCCGGCCCTTCACGAGGTCGTGGGGCACCGGCCCCCAGAAACGGCTGTCCCAGGAATGGTCCCGGTTGTCCCCCATGCAGAAGTAGTGGTCCTCCGGCACGGTGTACGGGCCGAACTGGTCCCGGCGCCGGTACTGGTCCGGCAGGGCGGGCCGGTCCGGGTAGGTGGTGGCGTCGTCGTGGCGGACGTAGGCCGCCTCCGCCACCGGCTCGCCGTTCAGGTAGAGCTCCTTGTCCTCCAGGTTCAGCCGGTCTCCCGGCAGGCCGATGCACCGCTTGACGATGTCGATCGACGGATCCTCCGGCGAGCGGAAGATCACCACGTCGCCCCGTTCGATGGGCCGCTGGGGGAAGAGCTTCTCCTCCACCCGGCTGGCCCGGGCCCCGTAGATGAACCGGTTGACGAACAGGTGGTCCCCGATCAGGAGGGTCTGCTCCATCGAACCGCTCGGGATGTAGAACGTCTGGACCACGAAGGTGTTGGCGAAGCGCAGGAAGATGGCGGCGATCACCAACGCCTCCAGGGTCTCTCGATACGGTCGCTTGCGGGTCCCGCTCATGGCCGCCGTACTGTACCCCAGGCTGACCGCACGGCACCGCTCCCGGCGAGGTGCCGCCCCTGCCGGGCCGGCCCGGGCCAGCGGGCGCGATACATTGCCCGGGCATGGAGCCGCAGCCCGACGAGCCGCCCCGGATGATCGCCGACGCCATGCTCGGCGGGCTGGCCCGGTGGCTCCGGGTTCTGGGCCTCGACACCGCCTACGACCCGGAGCTGGACGATCCGGACCTGGTGGACCGGGCGGTGGCGGAAGACCGGGTGATCCTCACCCGGGACCGGCGCCTGGTCGAGCGCCGCCGCGCCTGGAACCACCTGCTGGTGCGCTCCGAAGTGGTCGACGAGCAGGTCGCCCAGGTCCTGGACGAGCTGGAGATCGAACCACAGCCGGAGCGGCTGTTCACCCGGTGCCTGCGGTGCAACACCCCCCTCGAGCCCCTGGCCCGGCACGAGGCGGTCCGGGAGGTGCCGCCCTACGTCGCCCGGACCCAGGCCCGCTTCCGCCGCTGCCCGGCCTGCGGCCGGATCTACTGGCGGGCCACCCACGCCGACCGCATGCGCCGGCGGCTGCGCCGGATGGGGATCGCCCTCGCGCCGGAATCCTGACGCCGGCGCGAGAGGTTTCGAGCAGGCCCGGGGGGACCCGGCCGGACGCCCGGCCCCAGCGGCCGGTCCCCGGGCCGGCTCCCCGCGAGTCGAGGACCCGCCGCCGATGCCCGAGCACCCCCGCCCCCGCCTGGTCGTCAGCCGCTGCCTGGAGCTCGCGGCGTGCCGGTACGACGGGGTCTCCATCCGGGCCCCCTGGGTCCGCCGCCTGGAGCCGCACGTGGAGCTGGTCCCGGTCTGCCCGGAGGTGGAGATCGGCCTCGGGGTGCCCCGGGATCCGGTGCGCCTGGTGCAGAGCGCCCGGGGCCTCCGGATGATCCAGCCCGCCACCGGCCGGGACCTGACCCCCACCATGACCGGGTTCGCCGAGGAGCTCCTGTCCGGCCTCGGTCCGGTGGACGGCTTCCTCCTCAAGAGCCGCTCGCCCTCGTGCGGCGTCCGGGACACCAAGCACTTCACCGGTCTCGAGGAGACCGAGCCGGCCGGCCGGGGCCCGGGCCTCTTCGCTCGCGCGGTCCTCGAGCGCTTCGGCGAGCGGGCCGTGGAGGACGAGGCCCGCCTGGAGGACGACACCCACCGCCACGCCTTCCTGACCCGGCTCTTCGCCCTGGCCCGGCTGCGCCGGCTCGGCGAACGCCGCCCGGAGGCCGCCGGGGTCCGGGACCTCCAGGACTTCCACGCCGCCCACAAGCTCGTGCTCATGGCCCACCGGCGCACGGCGCTGACGGCCCTGGGCCGCCTGCTGGCCGACCCAGCGGGCCGGAGCGTCGCCGAGCTCCTGGCGGCCTACCGGGAGGGCTTCGCCCACGCGCTGGCCCGGCCGCCAGGGCCCGGGGCCCACGCGGACGTCCTGATGCACGCCATGGGCTACTTCAAGGGCCGCCTCACCGCCGGCGAGAAGGCCCGCTTCCTCGACGGCCTCGAAAGGTACCGGTCCGGCGGCCTGCCCCTCCCGGCCCTCCTGGCGACCGTGCGCTCCTGGATCGACCGCTTCGGACAGGACTACCTGGCCGCCCAGGTCTACTTCGACCCCTACCCCCGGGGCCTGCTGAGCCCCGCCGGCGACCAAGCCCCCGGCCGGGACCCCGGCGAGCCCGCCCCTGGAGCTTCCTGAGCGCCGGCCCGAGCCGTCGCGCCGGACCGTCCAGCTCTGGTAGGCTCCGGCAGCTCTGAATTCGGCAGACCGGAAGGGGGCGGGTGGGGCCCAGCGCTCCACCTCAAGGGCAGCGCGCCGTCCCGAGGGAACATGCGTGACGCACCCTTCCGGCCTTGCAGTCACATGAGGATCCGATCGAGTCCACTCACGAGCCTGTGAAGCCATCTGCGGCCTCTCGTGGCTGACGGTTCCCAGGCTCCCCACCAAAAGGAGAGACACCGTGCAGCACAGGAGGCCTGCCCTCGTCGCCCGGCCACCCTGGGCCACCCTCTGCCTGGCCATCGTCCTCGTCGCCGCCGGAGCCGCTGGCGCCCAGGACTTCACCCCTGGGGTCGAAAAGGCCGTTCCCCACCACCTGGAGGACGGCGAGGAGTACACCGTCCCCACGCACGAGCTCCTGGAGCACGGCCGGCTCCTCTTCGAGGCCATGTGGACCGCCCAGGAGGGCGGCGGCCGGCCGCTCACCAAGGGGACCGGCGGGGACCTGGCGGACCCGACCTCCCCGCTGGAGTTCCCGCGGAGCTTCAACCGCATTTCCGCCCCCGACGCCAACTCCTGCGCCGGGTGCCACAACCTGCCCCGCTCCGGCGGCGCCGGGGACGTCGTGGCCAACGTGTTCGTCCTGGGCCAGCGCTTCGACCACGTGACCTTCGACCCCACCGACGCCGTGCCCACCCGCGGCGCCCTGGACGAAGAGGGCAAGCTCCCCCTCCTGGACGAGGTCGCCAACAGCCGGGCCACCACCGGGATGTTCGGCGCCGGCTACCTGGAGATGCTCGCCCGGGAGATCACCTTCGACCTCCGGGCCCAGGCCCTGGCGCTCCCGCCCGGCGAGAGCGTCGAGCTGACCTCGAAGGGGATCTCCTTCGGGACCCTCGCCCGCGGCGCCGACGGGGCCTGGGACACCTCCGGCGTCGAGGGCCTGGCGCCGCCGAGCCTCGCCTCCTCCGGTCCGGAGGCACCCCCCAGCCTGATCGTGAGGCCCTGGCACCAGGCGGGCGCGGTGGTCTCGCTGCGGCAGTTCTCGAACAACGCGTTCAACCACCACCACGGCATCCAGTCGGCGGAGCGCTTCGGCGAGGGCACCGACCCGGACGGCGACGGCTTCACCGACGAGATGACCCGGGCGGACGTGACCGCCGTCTCCGTCTTCCAGGCGACGCTGGCCGTTCCGGGGCGGGTGATCCCCCGCTTCCGCCCCCTGGAGGAGGCGGTCCTGGCCGGGGAGGAGGCCTTCGCCCGGGTCGGGTGCGCGGAGTGCCACGTGCCGGCGCTGCCGCTCTCCGAGTGGGGGGAGTTCTACTACGAGCCCAATCCGTTCAACCCGCCGGGGAACCTGAAGCCCGGGGACGCGCCTCTCCTCAAGGTGAACCTCAACTCCCGGCACCTGCCGGGGCCGCGCCTCTCCGACGGCCCGGACCGCCTCACCCGGGTGCCGGCCTACACCGACTTCAAGCTCCACGACATCACCAGCGGCCCGGACGACCCGAACCGGGAAGCGCTCAACATGCACTTTCCCCCCTCCTCGCCGGAGTTCTTCGCCGGCAACGGCCGGTTCCTCACCAAGCGGCTCTGGGGCGTGGCCAACACCCGGCCCTACTTCCACCACGGCATGTACACCACCCTGCGCGAGGCGATCCTGGCCCACGCCGGGGAGGCCCAGGCCGTGACCGACGCCTTCCGGGCCCTCTCGGAGTACGAGCAGGGGGCAGTGGTGGAGTTCCTCAAGACGCTCCAGGTCCTGCCGGAGGGCACCCGCCACCTGGTGGTGGACCAGGACGGGCAACCCCGCCAGTGGCCGCCGCCCTGGGCCAGGTAGACCGCGGCAGCCCTGCCCGATCCTCGCCCGCGAGCCACGGCGTGGCGCCCACGGAGGACCGGTCCGTGGCTTCTTGACCGGTCCTCGAAGCCCGAGGAGATCGATCCATGTTTCGAACGAGAACCCTCACCGCCGGCTGTTCCTTCGTCTTCGTCCTGGCAGTCGCCACCGCCTGTGGCCCGAGCCCGGACCGGGCACGGGAGGGCGACCGTGCCGCCGAGCCTGCGCACGAGGAGCTCGTCCGACGGGGCGAGTACCTGGTCACCGTCGGAGGGTGCAACGATTGCCACACCCCCTGGGTGATGGGCGAGGACGGCCCGGCGCCGGACACGGACCGCCGACTCTCCGGCCACCCGGAGGACCTGGAGATGCCGCCCCCTCCCGAGCTGCCGGAGGGGCCGTGGGCCTGGCTGGGGGCCGGGACCAACACCGCCTTCGCCGGCCCCTGGGGCGTGACCTACGCCACCAACCTGACGCCGGACGAGAACACCGGCCTGGGGATCTGGAGCGAGGACATGTTCCTCGCCGCCATGCAGGAGGGTCGCCACATGGGCCGGGGCCGGCCCATCATGCCCCCGATGCCGTGGCAGAACCTGGGCGAAATGGAGGAGGAGGACCTGAGGGCGATCTTCGCCTACCTCCAGTCGCTCCCGGCGATCGAAAACCACGTGCCCGAGTACCGCCCGCCCGAGGAGGGCTCGCCGTAGAGGGTGTCGCACCGGCAGCGAGGGGGAATCGCCGCAGGGTGCGACCCTGTCGCACCGGCAAGGCGGGGGCTCGCCGTAGGGTGCGACCCTGTCGCACCGGTGGGCGCACAGCCAGGTGCGATCGAGATCGCACCCTACGGCCGGCCGCACCCTACGCGTAGCGCAGCCAGCGCCAGATCTCCCGGAGGTCCGGCTTCTTGCCGTACATGAGGATCCCCACCCGGTAGACCCGGCCGCACAGGCGCATCATCAGGTAGACGAAGCCGCCGGTCAGGACGGCGCCCAGGACGACCTGCCAGACCGGCGGCATCTCCACGGCGATCCGGAGCGGCATGAGGATCGGCGTCAGGACCGGCACCAGCGACGTCACCACCGCCAGCGTGCCGTTCGAATCGTTGATCACCGGGAACAGGAAGAAGATCGGCAGGATGATGGGCACGCTCGGCAGCCAGGCGAGCTGCTGCGCCTCCTGGAGGTTGTTGAAGCTCGCCCCCACGGCGGCGAACATGCTCGAATAGACGAAGAAGCCCAGGACGAAGAAGACGACCACCGCCGCGGCCTGGCCCACCGAGAAGGTGGGAAGCCCCAGGTCCTCCGGCAGCGAGGCGACCAGCGCCACCAGCCCCGGCGCCGTCAGCACCACTGCGGTGGCGATCCAGATGCCGAACTGGGTCAGCGCCGCGCCGCCGATCCCCACCAGCTTGCCCAGCATCAGCTCGAAGGGCCGCGCGGACGAGATCACCACCTCCACCACCCGGGAGGCCTTCTCCTCCAGCACCCCCTGGAGCACCTGCTGTCCCCAGATGAGGAGCACCAGGTAGAGGAGGAAGAACAGCCCGTACGCCAGGAAGAACCCGGCCTCCCCGGCCTCCGCCCGGCTCCCCTCCTCGGAGACCTTCACCGTCCGCAGCCTCACCGGGTCCAGGAGGGGCCTGACCACCTCCGGGTCGAAGCCGGCCTCCGCCAGCCGGAGCGTCTGGACCTCCGCCGAGATCGCCCCCTCCACCACCTCCTGGGTCAGGGTGTTGGAGACGTTCCGGGCGTGGTACTCCACCCGGCTCTCCTCCAGGCCCGCCCGGTCGATCCAGATCCAGGCGTCGATCTCCTCGTCCAGAAGCCGCCGGTCCAGAGCCGCGCGCTGGGCCTCCGGGTCCTCCTCACGGGGAACGGCGGTCACCTCCACCCGGGCGATGGGCCCGATGCCCAGGCCCCCCTCGGCCAGCCGCTCGGTGACCGCCTCACCCAGGCGCCCGGTCTCGTCCACCAGGACGGCGGTGATCTCGCTGGTCGCCCGGGACATGATGAGGACCGGCACGACGCCCATGGCCACCATGAACAGGGGCAGCACCACGGTGGCCACCCAGAAGCCCTTCGACCGGATCTTGGCCAGGTACTCCCGCCTGGCGATCACCAGGGTGGTCTCATGCCGCATCGCGCACCGCCTTGATGAAGATCTCCTCCAGGTCCGGCTCCCGGGAGCGGAACTCCGTGACGTCCACCACCCGGGTGAGCTCCCGGAGCACCGCCGCACCGTCGGCGTCCGGCGCCAGCAGCAGGCGCGCGCCGTCGTCGTCCGCCACGACCGACGCCACCCCGGGCACGCCCTCCAGCCGGTCCAGGTCGCCGTCGGCCACCACCCGGTAGGCGTTGCCCCCCAGCTCCCGCTTGATGGCGCCGAGCTCCCCCTGGAGGATGGTCCGCCCGCGGGAGATCAGGCAGATGTGGTCGCACAGCTTCTCCGCCTGCTCCATCACGTGGGTGGAGAAGAGGATCGTCCGCCCCTGGCCCTTGAAATCCGCCAGCAGGTCCTTGAACAGGGCCTGGTTGATCGGGTCCAGGCCCGAGAAGGGCTCGTCCAGGATGAGCACCTCCGGGTCGTGGAGGACCGTTCCGGCGAGCTGCACCTTCTGCTGCATGCCCTTGGAGAGCTCCTCCACCTTGGCCTTCGCCCGGTCGGCCAGGTCCAGGCGCTCCAGCCACTCCTCCGCCAGGGCCCTCGCCCTTCTGCGGGCGACGCCGTGGAGCTCCCCCAGGAATGCCAGGTGCTCCACCACCGTCATCTTCCGGTAGAGGCCCCGCTCCTCCGGCAGGTAGCCGATCCGCTCCAGGTCGGCGCGCCCCCGCGGCCGGCCGAAGAGGAGCACCTCGCCCGAGTCCGGGGCGATGATGTCCATGACCATGCGGATCGTCGTGGTCTTGCCGGCGCCGTTCGGCCCCAGGAGGCCGAAGACGGTGCCGGGGGGGACGGCCATGGACACGTCGTCCACGGCCACGAAGTCGCCGAAGGCCTTCCGGACCCGGCGCAGCTCGAGACTCGCTTCCATGGGCGGGTGCAGGGCTCCTCTCGCGAGCGAAACAGTCGATCCGGGCCGGCCGCGGCTGGCTGCCGGCCCGGTGGGTGTAGGTCATTGGAACGTCGACGGGACGGCTCCAGGGGAGTGTACCGCCCTCGCCCCAGGCCCCCATTCTTGTCGCCCCGAGCGAAGTCGAGGGGCCTGGGCGGGGGGAGAGCCGCATCGACCGCCCCCCGCCCAGGTTTCTCGACTCCGCTTCGCTCCGCTCGAAACGACAAATGAAGAGAATGCAGCACTGGAAGCGACAGGTGAAGGCAAGGCAGTGCTCGAAACGACAGGTGAAGCCAAGGCCCCGCCGGAAGCGACAAGTGGAGGGAAGGCAGCGCTGGAAGCGACAAGTGAAGGGAGGGTCCCGCCGGAAGCGACAAGTGGAGGGAAGGCCCCGCCGGAAGCGACAAGTGAAGGGAGGGCAGCGCTGGCAACGACAAGTGAAGGGAGGGGCCCTGGGCGGGGGGACGCCGGAGGAAAACCCCCCGGCCCCGGTGACGTATCCTACGGCGGCGGAGCGCCCCGCGCCCCGCTGGCGTCGATTCGAAACACCCCCAAGCCGGGCCCAGCTCCGGCCGAGACCGGACCGAGCCCGGCCAGACCGACTCCCGGGAAGCCCTGATGTCCGTACGATCCGTGTGCACCCTCGTGCTCTCCGCCGTCTCCGTCCTCGCCGCGGCCCCCGCGGCGGCCACCCTCACCGGAACGGTCGCCACCGCCGACGGCGTGCCCGTGGAGGGCGCCCGGGTCCAGGTGGTGGAGGCGGGGGCCGAGGCCCGCACCGGCAGAAGCGGCCAGTTCACGCTCGAAGAGGTCGAGCCGCCGGCGCTCCTCCTGGTGACCCACCCGCGCTTCGACGACCGCGCCGTCGAGGTGGCCGCCGGGCACTCGGGCTCGGTGGAGGTGGTCCTGGTCCCCCGCCAGGAGGTCTTCGACGAGATCGTGGTCTCCGCCACCCGGGACGCCGCCGGCGTCTTCCAGCCGGTCTCGGTGGCGGCGACCTCCGCGGCGCCGGACGAGCGCCCGGCGGCGCCGTCGACCCTGGAGCAGGTGATCGAGGGCGTGCCCGGCGTGGCGGAGAACGGCCAGGGGGGGCGTTTCCAGACCTACTCCGTGCGCGGGATCGCCGGCCAGCGGGTGCTCAACCTCCTCGCCGGAGCCCGGCTGGTGACCGAGCGCCGGGCCGGCGTATCCATCTCGTTCATCGATCCGCTCCTCCTCGGCTCCGTCGACGTGGTCCGGGGGCCGTCGTCGTCCTACTACGGCTCCGGCGCCCTGGGCGGGGTCATCCAGGCCTTCCCGGAGCGCTTCGAGCAGCCCCGCCTGTCCACGGGCTACTCCGCCTCCGGCGACGAGCACTACCAGGTCGCCGGCTGGGGGACCGACGGCTGGTCCGGGGGCATCGCCCACCGCCGGGCGGGCGACGCCGAGACGCCGGACGGCGAGCGCCTCTTCTCCCGCTTCGAGCAGTGGTCCGGCGTCCTGGAGCGGATCTGGACCGTCGGCGACGACACCACCCTGGAGCTCGTCGTCGTCCCCGCCGCGGCGCGCGACATCGGCAAGCCCAACACCGACTTCCCGGAGCGGGTCACCCTGTACCCGGAGGAGAACCACCTGGTGACCAGCCTCACGGCCCGGAAACCCGGAAGCTACCGGGTCAACCTCTGGATCCACCCCAACGAGCTCGAGACGCGGGTGACCCGGGCGGACAGCCCGGAGGTGAGCCTGGTGGACAACGAGGCCTTCGACCTGGGGGGCAATGCCCAGTGGGAGCTGGAGCTGCCCTGGGACCTGGCGGCCCGCCTGGGAGCGGAGTGGTTCGGCCGGCGCTCCGTGGAGGCCACGGAGGAGACCGTCGGCGCCGACGGCGGCGTGCTGGAGCGCTCCACCACCCTCGATGGCGAGGAGGACGAGGTGGCCCTCTACGGCTCGCTCCGGCGGAGCCTGGGTCCGGTGACCGTGGAGGCCGGCGGCCGCTTCACCGTGCTCCGCCAGGACAACGCGGGCTTCGACAGCGAGGACGACACCGCCTGGGCGGGATTCGCCGGCGCCACGGCGCCCCTCGGCGGCCGCTTCGAGCTCGCCGCCAACGTGGGCACGGGCCTGCGCTTTCCCAGCCTGTCCGAGCGCTTCTTCACCGGCACCACCGGCCGGGGGGAGGTGATCTCCACAGTCGGCCTGGACCCGGAGCGCTCGGTCTCCGGCGACCTGGGCGTGCGCTACTACGGCGAGCGCCTCTACGCCGCCGCCTACGTCTTCCGCAACGAGATCGACGACTACATCGAGCGGATCGACGTGGAGCCCGGCGTGCGGACCTTCGTCAACCTGACCTCCGGGACCATCGAGGGGGTGGAGACGGACGGCTTCTTCCAGGCGACGGAGGCCCTCCGCGTCTCGTGGCGCGGCCAGTGGAGCGACGGCAAGGACGACGCCGGCACTCCCCTGGCGGACGTCCCGGCGTCCCGGGCCTCGGTGCAGCTCGACTGGCGCCGGGGGCGCTGGGGGGTGGAGTCCCGGTTCCAGCGCCGCTTCGAGAAGGACGAGCCGGGCCCGGGGGAAAAGCCGATCCCGGACGCCGACCTCCTCTCGGCGGCGCTGTCCTACGAGATCCGGGACGGCTTCCGGCTGAGCGTGAACGGCCGGAACCTCCTGGACGAGATTTATTTCCCCTCGGCGGATGACAAGTCGTTGGCGGCCCCGGAGCGGTCGGTGGGCTTCGGGGTGGTGTGGACGGACTGACCCGCGCCTCCGGGAGGGGGGCTCGGGCGGGTCTCCCGGGGCTGAAGTCGAGGGGCCGGGCCGGGGGCTCCCGCCCTCCGGGACGGCTCGGCCT
>JBKHJP010000397.1:0-3841 GCA_046538065.1 Thermoanaerobaculia bacterium | reverse complement strand
CAGGCACGGGTGGGGTCGCCCTGCCACTCCGGTGCGATCATGGCCGGGCGGGCGGCACCACGAGCACCGGGCCCGTCCCGTGGCGGACCACGGCCCGGGCCAGGCCGCCCAGGCCCACCGCCCGGCCCCCACCGGACCCCCGGCTGCCCATGACGATCAGGTCACCCCCCAGGCGGGCGGCGGCGGCGAGGATCTGGAGCTCGGGCAACCCCACCTCCACAGCCGTCTCGACGCGCTCCCGGGGCAGAGGCATGCCTTCTGCGACCTCGGCCAGCCACGTCTCCACGCCGGAGCGCAGGCTCTCCTCCAGCTTCCGGGCCGCCGGCTCCGACGACACGCGCCGGACTCCGCCCACCAGGGCAGAGCTCACCACGTGGAAGAGCGTGATGCGGGCCTCCAGCCGCTCCGCCAGGAAGCTCGCCCACTCCAGGGCGTGGCGCGCGTCCAGGGAGTCGTCCACGGGCACCAGGAGGTGCCGGGGCCGCTCCCCTTCCATCCCGCGGGCCACCAGGACGGGCACCGGCGAGCTCACCAAAAGACCCTCGGCCGTCGACCCCAGCCCCGCCCACAGCCCTCCGCGCCGGCCGTGGCTCCCCACCGCCACCAGGTCCGCCCCGAGCTCCCGGGCCAGGGCCGCCAGCCCCTCGGCGGGCCGCCCGTCGCGCACCACCCGCTCGGCGGGGACCCGGGGGAGCGACCGGGCCGCCTCCTCCAGGCGCCGCTCGGCTCCTTCGAGAGCAGTGGCCGTCAGCTCCTCGCGGGGCGGCAGCCCGCCGCGCAGGAACGCCGGCGGGTAGGGGACCTCCGCCACGTGGGCCAGGACGATCTCCGCCTCCGGAGCGAGGTGCTCCGCCAGCCAGGTGCCGGCCTCCTGCGCTTCCAGGCTGAAGTCGGTGGCCACGAGCACCCGGTCCAGGGCCGGTGCCGGCACGGGCCGGTCCGCCGCGGCCACGGGCGGCGGCACCAGGACCACCGAGCACGGGGACTCCCGGGCGACGGTGGCGGCCATGCTCCCCAGGAGGAACCTGGGGAGGCCGCTCCGGCCGTGGGTGCCCACGAACAGCAGGTCGACCTCCCGGGACCGGGCCCAGCGGCAGATGCGCTGGCCGGGGAGGTTGTCCCACAGCACGTCCGCCTCCGCCGTGACCCCGGCGCCGGTGGCCGCGGCGGCCGCCTCGATCTCCCGGGCGAGGTCGGGGCGAAGCACCGCCTCCTCGTGGTCGGGGACGTCGACCTGGGTGACCGGCCAGCCCACGTGGAGGAGGCGCACCTCCGGCCCGTCCCGGCCCTCCTCCGCCAGCAGGCCGCCGGCCCACCGGAACGCCAGGCGGAGGGCCTCCCGCGACGGGTCGGAGAAGTCCACGGGCACGCCCAGGGCGCGGGCGGGCAGGCGCAGGTCGCCCCGCACCACCAGGCACGGCACGTGGGTCGTGCGCAGCACGCGGTCGGCGGTCGAGCCCAGGGCCCGGTCGGACAGGCGCGTCCCTCCGTGGGGCCCCATCACCAGGAGGTCGGGGTGGAGCTCATCCGCCAGCGCCTGGATCGACCGGTAGGCGGGCCCGGGGCGCAGGGCCACGCCGGCGGCCTTCACGCCGGCCGGCAGGCAGCGGGCGAGCTGCGCCTCCAGGGCCCGGCGGGCGGTCTCCCGGAGGTCCTGGTCGTCCGCGCCCCGCGGTCCGCCCTCCACCGCGTGGATCAGGTGGAGCTCGGCTCCGGTGTGCGCCGCCACGGCTCCGGCGGCCCGGACCACGGTGTCGGCGACCTCGGTCAGGTCGGTGCCTACCAGCAGGGTGCGGGGTCTGTTCTGGGTCACGGTCTCCTCCTTGCCCCTTCGGGCTTCGGGGTTCGGGGCTCAGGGTTCACGGGTCCGGCTCCGGCCGGCCCGGTGCCGGCGCCGCCAGGCGCCCCACCAGGTAATCCTCGAGCATCGCCTCCGCCGCCGGGCTGTGGGGCTCGCCGTAGCCCTTGTCCTCCCAGGCTTCGGTGGCTTCCCGGCCGCACCACTCCTGCATCACGGACGCCGGGGTGGGGTGGAGGTCGATGAAGTCGGTCACGTCGTAGACCTTTCCGCGGATCGCCTTCCAGCAGCTCGCCCGGTCGTCGTGGCGTGTGAGCTCTTCGAGGGTGACCCGGGGAAGCTTCCCTTCCGGACCCTCGGCCTCGGGTCCGCCCTCGGGTGCCCCGGGCTCCCGAGCGCCGGACGGAGCCTCGGCGCCGGGCTCTGCCGCCGCGGTGGGCGGGCCGGTACCCCGCCCCTCCGGCGGGGGCCCGCCGAGAAACGCCACGGCCAGGAGCGTGGCCACGGCAGCCCAGAAGGCGACGAACGCTGTATAGGCGAAGCGGTTCATGGGATCAGAGGAAGACGAAGTCCTCCGAGTGGAAGCGTCCCCGGGGAACCCGGAGCTCCCGGGCCAGTCGCCGGGCCAGCTCCACCAGGACCGGAGGGCCGCAGACGAACCAGTGGCGTTCGGCGGCGTCGGGACAGTGGGCCAGGAGGAAGTCCCGGGCCAGGGGCCCTTCCCGAACATAGTAGTGCGGGACGACGATGAGGTCCTCCAGGTCCGCGCTCGCCTCCATGAGCACGTCCAGGAAGTAGGCCCGGGACGGGTCGTTGGCGCAGTTGAGGAGGACGGTATCGCCCATGGGGGCCGCCGCCCGGGCCCGCACGGCGCTCACGAACGGCGTGATCCCCACGCCGCCTCCGATCCAGAGCTGCCGGTGCTCCCGCAGGGTGGGGGACGGGAAATCACCGTAGGGCCCCTCCACCTGGGCGCGGCTCCCCTCCGCCACGTCCAGCAGCGCGGAGCTCGCATCCCCCAGCGCCTTGACCGTGATCTCCAGGCGCTCGGCCCCGGGGGCCGAGCTCACCGTGTACGGGTGCTCTTCGCCCCGGCCGGCACCGAGCCCCGGGTCCCGCGGGGTCAGGTAGACGAACTGCCCCGGCCGGTGGGCCAGGGGGCGGCCGTCCTCCGGCTCCAGGAAGAGCCGGGTGACCCGGTCCGCGAGGGGGCGGTTCTCCACGATCCGCCACGGCCGGCGAAGAACCCGTCGGGCCACGAGGGCCCGCCACAGGAAGACCGCCACCGCCAGCGACCCCAGGCCGCCCCACAGGGCGAGGGCCGCCTCCCGTGGCAGGGTCCGGGTCAGCGGCAGGGCGTGGAGCACCCCCGCCACCACGGTGGCGCCGGAGAGGAAGTGGAGCGTCTTCCAGCGCTGGTACTCCGGCTTGCCGAAGAGCTGGAAGCTCGGCGCCAGGAAGGCCATCAGGGCCAGCAGGGCGATCCAGCCCGCCCAGAGGGCCCAGGCCGAGCCCGGAGAGCCGGCCACGACCCCGGGCAGCAGAACGCCGGCCGCCGCGGCGGGGGACAGGGGCACCCGCCCCAGGGCCATGAGGACCGGGTGGGCCAGGAGCAGGAGGAAGCTCGCCAGCCCCAGGCGGTGGTGGAGCTTCCAGAGCCGGGTGAGGCCGCCGAAGGGCCGGTCCCAGCCCGGGATCCGGACGCTCACGGCGGCGGCCACCAGCAGGCAGGCGAGCCCCACGGCGCCCGTGAGACGCCCCGCGAGGTCGAGCCAGGCGCCGGTCCGGGCGGGCCACGCCTCCAGCGCCCCGAGGGCCAAAAAGCCCGGAAGGAGCACCAGGGCCACTGCCAACCACCTGCCGATCCACCGCGTCATCGCACCGCCTCGCCACTCCTCCCCACAACGGGGCAACCGATGGTACACCGCCAACCCCTTGAGCCCATCCTCCTCGGCCCGGTGGAACAGCTCGCCGAAGGCTTCCACGGGATAGCCGGCACGTTCACGTGGCGGTGGTGGTGCCGTCGTGCACGGCGGCCTGCCC
>JBKHJP010000396.1:0-3844 GCA_046538065.1 Thermoanaerobaculia bacterium | reverse complement strand
CCCCCTGGAGGGGGTGGGAGAGGGACCGAGGGAGAGGGGGGGTGATCCAGAGGAGCTCTGCTTGGGTGGATAGGCCCGGGCCGGCCCGGGCTCGCCACGGGAGTCGACCGGGGCGGGGGACGAGAACCGCCCGGAGTCAACCTCGCCGACCCACCCCCAAGCGTTGAGGCGGAGCCTCGTCACCGGAAATACCCGGCGATGGTGCGGACCTCGAGGTCGGGGTCGGCCGCCTCGACCCGCACCCGGCGGAAGGTCTCCTCCGGCAGGTCTTCGGAGTAGTAGGCCAGCAGGTACTGGCTCCGGAGCTCGCGGCCGATCTCCCGGTAGACGGCGGAGAGGTCCTCGCCGTGGCGCACGATGTAGGTCCTCCCGCCCACGGCGTCGGCCAGCCGGCGCACCCGCCCGAGGAAGCGCCGCACCCCGAGGCCACGGCCCCCGGTGCGGACGATCTCGTTGTTGGTCAGGATGAAGTAAACCGGCACCCCCACCTCGCGGGCGAAGCGCAGAGCGGTCTGGTAGCGGAAGTCCTCGTCCTCGTCGGCACCGTCGGTGTAGAGCACGAGGGCCTTCTTGCCCGGAGCTCCCTGGAGCTGGACCAGGGAGTAGACGACCGACTCCCACAGGGCCGTCTGGCCGTCCGCCCGCAGGCGGGCGATGGAGCGCACCAGATCGGGATCGCTGGACGTGGCCTGCTGGACCAGGCGCGGCTCGCCGCCGAAGCCCACGACGAAGGCCCGGTCGTCGCCGTCCAGGGAGTCCTGGACGAACTCCGCCGCCGCCAGCCCCACCGACGGCAGCTTGACGAACATGGACGCCGACGAGTCGATCGCCAGCCCCACGGTCAACGGCAGGTGCCCGGCGTCGGTGAAGGTGGTGATCTCCCGCGCCTCGCCCTCCTCGTAGACCCGGAAGTCCTCGGGTCCGAGCCCGGTGACCGGCCGGCCCTCCTGGTCGGTGACCACGACGTACATCTCCACCAGGTTGACGTCCAGGCGCTCGGTGGTCCCCGGGCTGTTCAGGAAGACCACGTCCTCGGCGGAGGTCCCGTCTTCGAGGCGCGCCACCACCCGGACGAAACCCCGGGGATCGGCCTCCGGGACTACGACCCGTTGCCGGTAGGGTGGCCCGAACCGGGTGGCCACCCGGTCGGCGTTCCAGTAGAAGTCCACCCGGTCGACCCGGGCGTCCGGCGGCGCCCTGACCTCGGCCGCCACGTCCACGGGGCCCACCCGGGGCTCCTCCTCGTTGCCGGTGTTGCCCGCCCCGGGCTGGACGATCCGCACCCGGAAGGCGCCGCTGCCCTCGTTGACCACCAGCAGGTCCCGCCCGAGCTCCCGGCCGCCGGCGTCGTAGGCGACCGCCTCGACCCGGTGCGGCCGGGGGAGGTCCCCCACGTCCAGGACGGCGCGGAACGGCGCCTCGCCCAGGGCGGCCCGCCGCTCGCCGTCCAGGAAGAAGTCGACGCGGGCGACACCCGCCCGGGAGACCACCGCCCGGAACTCCGTGCGTCCCATGACGAAGGCCTCCCGGGGCCTGAGCAGGGTGACGGCCCGCGGGGCGGGGAGGAGCTCCGCCGCGTCCGCCGGGCCGGGTGCCACGTCGCCGAGCCCCGCCGCCTCCTCCGCCGACTCCAGGTGGCTCGCGAAGGCGGCCCCCCAGCGGCCCGTCCCGACCTCCTCCACCAGCACCGCCACGCGGCTCTCGGCCCCTTCCGGCAGGCGCACCGGGAGGCGGGCCACGCCTTCCGGACCGAACGACCCGGGGCCGAGCTCCCGGTGGAAGACCAGGGGGTCCCGGCCCGGCCGGTCGACCCCCACGGTGGCCCGGACGGGAACCCCGGGCGGCCCGGCGGTCCCTTCCGGTGTGGACGGCGGCGCGGGCCCGGCCGGCTCGCCCTCCCCATCGGGGCCCTCGCCCTCCAGGCGGAGCAGCAGCCGCCCCTCCCCCACCCCGCCCGGCGGCGTCTCGAACGCCGCCTCCAGGGCGAGGGCGCCCCGGTCCGCCAGGTCCCCCATCCAGGCCCCGCCCTCGGTTTCGAGGACCCGCCGGACCCGCACGGCGGCCACCGAGCTCGGGGCCACGGTGCCGGCCGACCACGCCGGGGCGCGCACGGTGGCGCCCCCCTCGGCCCGGACCTCCAGGGGGCGCGGCTCGCCCTCCGGCGCCTGGAACCGGACGCTCCAGCGCCGTCCCAGGCGCCCCAGGACGTCCGCGAGCTGCAGGGGGTCGCTCACCACCTCGCCCCCGGTCCCGCGCGCCATCCGCTCGGGAGCTTCCCGGCCGCCCCGGACCGGCGGCGCCTCGCCGTCGGCCCGTTCCTCCCGATCTCGCCCCAGGCGGGGGGTGATCAGGGCCGGCTGCTGGGAGTCGTCGGATCCGGCCGGATCCAGGTCGGGCTGGCGGACCGACGGATCCTCCGGGGCTTCGGGCCCCACCGGCACCGGCGTCTCCGCCACCTCGCCCGGCTCCGGCAGGTAGGGGAAGACCACCCAGCCGTAGGCCGCCAGCACCCGGGACACCTCATCGAGGGAGGGCAGGATCACAGGGCGCCCCAGGCGCGCGGCCTCCTCCTCCAGCCCGCGGGCCTCCAGGGCCGCCCGGTAGAAAGCCAGGGGGTCCTCGTCGAACCCTCCCGTGACCAGGAGGAGGGTGCCCGGGGGTCGCGGGGCGCCCGCGCCGGCTCCTCCGGCCCCGGTGTCCGTGGACGCGGCCCAGGAGACCAGCCGTTCCCGCTGGAGGCGGAGGCGCCGGGCCTCCTCGGCCAGGGCCTCCCGGGCCGCCGCCACGGCCCGCTCCGGCGCCGCTGCACCGGCGCCGCCCTCGGTGGCCCCTCTCGACTCATCCAGCTCGCTCAGCTCGGCGAGGAACGCTCGCCGCACCTCCGCCAGCTCGTCCTCCCCGGCCTGCCGGACCCCGGTCCCGGAGAGGGTCTGGGCCAGGACCTCCGGATCCCCGGTGGACGGGAGCGCCGTGCGGGTCCCGTCTCCGCCCAGGAGGACCTCCACCGGCGCCAGCGCGGCCAGATCGTCGGCGCGCGCCGCCAGCACGCCCGCCGCCTCCACCACCTCCGGGGTGGCGAGGGACGGCAGGTCGAAGTAGAGCGCGATCCGCTCCGGAGCGGCGCGCTCCACCGCTCCGACGGGCTGCGCCTCTCCGTCCACCAGGAGGGTGAGGGCACCGGGGGTAAGGCTCTCCACCGGCTCGCCCCGGCCGTCGACGACCTCCACCAGGAGGCGCTCCTCCCGGGGCTGCGGTGCACCGGCCGCGGGCTCGGGCCCGCCCGGCGCCTCCTCGGGTGGAGGGGCCTGGGCGCCCGTCGGGGCGGCCGCGAGGGCCGCCAGGAGGGCGAAGCTCGCCAGCTCTGGGATTCGGCTCGTCATCTCGTCGTCGCCTGCGCTCGGCCGGGAAGGCCCCCGGAACGGCCCGGACGGGGCCGGAAGAACCCTCCGGCGGATCGCCTGGCCGGAAGGGGCATTCTCCCACGGACCGGGCCGCTCGGTGAGCGAGATCGAGCTCGCCCGCTCCGTCATCACACGGTTGAGACCGCAGATGCTGTGCCTGGCCGACCGCAATTTCTTCAGCTTCTCTCTGTGGGGCCAAGCCGCGGAGACCGGAGCCGACCTGCTGTGGCGGATGAAGAGCAACGCCGTCTTGCCGTGCCGCCAGCGGCTCGAGGACGGCGAAAATCCCGAGCCGCTCTACCGGCTCTTGACCACGATCCTCGATCCCTCGGGCTCACCGGCTCAGGAGCTGGCGGCGCTCTATCACGAGCGCTGGAAGATCGAGACCGCCTTCGACGAGCTCAAGACCCATCTACGCGGGCGAGGCATCGTCCTGCGGAGCA
>JBKHJP010000395.1:0-3867 GCA_046538065.1 Thermoanaerobaculia bacterium | reverse complement strand
CGAAGGCCGCGCTTCTGACCGCCAGACTCTGGCGGTTTCAGGCCGCCGCTAACACTCGTCGCGGGGGCCGACCCGGAAGGCGTCGTACCGGTCGTTGGCGTGCTCGGCGATGTCGATCTGGAACTCCAGGAGATCGTGAGCCAGGCCCTCGGCGTCGGGCGTCCTCGGCAGGTGAAGACACCCGACCTGGAGGAGGGTCTGGAGCCGCGTGACCAGGTAGGCCTTTCCGAGGTGGAGCTCGCGGTGGCTGATCCGGCTCCGGCGATCGCCCTGGGTGAAGTACACCGCCACGATCTTGGCGTTCTGGACGCGGGCAGAGAAAAGGTCGACCACGGGCTCCCCGAGGCCCGTGGCGTCGAGGTAGAGATCCGGGCGGACCGCGCCCCTGTCGAGGAGCCTGGCGGCGACCTGGGCCGAGCGATCGGCGACGGCCGGATAGGTCGTGCCCATGGGGATCCGCTCCAGGTGTCGGACCAAGAAGTGGGCCTCTGACCCGGGAGGGCCGGTTCGGTTCTGGACCTCGACCACGCAGAGTGCCGAGGGCTCGCTCCGCTGGCCGACCTGGACTCCGATCGCGATCATCCTCGGTCCTCCTCCAGGACGCCAGGGCAGGCGGGCGCTCTGGTGCCAGCCCTCCACGGCCCCCAGACGGCCCGAGCCGGCCGCGGGCATGGTGCCCCGCCCGTCCGACGGTGGCAGGCCCTCAGAGGGCTGTCCAGGCCCTCCCACGGGCCCCGCTCGGGTCCCAGAACAACCGCTCATCCCTTCCGGACCTGCCCGCCTGGGTGGTAGGGGCTTCGAGGCTCGGCACGGTTCTCCAGCCTCGCCGTTGCGGCTCTTCGAGCTTCTCGTACTCGCGAGTCCCTGAGGGGATTCGCCCTTCGCGTCCGTCTCTTCCATGGGACGGCGAGCGCTTCGCCGGCGCATTTCCGTGCAATGCAGAGCCCACGACGAAGGGAGAGACGAAATGGCGGAAAAGCACATCATCCTGCGCAGTACCCGGGGCGCCACGCGGGACCCGTTCCTCGGGCCGGGCGCCGTCGCGGCGGCCCCCGAGCCGGACGCCGGGATCGAGCTCGATGTGGAGGAGCTGGAGCGCAACGAGGTTCCGAGGCTCACCCGGGGGTCCGACGTCATGGCCGTCGCACCGGCGATGCCCATGCGGCTCGTGGCCCCGGTGGAGGACCTGGGGGACGTGGCGGCGCCGGCCGCCCTGGAGACGTCCTGGGGCGTCCAGGCAGTGAGGGCGGACACCTCGCCCTTCACCGGTGATGGGATCGTGGTGGCCGTGCTGGACACGGGGATCGACGCCGACCACCCGGCCTTCAACGGGGTCGAGCTCGTGGAGGAGGACTTCACGGGGGAGGGCAACGGCGACCAGAACGGGCACGGCACCCACTGCGCCGGCACGATCTTCGGCCGCGACACGGACAACCACCGGATCGGGGTGGCCCGGGGCATCAGGAGGGCGCTGATCGGCAAGGTGCTGGGTCAGGAGGGGGGCTCGAGCGACGAGATCGTCTCCGCGATCCGCTGGGCGGTGGACAACGGCGCCCACGTGATCTCCATGTCCCTGGGCCTGGACTTTCCCGGCTTCCAGCGGCGCCTGGTGGAGGAAGCCGGGTTCCCGCTGGAGCTAGCGACCTCCCGGGCCCTGGAAGGGTACCGCCAGAACGTCCTGCTCTTCGAGCGGCTGGCCTCCCTGATCCGGACCCAGGGGAGCTTCCTCCAGCCCGCGGTGCTCGTGGCCGCCGCTGGCAACGAGAGCCAGAGGAGCGTGGATCCGAGCTTCGAGATCGCGGTGAGCCCTCCGGCGGTCTCCGAGGGGGTGGTTTCGGTGGCGGCCCTCGGACAGTCGGGGGACCGCTTCTCGGTCGCGCCCTTCTCGAACACCGGCGCGAACCTCTCCGGGCCGGGGGTCGGGATCGTCTCCGCGCGAGCGGGGGGCGGGCTCCGGTCGCTGAGCGGCACCAGCATGGCGACCCCTCACGTGGCGGGCGTCGCCGCCTTGTGGGCCGAGCGGATCCGCGCCACGGGAGCGCTCAGCGCGTTCCAGCTCACCGGCCGGGTCGTGGGCTCCTGCACCACCGACCGGCTGGTGTCCGGGTTCGATCCGTTCGACACCGGGGCGGGCCTGGTGGGTGCCCCCCAGGCGTGAGCCCTCGGCGCGCTCGTCCAATCGCGGAGACGCCTCGTTGCGGGTCGGGCTCCCGTGCCCCGCGCCCGGACCGCTCGGGTCCCAGAACGACCGCTCAGGTCGTAGATCGACCGTTCGGGTCGAAAAGCGACCGTTCGCCGCCGGGCGGTCCGTCGCCCGCGCCACCCCCCGCCTCGCACCCTCCCCCACACCCGCCCGCCCCGGGCACCGAGCACCCGGAGCAGCTCCTCTTGATGCCCGGGAGCTCCGGGTCCACCCGGGCGATCCAGCGCTGGAGGAGGACCCAGCCCCCGGCGAGGGCGGCGAGGACGAGGACGGCGAGGAGGTCGGTGGCCATGGCGCGCTATCCGCTCCCTCCGAACAGGCCGGCGAAGCCCATGAAGGCCATGGAGAGCACGCCGGCGATGAGCAGGTTCATGGCGGTGCCCCGGACGAGGGCCGGGACGTCCGAGAGCTCCGCCTCTTCCCGGAGGCCGGCCATGAGGACCAGGGCCAGGGTGAAGCCGGCGCCGGCGCCCACGGCGAAGACCAGGCCCTGGAGGAGGCCGTAGTCCCGGCTGGTCTGGAACAGCGCCAGGGCCAGGATGGCGCAGTTCGTGGTGATGAGGGGCAAAAAGATCCCCAGGGCGCGGAAGAGGGCCGGCGAGACCTTGCGGATGATCATCTCCACGAGCTGGACCGTGGAGGCGATCACCACGATGAAGCTGATCAGGCGCAGGTAGGGCGCGAACGGCAGGACGAAGCTCTCCAGCGTCCAGGCGGCGAGCGACGTGATCACCATGACGAAGATGGTGGCGAGGCCCAGCCGGAAGGCGGTGTCCAGCCGCCCGGAGACCCCGAAGAAGGGGCACAGGCCCAGGAAGTACGACAGGGTGAAGTTGTTCACCAGCAGGGCCGAGACGAAGATCCAGACGAGCTCGTTCATTCCGCCGCCTCCGTCGCCGCGCGGCCCCCGGCCCCACGGGCCCTCCCCTTGCGGGCCTCCGTCACCCAGGCGAAGACCAGGAGGAGCGCCCCGAGCATGAGGAACCCCCCCGGCGGGAGGATCATGATCACCCAGGGCTCGAAGCGCGCCCCGAAGAGGTCGAGGCCGAAGAGCGAGCCCTTCCCCAGGACCTCCCGGGCACCCCCCAGGAGGGTCAGCGCCAGGGCGAAGCCGCTCCCCATGCCGGCGGCGTCGGCGAGGGCCAGGCGGACCGGCTGCTTCGAGGCGAAGGCCTCCTGCCGGCCGAGGATCAGGCAGTTGACCACGATCAGGGAGATGAAGGCGCCGAGCTCCCGGTGGACCGCCGGCGCCGCCGCCTGGAGGGTGAGGTCCGCCACGGTGACGAAGGTGGCGATCACCAGGATGTAGGTGGAGATCCGGACCGCCTTCGGGATCCACCGTCGCAGGCTCGAGATGAGCAGGCTCGACATCGTGAGGACGAAGAACGTGGCGCCGCCCATGGCCAGGCCGTTGACCGCGGTGTTGGTGACGGCGAGGGCGGGGCACATGCCCAGGACCTGGACGAAGACGGGGTTTTCCCGCCAGAGGCCCTTGACCATTTCGGCGTAGGCCTGGTTCGGGTCGCGGATGGCGTTCATGGGTGGCGGGCCCCCCGCCCGGGTCCCTCGACTTCGCTCGGGACGACAAGAAGAAAAGGACTCGGGACGACGAGAAGAGAAAGGCTCGGGACGACGAGATCGGATTCGCCCGGGGCGGCCCTTCG
>JBKHJP010000060.1:0-16055 GCA_046538065.1 Thermoanaerobaculia bacterium | reverse complement strand
TGTCCTCCTTCGAGGCGTTCCGGGACACCCCCAGGGTCTGGTAGTAGTCCTTGTAATCCATGGCGTCCGTAAACCTGAGTCTACCGCACTCAATAGGCTCAACAGCCCGTGGTGCAGGGGAATTTCCGGCCCCTCAACGTGCGACGGGCGCGCCGCAGGGGGCGCGCCCGGGGGAGATGGACTGGAAGGCCGCTGGGCATCGAGGGACCACGGCGGACCGGCGGAGGCCGGGATCGCCTCGGCGCCAGCTCGTCAGGGAGGGGTCAGGTCGAAGTGCTCGTAGTTGATGGCGATGTACTTCTCCCACTTGTCCGGGACCTCCTCCTCCGGGAGGATCGCCTCCACCGGACAGGCGTCGACGCACAGGCCGCAGTCGATGCACTCCTCGGGGTGGATGTAGAGCATCTCCCAGTCCTCGTCGGCGCCGTAGATACAGTCCACGGGACACACGTCCACGCAGGAGGTGTCTTTGACGCCGATGCAGGGCTCCATGATGATGTGGGTCATTCGATGCTCTCCTTCGGCCCGGGACGGGCGGTCGTCGTTGGGCCGAGTATAACGTCTCAACCTTCCGCGGCGAGAGCCCGGCGGAAGGCCTCGACGGTCGCCTCGATCTCCTCGTCCCCGTGGGCGGCGGAGACGAAGAAGGTCTCGTAGGGCGACGGCGGAAGGTGGACGCCGGCCTCGAGCATGCGGTGGAACACCCGCTGGTAGAGGCCCCGGTCGGAGGCGTCCACGTCGGCCTTCGAGCGCACCGCCGTCGGGGTGAAGAACACGCCCACCATGGAGCCGCAGCGCTGGACCGTGCACGGGATCCCCGCATCCCGGGCCGCCCCGGCGAGACCCTCCTCCAGGGCGCCTCCCGTCTCCTCCAGGCGCCGGTAGAGGGCGCCGTCGTCGGCCCGGAGCACCCGGAGGGCGGCGAGGCCCGCGGCCACGGCCAGGGGGTTTCCCGAGAGCGTTCCGGCCTGGTAGACGGGGCCGGTGGGGGCGAGGCGCTCCATGAGCTCTCCCGGCCCGCCGAAGGCCGCCAGGGGGAGGCCACCGCCGATCACCTTGCCCAGGGTGGTCAGGTCCGGCCGGACGCCGGCGTGGCGGGGGAGTGTCTGGACACCGCCCCAGGCCACCCGGAACCCGGTCATCACCTCGTCGTAGACCAGGAGCGCCCCGGCCTCGTCGCACAGCTCCCGCAGGCCCTCCAGGAACCCTTCGTCCGGGGGGACCAGGCTCATGTTGCCGGCGTAGGGCTCGACGAAGACGGCGGCGATCTCCCCGCCGTGGCGGCTGAAGAGCTCCCGGACCGCCTCCAGGTCGTTGAACGGCGCCACCAGGGTGTCGGCGGTCACCGCCTCGGGCACGCCGGGGGACGAGGGATGCCCGATGGTCGCCGCGCCCGAGCCGGCCGCCACGAGGAAGGCGTCGCCGTGGCCGTGGTAGCAGCCGTCGAACTTGACGAACCGGTTCCGGCCGGTGGCGGCCCGGGCCAGGCGCAGGGCGGACATCGTGGCCTCGGTGCCGGAGTTGACCAGGCGCACCATGTCCACCGACGGCAGGGCGGAGACGATCACCTCCGCGAGCTCCGCCTCCGCCACCGTCGGGGCGCCGAAGGCGGTACCACGCTCCGCCGCCTCCCGGACGGCCGCCACCACGTCCGGGTGGCCGTGGCCCAGGATGTGCGGCCCGTAGGCACCGACGTAGTCCAGGTAGCGGCGGCCGTCCTCGCCCTCCAGGTAGGCGCCCCGGGCGGAGCGGACGAAGACCGGCTCCCCCCCGACCCCGGTGAAGGCGCGCACCGGCGAGGACACCCCCCCGGGCATGACGCGGCTGGCTCGTTCGAGATGGCTCATGGATCGATCCCCCTGTGACATGCCGGTCGGCCGGTTCCGGTGCGACAGGGTCGCACCCTCCGATTCAGATTGCTCCCCTCGCGTCCTCATCCGCGCGTCTTGCGACTCCCCGGGCCCCTTTGTCGTGGCGCTCGACGGTGAAGGAGCCGGGCCGGTGGAGCGCCCGTCCGGGGAGCTCGAAGCCCGCGCCGCTTTCGTTCGTCTCGGCGTGATCTCAGCGGGGATTCCCGCCCGCAAGCCAAGCGTGTAGGGGCGGAGCTTGCCTCCGCCCGTGCCTCAGCGACCGCCGTGCTGGTCCGGACCACGGGCGGAGGCAAGCTCCGCCCCTACACGCTGGTTCGCCTGCGGGCAGAAGCCCCCGCCGTCTTCAAGGCTCCCAGCCCTCCCGGAGGCGCCAGGCTGCTTCCACCGCCCCGTACGTGACCACCAGGTCCGCCCCGGCCCGCCGGATCGAGAGCAACGTCTCCATGAGCACCCGGTCGCCGTCGATCCAGCCGCGCTCGGCGGCGGCCCGGATCATCGCGTACTCGCCGGAGACGTGGTAGGCGGCCGTGGGCAGGCCGAAGGTCTCCGCCACGTCCGAGACCACGTCCAGGTAGGGCACCGCGGGTTTGACCATGACCATGTCCGCGCCCTCCTCGACGTCCAGCTCCACCTCCCGGAGGGCTTCCCGGCGGTTCGCCGGGTCCATCTGGTAGGTCCTCCGGTCGCCGAAGGAGGGCGCCGACTCGGCGGCCTCCCGGAAGGGACCGTAGAAGGCGCTGGCGAACTTCGCCGCGTAGGACAGGATCGCCACGTCCTGAAAGCCCTCCTCGTCCAGGGTCGAGCGCACCGCCGCCACCCGGCCGTCCATCATGTCGGACGGGGCGATCACGTCCACGCCGGCGCGGGCCAGAGAGGCGGCCTGGCGGCCCAGGTTGTCCAGGGTGGCGTCGTTGTCCACGGTACCGCCGTCCAGGACCCCGCAGTGGCCGTGGTCGGTGTACTCGCAGAAGCACAGGTCGGCGAGGGTGACCAGGTCCGGGAGGGCTTCCTTCAGGGCCCGGACGGCGCGCTGCACGACGCCGTCGTCGTCCCAGGACGCGGAGCCCACGGCGTCCTTGTGCTCCGGGATGCCGAAGAGGAGCACCGCCGGAACGCCCGCATCCCAGGCCTCGCCGGCCGCCTCGACCAGGCGGTCCACCGAGTGCTGGAAGACTCCGGGCATGGAGCCGACGGGCCGGGCGACGCCCTCGCCGGGCCGGGCGAACAGCGGAAGGACGAGGTCCTCCGGGGCCAGTCGCGTCTCGCGTACCATGCGGCGCAGGACCGGCGTCCGGCGCAGGCGCCGCAGTCGGGTTTCCGGAAAGGCCATGGCGGTCAGCGTTCTATCATGCTTCGGGGGGCGGCCACTCCCTTTCACCATCAAGGGCAGATCGAAGAGATGCCGGCCACGGACACACTGGCGCGACTGGACGACCTCGCCCGCCGGGGTTTCCTCGTCGCCACGGGGAAGGGCGGCGTGGGCAAGAGCACGGTCACGGCGCTCCTCGGGCGGCTTCTCGCGCAGGGCGGGCCGCCTCGCGGTCGCGGACGGGGAGCTCGCCGGGGCGCGGCGCCGGCGGGCGAGCGGCGGGTCCTGGTGATCGAGGTCGATCCCCGGGAGAACCTCCACCGCCTCCTGGACGCGCCGCCCTCCGGAGGGGAGATCGTGGACGTGGGCGGGGGGCTCTTTCTCCAGCACCTCAAGCCCCGGGCGGTGGTCGACCGGGTGATCGAGGAGCGGGTCCGGATCGGGGCGCTCACCCGGAAGATCTTCTCGTCCCCCGTCTACCAGCACTTCGTGGACGGTGCCCCGGGCCTCGAGGAGCTGGCGATCCTGGAGCACGCCCGGAGGCTGCTGGACGAGGGGCGCTTCGAGACCGTGATCCTTGACGCTCCCGCCACCGGGCACGGCGTCTCGATGCTGCGGGCTCCCCTGGTGGTCTCGGACGTGGTCCAGGGGGGGCCCTTCGGCCGGATCGCGGAGCAGATCGGCACCCTGGTGGCGGACCCCTCCCGCTGCGGCGTCGTCGTGGTGGCGGCGGCCGAAGAGATGCCGGTCCAGGAAGCCCTGGAGCTGGCGCAGACCCTTCGGGAGGAGCTCCGCCGGGAGCCGGATCTCCTCGTGGTCAACGGCCTCTACCCTCCGCTGCCGGAGGAGGGGGGCGGCCCCGGGGCCGCGGCGGAGCTGGAGGGGGCGCCCCGGGAGCTCGTCGAGCTCTGGCGCAAGCGCCGCCAGATGAACGTCCGGGAGCTCGAGCGACTCCGGAGGGAATGGGGCCCGCCGGGGTCCCCCGGGGGGGAGCCCCTCCGGGTGGAGCTGCCCCTCCTGCCCATCGGCCCCGGCCCGGAGCTGGTGCAAGCGCTCGCCGGGGTGCTGGGCCGGGCCGGCGTCGCAGTGTCGGGAGGGGCATCGTGAGCCGGGAACGCGAGCTCCTGCCGGCCGAAACCCCGCTGACCATCGTGGTGGGCTCGGGGGGCGTGGGCAAGACGACCCTCGCCGCGGCTCTGGGCATCCGGTCGGCCCGCCAGGGCCTGGACACCCTGGTCATGACCTTCGACCCGTCGCTCCGCCTCAAGGACGCCCTGGGGGTGGGGGAGGAGGCCCGGGAGCGGGAGGTGGCGGTCCGGTTGCCCGAGGGCGGCCCCGGGCAGCCCCACCCCGGCCGCCTCGACGCCAGCCTGCTGGACGCGGGACGGACCTTCGACCGCCTGGTGGAGCGCTACGCGCCGGACGAGGCCTCGCGGCGCCGGATCCTGGAGAACCGGTTCTACCGGCACCTGGCCGGGAGCCTTTCGGGGGTGCTCGAGTACATGGCGGTGGAGCGCCTCTACGAGATCGCCCGGGCGGGGAGCTACGACCGGGTGATCCTGGACACGCCGCCCACGCGGCAGGCCCTGGACTTCCTGGAGGCTCCGGCCCGGATCGTCGCCTTCCTGGACAGTGGAGTCCTGAAGCTGGCGCTCCGGGACTGGTTCGACGAGGAGGGCCACGTCCAGGCCGGGCGTGGGTGGGGTTTCCTCTCGCGGCGCATCGAGCGGGTCCTCGACCGGGTCGTGGGCCTGGAGTTCCTCCGGGAGATGCTCGAGTTCTTCCAGGCCTTCGGCCCCCTCTACGAGGGCTTCCGGGAGCGGGCCCGGGAGGTGGAGGAGCTCCTGGCCTCGGAGCGCACCCGCTTCCTTCTGGTGGCCGGCCCGGGGGAGGACCGGGTGCCCGACACCCTGTTCTTCGCCCGGCGCCTGGAAGAGGCGGGGTACCGGCTGGGGCCCGTGGTGGTCAACCGGGTGCACCCGGCGTTCCCGGAGGAGGAGCGCTTCCAGGGCGAGCCACCGGAGGGTGACGCGCCTTCCGGGCGGCGCCTCTTCGCCTGGCTCGGGGCTCAGGACCGCCGGGGGGTGGAGGCCCTGCGCACCCTGATGGGCGGGACCCGGCCGGTGGCGCCTCTGCCCCTCAGCCCGCGGGAACCCACGACCCTGGAGGCCCTGGAGGAGCTGGCGGAGGACCTGGCCCGGCGTCTCGGAGGCGGGGGCTGAACAGCCGGCGGCCCTGGGGTGCCTTCATCCAGCGGATGACGCGGCGCGGCGCCGCGTTGACCCTCAATGCCGCGCCGCGGTATGATCTTGCGGGCACCGTACCGTCGTGTGCCGCCGATCACTCCCCTGGAGGTTCCCCATGATCCGGCTCATCAAGCGTTACGAAAGCCGCAAGCTCTACGACACCGAAGAGAGCCGCTACGTCTCCCTGGAGGACATCGCTTCCTGGATCCGCGAGGGCCAGGAGGTCCGGGTCGTCGACAACGCTACCTCCGCCGACGTGACCCCCCAGACCCTGACCCAGATCATCGTTGAGGAGGGGCGCAGGGGCGCGTCGCCGCTTCCCACCGAGCTCCTCCACGAGCTGGTCCGGCTGGGCGAGCGCACTGTCTCGACCGGGCTGGACCAGGTCCAGACCCGCGTCGGGCGGCTGGTGGAGTCGTCCATCGACCGCTTCGGGCCGGTGCGCCGCGCCCGGGAGGAGATGAACGTCCTCAGGGAGCGCCTGGAGCAGCTCGAGGACTCGCTGGCCGAGCTCGAGTCGACCCCCGCGACGGCCGTGCCCGGAGGTCGCGGTGAGAGGCCCACCGGCAGCGGCACCGGGGGCTGAGCCGAGGGCGCCCGCCGTGGGCGCCCCGTGGGACACAACCGAAGCCCTGAACCGAAGGAAGGTGGTCCGATGCCTACCGAGACGTCGAAGAAGCCCCAGAGCGAGCTCAAGGAGTCGGCGCAGAAGATCTGGCTCGCCGGCCTCGGCGCGCTGGCCGTCGCCGAGGAGGAAGGCAGCCGCATGTTCAACGGCCTGGTGGACCGGGGCCGCGAGTGGGAGGGGCGGGGGCGCGAGCGCATGGACGAGGCGCGATCCCGGATGGAGAGCGCGGTGGACGAGGTGGAGGAGCGCCTCGATCACCGGGTCGAGTCGGCGATGCGCCGGCTGGGCGTGCCCTCCCGGGAGGAGATCCAGGAGCTGACCCGCCGGGTCGAGGAGCTGAACGCCAAGATCGAGGAGCACCTGGGCAGGCTGCGGGAGACCGGCGGGGCGCCGGGCGCAGGGGCTTGACGGTCTCCGGCCTCAGCCCGGGCGAGGAGCCGGCCCGTGAGGACGCCGGGGCTCGCCACCCCGGCGGAAGTGGGTTGGGCCTGGCCCTCGCCGGGGGCGGCCCCGCGGGGGCGGTCTACGAGATCGGTGCCCTCCGGGCCCTGGACGAGGCGATCGACGGGCTCGACCTGTCCAACCTCGACGTCTACGTCGGCGTCAGCGGCGGCTCCGTGGTCGCCGCCGCTCTGGCGAACGGGATCGGTACCGTCCAGCTCTGCCGCTCGATCGTCTCCCACGATCCGGGGGAGCACCCGTTCATCCCGGAGACCTTCCTCACGCCGGCGGGGCGCGAGTGGCTGCGCCGGGTGGGGAGCACCCCCCGGCTCCTGGGAGAGGCCCTCCTCCAGTACCTCCGCAGCCCCCTGGACACCAGCTTCACGGGAGCCCTGACCCGTCTCGGACGGGCGCTGCCGGTGGCGCTGTTCGACAACGAGCCCCTCCGGCACTTCCTGGAGAAGACCTTCTCGCGCCCCGGCCGCACCGACGACTTCCGCAAGCTCCGGGCGCGCCTGGCGGTGGTCGCCGCCGACCTCGATTCGGGCCAGGCGGTGCGCTTCGGCGACCCCGGCCTGGACCACATCCCCATCTCCCGGGCGGTCCAGGCCTCCACCGCCCTGCCGGGGCTCTACCCGCCGGTGGAGATCGACGGCCGCTTCTACGTCGACGGCGTGCTCCTGAAGACGGTCCACGCGTCGGTGGCCCTGGACGAGGGTGTGGAGCTGCTGGTGTGCGTCAACCCGATCGTGCCGGTGGACACGGTGCGCGCCGTCGAGGAGGGGGTCATGCGCCGGGGGCGGCTGGTCGACCGTGGCCTGCCGATGGTCCTCTCCCAGACATTCCGGACGCTGATCCAGTCCCGCCTGGAGGTGGGGATGCGAGCCTACGACCAGCAGTACCACGGGCGCGACATCCTGCTCTTTCAGCCCCGCCGGGACGATTACCGCATGTTCTTCACCAACATCTTCAGCTTCCGGGAGCGGGCCACCGTCTGCGAGCACGCCTACCGCCAGACCCTGAACGACCTGCGGGAGCGGCGCGGTGAGCTGGAGCCGACCCTGGCCCGCCACGGGCTCCGGCTGCTCCCCGAGGTGGTGGAGGACGAGGACCGGGACCTGTGGGCCCACGTCGGCCTGGACCGGGAGCGGGCCCTGGAGCCGGCCCGGACGACGGTCCGCCGGCTCGCCGGTCGCCCGGGGCCGCCGCCGCGCGAGCCCTCCGTGGCGGAGCGGCTGCACGCCGCCCTGGAGCGCCTGGACCGCTACGTCGCCCGGACCGAGCCGGGCGAGGCCCGCGCGGCCGAGCCTCTTCACTCCGCCCCCTGAAAGCCGCTCCTCCCCCCTGCAGTCCGCTCCGGGCCGCCCCTCCGTCCGGTCCGGGGACGGCACGGCTCCGCCTCCGGACGCTGCTTCGCACTGCGCCGAAGCACCGGGCGGGTAACGTCTCGCGCGCCGGCCCGTAGGGGAAAGAGGAACCATGAGCGGAATCGCGCAAGACGTTCGCCACGCCATCCGGCGCCTCGCCCGGAGCCCGGCGTTCACCGCCGCCGTCGTCCTCTCCCTCGCCCTGGGGATCGGGGCGAACGGCGCCGTCTTCAGCGTCGTCCGGGGGGTGCTCCTGACGCCGCTGCCCTTCCAGGAGCCGGAGCGCCTGGTGCGGGTGAGCCACGGCCACCGGGAGCGGGGTCTCGAGCCCGGGGCCTTCTCGCCCCAGGACTTCCAGGACCTCCGGCGCCAGACCGAAGTCTTCGACGCCCTCGGCTCCTGGTGGTATGTGCCGGGCCTCTCCGGCATGAACCTCACCGGGGGCGGCGAGCCCCTGCGCGTGGACGCGACCTTCGTCTCCGAGGGCTTCTTCCCGCTCTTCGGGGTCTCCGCTGCACGGGGTCGGGTGCTCTCCCCGGAAGAGAACGTCCCGGGGCGCGACCGGGTGGCGGTGCTCTCCGACGGCTTCTGGCGCCGGCGCTTCGGCGGCGATCCGGAGGTGGTGGGCCGCTCCATCGTCCTGGACGGCCAGCCCTTCACGGTCGTCGGGGTGATGCCCCCGGAGTTCACCTATCCGGCCGAAGAGAGCGACCTCTGGGTGCCGATCTCGCTCATCGGGGACGACGACATCCCCCACCGGCGGGGCCTGCGGTGGCTGAACGTGGTAGGGCGCCTGGCGCCGAGGATCGATCCGGAGGAGGCCCGGGCACGGACCGAGGCCCTGGTGGCGGGCCTGGCCCAGGACCACCCGGAGAGCAACGAGGGCTGGACGGAGGCCGACGTGGTGCCGCTCCGGGAGACGATCGTCGGCGACGTCCGGCCGGCGCTCCTGGTCCTGTTCGCCGCGGTGGGGATCGTGCTGCTGGTCGCCTGCGCCAACCTGGCGAACCTCTTCCTGGTGCGGGCCGTGGGACGGGAGCGGGAGATGGCGGTGCGCACCGCCCTGGGAGCCGAGCGCGGGCGGCTGGTGCGCCAGGTCCTGGTGGAGACGGTCCTGGTGGCGGGCGCCGGGGGCCTGGTGGGCCTGCTCCTGGCCGCCTGGGGCATCGACGCGCTGCGGGTCACCGAGGCAGCGTGGGGCCAGGGGGCCCTGCCCCGGGGCGACGCCGTGCGGTTCGACGGCGCCGTCGTCGGCTTCTCCCTCGCCCTGTCCCTGGTGACCGGCCTGGCCTTCGGGCTGCTCCCGGCGCTCCGGGCCTCGGATCTGCGCCTGTCCGCGGCCCTGTCGGAGGGGGGCGGCCGGGGCGGGGACCGCTTCGGTAACCGGGCGGGTGCCGCCCTGGTGGTGGCGGAGACGGCCCTGGCGGTGGTCCTCCTGGTGGGGGCGGTGCTGCTGGTGCGGAGCTTCTGGCACCTGGTCCAGGAGGACCCGGGCTACCGGACCGAGGGTGTTCTGACGCTGAGCATCACCACCGACTCCGACGTCGAGGACCCGGCGAACCGGTACCGCTACCGGCGGCAGGTCATGAAGCGTGTCACGGCCCTGCCGGGGGTGGTCTCCGTGGGCGGCAGCAAGACGTTGCCGCTCCGGGGCGGGGGCGAGCCCTACGAGTTCCAGGTCCCCGGCCGGGTGGAGGAGGGGGGCCTGGTGCGCCCCGAGTCCGGCGTCTTCATCGTGACCCCCGGGTACTTCGAGACCCTGGGCATCGGGCTCCTGCACGGCCGGGGCTTTTCCTGGGAGGCCGTGCCGGAGCGGCCGGTCCTGGTGGTCAACCGCCGCCTCGCCCGGCAGGTGTGGGGGCGGGAGGACGTGGTGGGGGAGACGCTGGGGATCGGCGAGAACCGGATCGAGGTCGTCGGCGTGGTGGAGGACGTGCGGGCGGACGGACTGGCCACACCCCCGGGATCCGCCGCGTACGTCCCGCCGACGGTGGCCCCCCGCGCGACGATGAAGCTCTTCGTCCGCACGGCGGGGGAGCCCCTGGCCTTCGCCGAGGCGGTGCGCCAGGCGATCTGGGAGATCCGGCCCGAGCAACCCATCGCGGAGGTCCGGGCCCTGGAGAGCGTGCTCCGGGAGCAGACCGCCCGGCCGCGACTGCTGGTGGCCCTCGTGGGGAGCTTCGCCGTCCTGGCCGCGGCCCTGGCGGCGGTGGGCCTCTACGGCGTGATCGCCTACGCCGTGGGACGGCGCACGCGGGAGATCGGGGTCCGCATGGCGCTGGGCGCCGGGCGGCGCAAGGTGGTGGCGGCGGTCGTCGGGCGCTCGCTGGCGCTCGTGGCCGCCGGGCTCGTCCTGGGGCTGTTCGGCGCCTGGGCCGGGGCGGGGCTGCTCTCGAGCCAGCTCTACGAGGTCCGGCCCTCGGACCCGGCGAGCTTCGCTGCGGTGGCGCTGCTGGTGGTGGGCACCGGTGTCGCCGCCGCCTCCATCCCCGCCCGCCGGGCTTCGCGGGTGGACCCGGCGGACGCCCTCCGGAGCGAGTAGCATGCGCCGGCTTCGCCCCGCCCTTCGGGCCCTCCGGCGGCGCCACGGTGGACTCCATTCGTAGATCGCGGCGAGCTCATCGAGCGGCTGGAGCGCTACTTCCGGCGGCGTCCTGGTCCACGAGGCCGACCCTTCGGCCCGGATCCGCGTCGAGGTCGTGAAGCGCCGCGAGTACCTGGACCTCCTCCCGGTCCTCCGGGAGTACCGGCGCGGTCCGCGTCGTCGAAACGCCACGTCATGGTGGCTGGACCGCTTGTTTGCTTGTCGCTCCGACCGGAAGCCCGCGCGGGGCGCGGGCTGGAGTGGAGGAGCCTCGGAGGGCGCAGAGGCTCCGCGGAGCTCATGACCCAGACGGGCCTCTCATGAGCGGGGGAGCCCCCTTCATGACCGAAACGGGCCTCTCATGACCGTGGGATCTCCCTTCATGCCCCGGTCCGTTCGTGACCGTGCTTGCGTTCGCAGGTCTGGGTCGCCCCGACCCGCGGAGTGGCGGCGAGCGGGCTCACGGCTCCTGGAGGACCGATGGCCTGTCCTCGAAGGGGTCTGCAACCGAACCGGCACTCGCTACAATGAGGCGCCAGCGAGCTCTACCCCATGGATGTCGCCCTCCTCGCCGAAGCCGTCCGGCTCTTCCTCGCCCCGGCCCTTCCGTACCTGGTGGGCCTGGGAGGGAAGGCCGCCGAGGAGGCGGCGAAAGAGGCCGGGAAGGCCGGGGTCCAGAAGGTCTGGAAGAGGCTCCGGCCTGAGGTGGAAGCCAGAGCAGGAGCGAAGGAGGCGGCGGGGGACCTGGCCGCCGATCCCGGGGACCCCGACGCCCAGGCCGCCTTCCGGCTGCAGCTCAAGAAGCTCCTGGCCGCCGACGAGGCGCTGGCGGGGGAGGTGGCCCGGGAGCTGGAAGCGGCAGGGGTCGTCTACCGTGCAGAGCAGTCCGGTAGCGGGGCGATCGCCCAGGGCTCGGACCAGTCCGTGGCGGGGGAGCGCGGGGTGGCGGCCCACGGCGGCCTCCACGGCTCCCAGGTCTTCACGGGGGACATCGAAGGCGGCGTCCACGTCGGCGGCGCGCAGCCCGGAGGCGAGCCGGGCACCGCCGCCCTCCGGACGTCCTACCTGAGCCACCTCTGCACCCACCTTCGGAAACTGGCCCTCTCCGGCGTTGACCCGGCGCTGTCGAGCGACCCCAAGGCGCGCCTCGACCTGGACGCGGTCTATACGGCTCTACGTACTCGGGAGACGCGATTTCAACGGATTCCCAGCGAGACGCCGGACGATCCTCCCGCCTACGTCGGATGGGAGGGGGAGACCTACTCCGCCCTGGAGCAGCTCGACCGGCACGACCGTCTCGTCCTCCTGGGCGACCCGGGGAGCGGCAAGAGCACCTTCGTGAGCTTCGTCGCCCTCTGCCTGG
Organism: Thermoanaerobaculia bacterium; assembly: GCA_046538065.1. GTDB lineage: Bacteria > Acidobacteriota > Thermoanaerobaculia > Multivoradales > DATKCC01 > JBKHJP01. Next base: position 4,246 of record JBKHJP010000060.1, on the reverse strand, counting down.
CGGGGGAGCTCCTGGGCCGGCAGGACGCCGATCTGGAGCTCCTCACCTCGCCTCTGCCGCCGGAGGACAGTCGGCGCCGCCGTGACCGAGAGGAGGACCCCGAGCCCCAGCCCTGGAGCCACGGCCCCCTCCTGCCGGTGCGCGTCGTCCTCCGGGACTTCGCCGCCAGGGGCCTCCCGGCGAAGGGGGAGCAGGCCGGTGCCGGGCACCTGCTGGAGTTCCTCCGGGGCGAGCTGGACCGGGCCGGCCTGGGCGGCTACGGCGACGAGCTCGAACGGGAGCTCCGGGAGGAGGGCGGCCTCCTCCTCCTGGACGGCCTGGACGAGGTGCCGGAGGCCGAGGACCGCCGGGTGCAGCTCCGGGCCGTGGTGGAGGGCTTCGCCGGCGTCTTCCCGAAGTGCCGGATCCTGGTCACCAGCCGGGTCTACGCCTACCAGGACCAGGACTGGCGCCTGGACGGCTTCCGGGAGGCGACCCTCGCCCCGTTCTCCGAAGGGCAGATCCGGCGCTTCATCGAGCGGTGGTACGAGGAGGTGGCCCGCCGCCGGGGCCTCACGACGGAGGACGCCCGGGGCAAGGCTGCCCTCCTGGAGCGAGCCGTCTTCGGTAGCCCCCGCCTCCGGTCCCTCGCCGAGCGCCCCCTCCTCTTAACGCTGATGGCCAGCCTCCACGCCTGGCGGGGCGGCACCCTCCCGGAGAAGCGGGAGCGCGTCTACGCGGACACGGTGGACCTCCTCCTCTCCCACTGGGAGGGCCAGCGGGTGGTCCACGGCCCGGGCGGCGAGGTGATCGTCCAACAGCCGAGCCTGGCGGAGTGGCTCAAGGTGGAGCCGGACCGGCTCCGCTCCACCCTGGAGGAGCTGGCGTTCCGGGCCCACGCCGACCAGGAAGACCTGGAGGGCACCGCCGATCTCGCCGAGGGCGACCTCCTGTCGGCCCTCACGCGGGTGAGCTCCGAGGCCGAGGCGAACCCCGCACGGCTCGTCGAGTACCTCCGGGACCGCGCCGGCATGCTGCTGCCCCGGGGCGTCCGCGTCTACACCTTCCCCCATCGCACCTTCCAGGAGTACCTGGCCGCCTGTCACCTGACTGGACCGAGCTTTCCCGACGAGCTGGCCCGCCTCGGCCGCACCGAGCCCGAGCGCTGGCGTGAAGCCGTCCTCCTTGCGGGGGCCAAGGCCGCCCGGGGGGCCGCCTCCACCGTCTGGCACCTGGCCCGGGAGCTTTCGTTCCGGGATCCGGACGCCTCCGACGCCGGCCCGGAAGACTACTGGGGAGCCCTCCTGGCGGGCCAGGTCCTCGCCGAGTCGGCGGACCTGGAGAGCCCGTCGGAGGCCAACGCCCGGCAGCTCGACGAGCTCCGCTGGCGCCTGTTGGCGGTGATGCGGGGCACGACCCTCCCGGCGGTGGAGCGGGCCCTCGCAGGGTGGGTGCTCGCGGAGCTCGGGGACCCCCGGGAGGAGGTCACGACCCTCGACGGGATGGATTTCTGCTGGGTGCCTCCGGGGCCTTTCCGGATGGGGAGCAACGAGAATGAGGCCGAGCAGCCGGTGCACGACCTCGACCTCCCGTACGGCTACTGGATCGGCCGATACCCCGTCACCGTGGCCCAGTTCCGGGGGTACGTCGAGGAGAGCGGCCACGAGCCGGGGACCCGGCTCAGCCTGCAATGGACCCCCAACGAGCCGGTGGCATGGGTGAGCTGGCACGACGCGCGGCACTTCTGCGACTGGCTCACCGAGCGGTGGCGGCGAGCAGGGTACCTTCCCGAGGGCTGGGCCGTGCGCCTGCCCTCGGAAGCCGAGTGGGAGAAGGCTGCCCGGGGCGGGGCCGAGGTGCCGGGGGAGCCCCGGAGGAACACGGTGAGGGACCGGGACCTTGCCGCCCCCGCCTCCCTCCAAGACCTCCAGCCCAACGAGCATCCGGAGCGCACCGTCCCTTGGGGGGACACCTTCGACGAAGACAAGGCGAACACCCTCGAGGCTGGCCTTCCCGGCCCGAGCGCCGTCGGCTGCTTCACCGCCGGTGCCGCCCCCTACGGGTGCGAGGAGATGGCCGGCAACGTCTGGGAGTGGACCCGGAGCCTCTGGGGCAAGGACTTCAGCGAACCTGCCTTCCGGTACCCCTACGTGGCCGACGACGGCCGGGAAGATCCCGAGGCAACCGACGAGGTGCTGCGGGTGGCGCGCGGGTCCGGCCGCTTCCTCAGGGCCGTGTTCGGCCGGTGTTCTGCGCGCGTCGGGTTTTCCCCGAACGGCGGGGGCTGGTTCCTCGGATTTCGATTGTTGTTGTCCCCAGTCTCCTCTGACCTCTGAAGCCTCTGGACTCTGACGCTCTGGACGGGTGGGGGTAGGTGGCTCTCCCACCCGACGGTGCGACCGGCGCCAGCCAACCCGTCGTTTCCGGCAGGGCGTCTTCGATCGTCTCCCCGGTTCGGTACCGAGCCCGGGCCCGTGTCGGGCCTGGGCTCGTGGACTACCGCGCCGCCCGCTGGCGATGGACCGGGCCTGGAGGTGTAGCGTTCTGCTACAATCCTCGTGCCATGAGGAGGTCGAGGTGAAGAAGAGCACTCCGGTTCGGATCGACGAGGAGTTGTACACGGCGGCGAGTCAGGCCGCCTCCGCGATGAGTCGAAGCACCACGCAGCAACTCACGCACTGGGCCCGGATCGGCCGGGAGCTGGAGGCGAGCCCGGATGTCTCCCTGGAGGAGGTCGCAGCGATCCTCCGAGGACGCCGAGAGTACGACGCGGCGGGAGCCAGGGAGCAGGCGATCGTCCGTTCGTACTGGGCCGAGCGGATGGCGGCTCTGCGGGGTGCGTTGCGTCTCGACCGGGAGTTCGACGCCGAGGGGCGTCCCTACGTGGAGCTGGACGAAGAGGGGAACGTCGTCCTCCGCGGCGCGGACGCTCCGGCCACCCCCGGAGCCGGATGACGTGCCCGATCCGGTCCTGCACCTGATCGCGGGACCCAACGGGGCTGGCAAGACCACGTTCTACGAGCGTGTGCTGGGTCCGGCCACGGGATTGCCGTTCGTCAACGCGGACGTCATCGCGCAGGAACGGTGGCCGGAGGCTCCCGCCGAGCACGCCTACGAAGCCGCTGAAGTTGCCGCGCGGGTCCGGCGGGAGCTGATCCGGGACCGTCACTCCTTCGCGGCGGAGACCGTCTTCTCCCACCCGTCCAAGGTCGACCTGGTGCGGGAAGCGCAGACCTCCGACTACCTCGTCACCCTCCACGCGATCCTGATTCCGGAGGAGCTGGCCGTAACGAGGGTCCGCTTGCGACGCGAGCTCGGCGGCCACGACGTGCCGGAGGAGAAGATCCGGGCTCGCTTCCGCCGGCTGTGGCGGCTCACGCGACAGGCCACGGCGCTCACCCACGAGGCCGAGATCCTGGACAACAGCCGCGCCTCCCGCCCGTTCCGCAGGGTCGCTCACTACTACCGCGGCGAGCTCATGGGCACGCCGGACTGGCCCGCCTGGACGCCTTCGGCGCTCCTCGACCCCGACGGGTAGCGCTCGACCCGGTCGTGCTGGCGACGATCGGTCACCTCGCGGGCCATGCGCTCTCCGCCGCCCAGCCCTGGAGCTCCTCGTCGACGCCCGGGTCCTGGCCGTACGCTCGCCGGTACCGTTCGGCGATCTCTTTCTGACGGCGGGCCCGCAGGTATCTCTCGGTGGCCCGGCGCAGAACCGCCGAGCGACCCTCCCGCCGGACCTCTTCCGTGGCGTCGAGATCCGCAAGAAGCTTCTCGTCGAACGTCACTTCAATCACTTTCACGTCGACATTCTAGTCGGGTAAATGGTGCTGGAAGGGCGCTGGTGGTGGCGAGGCGAGCGCTGCAACGGCCACGACCGGTCCAGCCCGGGGAGGCCGGAGGCGAGCCGGGTGCAGGATGTCTGCGCCCGACCCGGCCCACGATCGCCTGGCAGCCGACAACGGCCGCGGGAGGGCGCAGCCGAGGTGCCGGCCGACGCCGGATCCGCCTCGGAGCCGGCACCGGTCCGGAGCCTGGCTCGCCTCCGGCCTCTCCGGGTCGCGGGCGGTCCGGGCGTCGGCCGCCCCACGGGGCGGAGTAGGGGCGTAGACTTCCGGTCCGATGGCTCCGCCCCCGCCCGCCTCCGCCGATCCGGCCCTCGAGCTCTTCCACCCGGTGGTCCGGGAGTGGTTCGCCGAGGAGGTGGGCGCGCCCACCGACGTCCAGCGCCGGGCGTGGCCGGAGATCGCCGCCGGCCGCCACGTCC
>JBKHJP010000394.1:0-3878 GCA_046538065.1 Thermoanaerobaculia bacterium | reverse complement strand
GGCCCGGCCTCTCCCGGTTCCGGAGTCGCCGGTTCGGGCGCACATCCCGGTGGGCGAGTCCCCGGTGCGACCCCTCGGCTCCGCTCGGGGGAGACCAGGGTCGCACCCTACGGCCCGACGTTCCCGGTGCGCCCCTTCGGCTGCGCTCAGGGCAGGCAAGTCGCGCCCTACATCCGGGGTGGCTCGGGGACCGTCAGCGATCCCGGCGCGTCCTCCTCCAGGGCGTCCAGCAGCACCTCGATCGCCTTGTCCAGGGACGGGTCGATCCCCTGGGCCTCCAGGTCCGGGCGGTCCACCACCCGGATGTCCGGCTCCACGCCCTCGCCCTCCACCGCCCATTCCCCCTCCGGGGTCACGAACCGGAAGTTCGGCGCCAGGACGACCCCGCCGTCCGCCAGGGGCGGGTTCCCGGAGATGCCGATCAGGCCGCCCCAGGTGCGGGTGCCGATGACCGGGCCCAGGTCCTCGCGCTGGAAGTACCACGGGAACGCGTCGCCCCCGGAGCCGGCGTAGCCGTTCGCCAGGGCCGCCTTCGGGCCCCGGTGGACGAAGCCCGGCGTGGTGGACGGCTCCACGCTCCGCCGCGCCCAGTAGGACAGGAGCCGCCGGTCCAGGAGCTCGATCATCCCGTCCGGGATGAAGCCGCCGCCGTTGTAGCGGTCGTCCAGGATCAGGGCATCCTTGTGGGCCTGGGCGTAGAAGCCCCGGTGGAGCTCCCGGGTGCCCTCGGCGGCGGTGTTGGGCAGGTGGATGTAGCCGATCCGATCGCCGGCCCGCTCCTCCACGTAGCGCCGGCGCGACTCCACCCACGCGAGATACCGCAGGTCCGTCTCCCGGGTCACCGGCCGGACCCGCTCCTCGTGCGCCTCACCCTCCGGGTCCGACGCCACGGTGAGGGTCACCACCCGGTCCGCCTTGCCCTGGAGGAGCTCGAAGAAGTTCTCCACCGTCCGGGTGGACACACCGTCCACCGCCAGGACCAGGTCCCCCTCGTCCACGTCCACGCCCGGCTCGGTCAGGGGGGAGCGAGCCCCGTCCCTCCAGTTCTCGCCGGGGAAGATTTCGGTGATCCGGAAATAGCCGGAGGGGTCGTCGGCGACCTCGGCGCCCAGGAGCGCTCCTTCGCGCCGCTCGGCCTGCCAGTCGTCGGAGCTCTGGACGTAGACGTGCCCGGCGGAGAGCTCGCCGCCGAGCTCCCCCAGGACGTAGTCCAGGTCGGCGCGGTGGGCCAGGTGATCGACCAGGGGCTCGTACTTCTCGCGCATCGCCTGCCAGTCGAGGCCGTGCATCCCGGGGTCGTAGAACCAGTCCCGGAGGATGCGCCAGCCGTCCACGAAGTGCTGGCGCCACTCCGCCGGCGGGTCGATCCGCATCTCCAGGCCGGCGAGGTCGAGCTCACCCTCGCCCGCTTTCTGACCCGGCTTCGCCGGGGCGATGCCGTAGGTGGGGCCGTTGGGGCCGAAGGCGGTGTAGAGGAGCGTTTCGCCCCCGGCGGCGAGCTCGTAGGACTGGACGCCTTCGAGGACGGTCTTCTCCTCTTCCGCGTCCAGGTCGAAGAGCTGGAGCTTCGTCTCCCCGCCCTGGCCTTCCATGTAGAGGACGCCCGAGGCCACGGCCGCCAGGGAGCGGTAGCTCCCCGCCGGCCCGGGGATCGCCCGGACCCGGCTCTCGAACTCCTCCGGGTCCAGGCGGACCCGGACCGGCCCGTCGTCGTCCGCCGAGTCCACTCCACCGTCGGTGCCGCCGGCGCTTCCGCTCCCGGCGGCCTCGTCGGTCTCCCCGCCGTCACCGACACCCGGGGGCTCGTCCTCGACCGGTTCTTCGTCGGTCTCCGGCAGGAGGACCGGCGGGGCGTCGTCGGTCAGGAGCCCCACGTAGACCCGCGTCGGCTCCGTGTAGACGTAGTCGAACTCGAAGGCGCTGAAGGTCAGGTTGAAGCTCCGGTTGGAGAGGAAGTAGAGGTAGCGGCCCTCGGGGTCCCAGACCGGCTCGGCCTCGGCGGTGTCGTCGCCGGTGAGCTGGTGGGTGGCGCCGCTCTCCAGGTCGTGGACCCAGACGCTCGGGAGCCGGCTCGAGCCCACCTTGGTGTAGGCCAGCCAGCGACCGTCCGGGGACCAGCGGTGGTCCGTGATGTCACCGAGGACGCCCCGGTCCACGGTGGTGGCCTCGCCGGTCTCGGCGTCCACCACCCGGAGGCGGGCGTCCCGGTCGCCGAAGGCGAGCTTCGTCCCGTCCGGGGACCAGCGGGGGGCGTGGCGCCAGGTGGGCTCGTCGGCGCCGTCGTGGGTCAGGCGGCGCTCCTCGCCGCTCCCGTCCGCCGGCCGCACGTAGAGCTCGTACTCGCCGGTGCGGTCGCTCCAGTAGGCGACCCGGCGGCCGTCGGGCGACCAGGCGGGGTCGCGCTCGCGCACCCCCTGGCTCCGGGTGAGGTTCCGGGCCTCCCCCTTCTCGGCCGGGACGGTGAAGACGTCGCCCCGGGCGCCGAACAGGGCCCGGGCCCCGGAGGGGGAGACGCCGGCGGTCTGGACGTCGTCGGCCACGGAGGCGAAGCGCGGCAGGCGCCCTTCGAAGTCGCCGTAGACGCGGATGGGCACCCGGGCGGACTCGCCGCTGCCCGGGTCGTAGCGGTGGATCCAGCCCCCCGCCTCGTAGACCACCCCGCCGGGCCCGGCGCTGGGCCAGAGGACGTCCCAGGTCTCGTGGTGGGTGACCTGCCGGGGCTCGCCGTCCCCCTCGGGGTCCCCGTCGGGGTCCCCCTCGAGATCGAGGGCGTACAGGTTGAGCTTGCCGCCGGTGCGGTCGGAGGTGAAGTAGATCGTCCCGTCGAGCCACTGGGGCTGGTTGTCGGTGCCGTCGTAGTCCGTGAGCCGCCGGGCGCTGCCGTCCTCCAGGTCGAAGGTCCACACGTCCTGGGCGGTGCCGCCGTGGTAGCGCTTCCAGGTCCGGAACTCCCGGGTGAGCGGGGTGTAGGCCACGGTGCGGCCGTCCGCCGCCAGGTCCGCCGCCGAGCCCTGGGGCACGCCCAGGGGCTCCTCCATGCCGCCCTCGAAGGGCACCGCGTACGGCACCTCCCACCGGTCGCTCCAGGGGAGGCGATGGGCGCCGAAGATCACCCTCTCGCCGTCCGGCGTCCAGCCCAGGACCCGGTTGTCGATCCCGCCCCGGGGCGGGAGGTTCCCGACGTCGTTGCGGTAGGTGAGCTGGCGGGGCACACCACCTTCGGCGGGGATGACGTGGACCTGGCGGGTGCCGCCGTAGTCCCCCGTGAAGGCGATCCAGCGCCCGTCCGGCGAGAACTTCGGGAAGAGCTCCAGGCCCTCGTGGGCCGTGAGGCGCCGGGCCACGCCGCCTTCGGTGGCGACCACCCACAGGTCGCCGGCATAGGAGAAGGCGATCGTGTCGCCGTGGACGTCCGGGTGGCGCAGCAGCCGGGTGAGCTCGCCGTCGTCCCCGGGCGGTGCCTGGGCCGGCGCAGGGCCGGCGGTGAGGAGGAGGGAGGCGGCGAGGACGACCGCGGCGACGGCGACGAGACGGGCCGGGGCGGATCGGGCCGGAGCCGGAGGGGCGAACGGGTGTCGGGTATCCATGGAATTCTCCTGCGGGACGGGGGGTGAACGGTTGTGGAGCTCGTGCGCGGCGGAGTCGGAAGCGCCCCGCCATCCTACGCCGATCGGCGTCTACGGTGGGCCTGGCACGACGCGAGCGCCTTCCAGGGCCAGGTCGAAGTCCGTCCCCCAGACGGTCCCCACCTCGAGCTCCTCAAGCCAGACCAGGGAGGAAGCGTCCGCGAACGTGAGCTTCGCCCCTCGCAGGGCGTCGAGCTAGTAGCACTCCGAGACGACCAGGACGGACGTCCACAGCCGCCTCGGCGGTGCGGC
>JBKHJP010000393.1:0-3878 GCA_046538065.1 Thermoanaerobaculia bacterium | reverse complement strand
GGGCCGGGGCGCCCGACGACGGCAGGGCCACCGCGAGCAGGGCCTCCCGCCGGAAGAGGGCCGCCGTCGCCGAGACGCCGAAGACCTCCCGCACGGGGGCCGCCGGACCCGGGGGAGGGTCGCCGTGGCCGAGCTGGACGGCCTGGAGGCGACGGTTCCAGGCCAGCCCCCAGCCGTCGGTTCGGGAGGGGTCGGCCGCCAGGACGTTCACCCCCTGGGCCGCTGCAGCCCGGGGATCCTCCTCCAGCGCCGTCCGGAGGGCGGCGAGCCAGCCGGCCTCCACCACGGCGTCGTCGTTCACCACCGCCACCCAGGGCGCCTCCGCCGCGGCGATGCCCAGGTCGGCCGCGGCGGCGAAACCCAGGGGCCGGGGGACCTCGATCCTCCGGTGGGCGAGGGCGCCGGCCGCCTCCCGGGCGGCGGCGGAGTCCCCCTGGACGACGACGATCACCTCGCCGTCCTCCCCGGCCTCCCGCCGGAGGGCACGGAGGCATTCCGTCAACCAGGGGCTCCGCCCCAGGGTCGGCACGACCAGGGCGGCCTTCACTCCCATTCCAGCTCCAGGCGGTCGAAGAGGATCCCGTTCGGACGGCCCGGGCCACCCCGGTCCTGGACGGAGACGACGAGGGGAGGAGGGCCCGACTCCGGCACCGCGTCGCCGGCGGGCCAGTCGAAGGGACCCAGCTCCACGCGCTCCCAGCCGGCCGCCCCGTCCGGCCGCCAGGTCCCCAGGAGCTCGCCCCCGGCCCTCAGCTCCACGAGGGGCGGCTCCGGGTCCTCCCTCCCGAGCTGCGCCTCCAGGACCAGCCGGACCCGCCGCCCGCCGGGGATCAGCGGAACCTCCAGGGCCTCCCCGGGGCGGAGCACCCACCCCGCCCGGTACTGGCTCCGCGTGACCACCCAGGTCTCCGGGTGGAGCCGGCCGCCCCGGTGGAGCACCCACGGGTCCTCCGCCTCCACCACCCGGGTGGGGACCAGGCTGGCCAGGACCGGCACCGCCGCGGCGCAAAGGAGGGCGAGAGCCGCCCCGGCGGCCAGGGCGCGGCGGGACGGGGCCTCCCACCGGGCGAGGCTCCCTGCGATCGGGCGCCGCGGCAGCCACCAGGCCGCCGTCACCACCAGGGCCGACAGGAGCGGCCAGAGCCACGAGGCGAGGCGCGGCCGGACGAAGCTCGGGAAGAAGCGCGCCACGTCCGCCCCGAGGGCCACCGAGAGCGCGTCCAGAAGCCGGGTCCTCCCGTCCGCCAGGTCGTAGGTCAGGCCCGGCGCCGCCAGCCAGACCAGAGCCAGGACCAGGGTGAGCGCACCCAGGCCGCCCAGGACGAGGCGTGCCCCCACCCTCCGGCGCTCCGAGGGGAGGGGATCCAGGAGCGGCACCAGCACCACCGCCAGCAGCGGCAGGAGCGCGACCCCGTACCGGAACGGCGGCGACCAGCCGCCGTACCACTCCGCCCGGGGTGCCGCGAGGACCAGGTACGGCAGGGCCACCACCGCCAGGTGCGCCACCGCCCGGGAGCGCCGGGCGAGACCCAGGACCACCGCCGGCACGACCAGCAGCCACAGGGGTGCGAAGGCGAAAAGGCCGAAGGCGCAGTCCCAGAACAGGCCCAGCAACCCCTCCACCGTCCCCTGGAACGACAGGGCCGGCAGCGCCAGCTCCTGCCAGGCGTGGATCTTCAGGGGGTTGCCGTAGCGCACCTGGTTCACCGCGAGGAGGGCCGCGGCGGCCGCCGCCACCAGGAGCGCGACGGTGACCAGCCCCCGGCGTGCCCGCCGGCCCGCCGCCGGACGGACCAGGCGCTGGACGGCGAGGGCCAGGACGGCGAGGGCCAGGAGCCCGAACCGGAGCTTGAGCACCGGCAGCAGGGCCAGCGGAAGGGCGAGGGCGAGCCAGGCCGCGGCCTCGCCGGCCATCGAGCCGCTCCTCGTTTCCGGTGGAGCCACCGCCCGGGTCCGGACCCGGGCCGGGGCCTGGACCTGGGTTTGACCCTGGACCTGACCCTGGGCCTGACCCTGGGCCGGGCCCTTGTCCGGGACCCGGACCGCCGTCGCCCGCTCCTCCAGCCGGAGGAGGGCCAGGACCACCAGGACGGCCCCCGGCACCTCGACCCAGACCTGGTGGGCGTACGTCACCAGGGGCGGCAGGAGGGCGAGGAGGGCATAGGCCAGGAGCGCTCCCGCCGGCCGCTCCGGGTCGTACCGGCGCGCCAGGTCCAGGGTCAGCCAGGCCAGGAGCGCCGCCAGGAGCGCCATGGCCGCCAGGGCACCCGTGCGCCCCGCCACCCGGTACGGACCGGCCAGAACCAGCGGCAGCAGCACGCCGTGGCGGGAGTAGACCTCGCCCTCCGGCCCGCGAGGGTCGCCCGGCTGCGGCTCCACCTCGCGCTCCATGAAATAGCGCCAGCTCGCGTCGGCGTACTCGTCCGCCAGGTCCGCGTCCAGGTCCTGGGACAGGCTGTGGGCGAGGAGCAGGTAGTAGGGCTCGTCGCCGTCCGGCTGCCGGCGCTCCGCGGCCCACGGCAACAGGGCCAGGTAGAGGACGGCCGGCAGCGCGAAGAAGAGGAGCGAGAGCCGCCGGTGCCCGGGACGCTCCAGGAGAGGCCGGAGCGCCCAGGCTTGGGACGCCCCGTGGAGGATCCCCAGGCCGGCCAGGGCAGCCGCCAGCGCCGGCGTGGCGGCGGACAGCCCCAGGGGGGTCCGGGCGAGACCCGCCGCGGCGACGGCCACCAGGGCCACCAGCTCGAACCGGACCAGGGCCGGGGAGAGCCGGCGGGCTCCCTGCCGCCGCGCCAGGCGGTGGAGGGCGGCGAAGGCGCCGGCGGCAGCGGGCAGGACCACCAGGGTGCTCCGGAGGGGGTCCGCCTCGGGGAGTGGCAGCCCCCACCAGGCGATCCAGGCCCCGGCGAGCCCGGCGGCGACCACGAGCCAGGACGCCGCGGCCGCGGAACGGAGGTGTGGGCCGGCCCCGGGGGACCCTTCCAGCCCGCCGGCTTCCGGGGGCCGCTCCGGCGCCGCCCGCCCGGTCAAGGCCGGAGCTCCAGGTGGAACACCGTGAGGGCCACCTCCGGCGGCAGGTCGGAGCGCCGGGTAAGCTCCAGGGCCTCCGGGACCACCGCCGCCGGCAGGTGCCGGACGGCCCGGTAGCGACGGCCGAAGAAGGTCCCCTCCTCAGCCACCCAGGCGATCCACGGCCGGGGCGCGGACGCGCCGTCGGGGCCCGGGCGGCCTGCAGCCCACTCCCCGGTCTCCCGGCCCATCCGCAGGGTCCAGACCTGCTCGCGCCCGTCGCGCCCCCGGAGCCTCACCGTGGCCACCGGAGTCCCTTCCGGGAGGCCCACCGCGTTGGCGAGGGTGGAGTCGAGGACCAGCTTCTCCACCGGGCCGGTGGATCCCAGGTCCCGCGCCGCCAGGGTCCACGCCGGGCCTTTTGCGTCCAGCACCCGGCCGGCTCCGCCCACCGCATCGGTCCCGCCCGAGGGAACGCCGAGGACGACCAGGAGCCCCAGCGCCGCCAGGGCCATTGCGGCGGGTGCCCGCTCCGAGTCCCCGGGGACACCGGCCGCGGGAGGCGGGGGGCCACCTTGGCGGACGGGCCGGAGCCGGGCAGCGAGGCTCCAGCCGCCCGCCAGGAGCGCCGCGCCGGCAACCACCGCCAGGGCGGCCGGCCAGCCGCCACCGATCCCCAGCACCTCCAGGACCACCGGCAGAGGCCGGGGGCGAAGCCACGGGTACGCGGCCACCACGGCGGCCAGGCCCAGAAGAGTCGCGCTCCACGCACCCTGGACCGCCGCCACCGGCCCCCGGCGCGGGACCGCCAGGGCCGCCAGGGCGACCGGCGCCCCCAGGGCGCCCTCGACGCCAACCGCCAGGGCCCCGGC
>JBKHJP010000059.1:0-16121 GCA_046538065.1 Thermoanaerobaculia bacterium | reverse complement strand
GGCGAGGCCGGCGGCGACGGTTCGAGCCATGGCCGGAGCATATCGCCCGTGGGCGCCGGTGGCCGCACGGCCGCCGGGACGGCGAAGGGGAAAAACTTCGCGGTCCCCTCGCCCTCACGCCCGCGGCTCCGATAGCATCCACCGCCTCGCAACGTTCCCGGCGCCGGCTTTTCCGGCCGCACCCGACCCATGATCGACGGCATCCTCCAGGCCACCGAGCTCCCCAATCTGCATCCGGCGCTGGTGCACTTTCCGATCGCCCTGCTGCCGCTGGCGGCGGGATTCGACGCGGTCGTCCTGGCCCTGCGGCTGCGGGGCCGCCCGGGGCCGGAGGGGGCGACCCTGACCCTCTACGCCCTGGCGGTGGCCTCCGCCTGGGCGGCGCTCTGGGCGGGGGAGGTGGCGGAGGAGTCCCTCTCCGCCCTGCCGGCTGTCGTCGAGACGGCGGTGGAGGCCCACGAGGAGTGGGCCAGCCGGTTCGTCTACACGGCCACCGCGGTGGCCCTGGCACGGCTGGCCGTCGCCTGGTGGGGCCGGTCCGGGCGCCCGGGCCGCCGGGCGGCGCTCCTCGCCCGCGGGGCGATCCTGCTGCTGGCGCTGGTCGCCGTCGGGCTCCTGGTGGAGGCCGCGGACCGGGGCGGCGGCCTGGTCTACCGCGCCGGCGTCGGCGTCATGGCGGTGCCCTCGCCGGGCACGGAGCCGCCGGCGCCGTAGCAACGGAGGCCCCATCCCCGTCGTTCCGACGGAGCGGAGCCCCGTCCCCGTCGTTCCGAGGGAGCGGAGCCCCGCTCTTGTCGTTCCGAGGGAGCGGAGTCCCGCCCTTGTCGTTCCGAGGGAGCGGAGCGAGTCGAGGAACCTGGGCGGGGGAGACGGCGAAGACACCACGGCGCATCCGGCCCTCCCTGCTCGCGGCTCGAGCCCCTCCACGTCTTCACGGACTGCTAGACTCCTGATGCTGGCCGATGAGGAGGTGCTGCGATGAGCGCTGGAGTGAAACCGTTTCCGTCTGTCCGATTGCTGCTCGCCTTCTCCGTCGTCGCCGGGGCCTGGAGCGCCCCCGCCGCGGCGGACACCCTCGTGGTGGCCAACAAGGCGGAGGCCACCGCGTCCCTCGTCGACGTGGACTCCGGCGAGGCGGTGGCGACCCTGCCCACCGGCGAAGGTCCCCACGAGGTGGCGGTCTCCCCCGACGGCCGGCTCGCCGTGGTGGCGAACTACGGCACCGGCGAGGCGCCTGGCTCGAGCCTGACGGTGATCGACGTGCCCGCCGCCCGGGTGGTCCGTACCGTCGACCTGGGGCGGTATCAACGCCCCCACGGCCTGGTGTGGCAGGCTCCCCGGAAGCTCTACGTCACCGTCGAGGCGCAGAAGGCCCTGATCGAGGTGGACCCGGAGGCCGGGGCCGTGCGCCGGGCGGTGGAGACGGGCCAGGAGGTCTCCCACATGGTGGCCGTGACGCCCGACGGGTCCCGGGCCTTCGTCGCGAACATCGGCTCGGGCACGATGACCGCCATCGACCTCGAAGTCGGGGAGAAGCTCGCCGACGTCGAGACCGGCGCCGGGGCGGAGGGGGTGGCCGCCGGCTCCGAGCGGGTCTGGGTGACGAACCGGGCCGCCGACACGGTGAGCGTCGTCGACGCCGGCTCCCTGGAGGTGGTCTCCACGATCGAGCCGGGGTCGTTCCCGATCCGGGCCGAGGTCACCCCCGACGGGCGCTGGGTCCTGGTCTCGAACGCCCGCTCCGGGACCGTGAGCGTGATCGACGCCGCCTCGGCGGAGATCGCCCGGACCATCGAGCTGGACGTCGAGGCCGCCGACGGGGAGGGGCGCCTCCTCCGGTTCGGCGAGGGGAGCCCCGTACCCATCGGCATCGAGATCTCCCCCGGCGGCGACCGCGCCTACGTCGCCGCCGCCAACGCCGACGCCATCGTGGTCCTGGACCTGGAGTCCTGGAAGCCCGTCGGCACACTCACTGCGGGTCGCGAGCCCGACGGCATGGCGTACAGCACCCTGGACGTGGAGTCCGAGGCCGCCCCGTAGGGTGCGCCTCGGCGCACCGGCCGGCACCGGCGGACCGCGTGGCCCGGGCCCCGAGCGTCGGAACTCCCTTGCCGGCTGTATAGTTGCGTCCATGAGGAGCACTTTCCGCCGACCCTCCCCGTTCGGGCTCCTGGGTGTCCTGTGCCTGGTGCTGGCCCTGCCGCTGCTGGCCCAGGGTGGAGCCCAGGAAGCGGACCGGAGCGAGGGCGCCCCTGGGGCCGCCGCGGAAGCCGCCGGGGCCGCCGCCGCGCCCCGCGTCCTCGTCGTCCCGATCCGCTCCGCCATCCACCCGGTGTCCGCCGAAATCCTGGACGACGGCATCGAACGCGCCGTCGCCACCGGCGCCGACGCCGTGGTGATCGAGCTCGACACGCCGGGCGGCCTGATGACCTCCATGCGGACCATGGTCCAGTCGATCCTCGGCTCCCGGGTGCCGGTGGTGGTCTACGTGGCGCCGGGGGGGGCCCAGGCCGCATCCGCCGGGTTCTTCCTCCTCATGGCCGGCGACGTCGCCGCCATGGCCCCGGGCACCAACGCCGGCGCTGCCGCCGCCGTGGGAGCCCAGGGAGAGGACATCGAGGGCACCATGGGCGAGAAGGTCGAGCAGGACGCCCGGGCCCAGATCCGCTCGCTGGCCAAGCGCAACGACCGCAACGTCGCCCTGGCCGAGGAGGCGGTCACCGAGGCCCGCTCCTACGACGCGGGGGAGGCGCTGGAGGAGGGCCTGATCGACCTCGTCACCCCGTCCGTGGAGACCCTCCTGGTGGAGATCGACGGCATGACCATCCGCGATTCCGGCGAGGACCGGGTGGCGCTGCGGACCGCCGGCGCCGTGATCGACCGGCAGGAGCCCACCGGCTTCCAGCGCTTCCGGGGTCTCCTGGCGGAGCCGAACATCGCCTACCTGCTCCTGTCCTTCGGCTCCCTGGGCATTCTCATGGAGATCTACAACCCCGGAGCGATCTTCCCCGGGGTGATCGGCGCCATCTTCTTGATCCTGGGCTTCTACGCGCTGTCGATCCTGCCGATCAACGCCGCCGGCCTGGCGCTGCTCGGCCTGGCGGCGCTGTTCTTCATCGTGGAGATCCACGTCACCAGCTTCGGGCTGCTGACCCTGGCCGGGGTGGTGTCGCTGGTCCTGGGGTCGCTCATGCTCTTCGACACGCCGGATCCGGCGCTCCGGGTGAGCTTGGAGGTCATCGCCGCGGCGGCCGTGTCGGCGGTGGTGGTCGTCGTCTTCCTCATGTTCCAGGTGGTCCGGACGTACCGCAACCGGGTGCGCACCGGGACCGAAGGGATGGTGGGCGAGCGGGGCCGGGCCTGGAACGCCCTCGACCCGGAGGGGAAGGTGTTCGTCCACGGCGAGCTGTGGGACGCCGTGGCGGATGCTCCGATCTCCAAGGGCGCCGCCGTGGAGGTGGTGGCCGTCGACGGGATGCTCCTCCGGGTGCGGCCGTTCGAGGCCCGGGTCCCGGCCTCCGCCGGCGGGCCGGCTCCCGCCGGGGAGGCCTGATCTTGTGGACTTCGGGACGTTCCCCGATCCCGCCGACGTCCTGGAGCGCGTCGGTGGCCCCGCCCTGGTCCTGGCGGGCGTGGTCCTCGCGCTGTTCCTGGCCTCCCGCCTGACGGGGTTCGCCGCCGAGATCGCCATCTGGCTCGTGACCCTGGTCCGGGGGCCGGAGACGCTCTACGGGGACGAGGAGCGGGCGGCGGATGGGCGGGTGGGCCGTTTCGGCCGCGCCCGCACGGAGCTGGCGCCCCGCGGTAAAGTGTTCGTGAGCGGCGAGCTGTGGGACGCCGAGGCGGACGAGCGCGTCCCGGCCGGAGAGCGCGTCGAGGTGACCGGCCTGGAAGGGCTGGTCCTGAGGGTCCGTCCGGCCCGGACCCGATCGGAATCGAGACCACCCGAGGGGGGGTAGAGACATGTTCGGAGGAAGCCTGTTCAGCGCCGTCGTCGTCGTGGTGGTGGCGCTCTTCTTGCTGAGCCGATGGATCCGCATCCTGAACGAGTACGAGCGGGCGGTGATCTTCCGCCTCGGCCGGCTCCTGGCCCGATCCAAGGGTCCCGGGCTGATCTTCGTCTTCTGGCCCATCGACCAGGTGGTGAAGATCCCGCTCCGGACGGTGGTCCACGACGTACCGTCCCAGGACATCATCACCCGGGACAACGTGTCGGTGAAGGTCAACGCCGTCGTCTACTTCCGGGTCGTGGACCCGGCCAGGGCGGTGGTGGAGGTGGAGAACTACCTCTACGCCACGAGCCAGCTCGCCCAGACCACGCTCCGCTCGGTCCTGGGCCAGGCGGAGCTCGACGAGCTCCTCTCGGAGCGGGACAAGCTCAACGAGCAGCTCCAGGAGATCATCGACGCCCAGACCGACCCGTGGGGCGTCAAGGTCTCCATGGTGGAGGTCAAGCACGTCGACCTGCCGAACGAGATGCAGCGGGCCATGGCCCGCCAGGCGGAGGCGGAGCGGGAGAAGCGGGCCAAGATCATCCACGCCGAGGGCGAGTTCCAGGCCTCGAAGCAGCTCGCGGCGGCGGCGGAGGCGATCTCCCAGAACCCGGTGACGCTCCAGCTCCGCTACCTCCAGACGGTGACGGACATCTCCTCGGAGCAGAACTCCACCATCTTCTTCCCGGTGCCCATCGAGATGTTCAAGGCCTTCCAGGAGGCTCGGGGCAAGCCGGGAGGTGAGGGAGGTTCCTCCGCCCCGTGAGCGAGCACTACGAGCCCAGCTACTACGAGATCGCCCTGACCGGCCGCCAGGTCCTGGCGGCGTTCGTGATCCTGCTGGTCTGCCTGGTGGCGGCCTTCTTCTCCGGCGTCTGGGTGGGGCGGGGTGGCGAGGGTGGGGGGGAGGGCGACGCGACCGAGGTCGTAGCGGACGCGCCCGAGGACGGCGGGGCCGAGGCGGAGCCGCCGGCGCCCGACGAGGATCTCGAGGAGCTGTCGTTCTTCGAGGGGGACCGCGGGACCGCGTCCGGCGGCGGTTCGGAGCAGGATGCCGGATCGGAGACGGCGGGCGCCGGGACTCCCGCGGGTGACGGGGCGCAGACCGGGCCTTCCGAGGCCCCCGAGCGGGACGGCGAAGCCCAGGGCCGCGACGGCGGACCGGCCGCCGACGATCCCGGGCCGGCGGAGGTTCCGGCGCCCGCCCCGTCCGCCGAGCCGACCCCCTCCAACGAGGAGGACAGTCCGAGCCCTTCCCTGGCCACCGGCGACATCGTCGTCCAGGTCTTCTCCTCGTCCGAGGAGGACAAGGCCCGGGACGTCCTCGAACGGCTCCAGGAGAACGAGTTCCGGGCCTTCCTCTCGCCGGTGGCGAACGGCGAGCGCACCCTCTACCGCGTGCGGGTGGGCCCTTTCGAGCACATGGACGAGGCCCGGGCGGTGGCCAACCGGCTCCGCGAGCGCCTGGGCCTCGAGACCTGGATCACCCAGTGACGCTTCCCGGCCCGGCGTTCCGTGGCTGAGTCGCAGGCCGTCCCCTCGCCGGGACGAGGCGCGGGCCGGCGCCGGGTGCTCGCCGGGGCGGCCCCCTGGGTCCTGGCTCCCGCCGCGGGGGTCCTGTGGGCCGCCTGCTTCGGGGAGGAGCCCCTCCTCCTGGCCCCGTGGGCCGCCCTGGCCCCCCTCTTCCTCCTCCTGGGCGCGGCCCGGGACCGCTGGACAGCCTTCGGCCTGACCTGGGTCCACGGGGTCGCCTTCTGGCTCGCCTCCATCCCCTGGATCGCGCCGACCCTGGAAACGTACGGCGGCCTGGCCCCGTGGCTCTCGGTGCTGCTCCTGGCGGCGCTGGCCGGCTACCTGGGGCTCTTCACCGGGGTCTTCGGCGCCCTGGGCCTGCCCCTCTGGAGGGCCGGAGGCTGGCGGGCCGTCCTGGCCCTGCCGGCCCTCTGGGTCAGCCTGGAGTGGCTCCGGGGATGGCTCTTCTCCGGCTTTCCCTGGAACCTGGCGGGCTACGCCTGGACCGGGGTGGCCGGGGCCCTGCCCCTCGCCGCCTGGGCCGGCGTCTGGGGCGTCTCGTTCCTGGCGCTGGCGTGCAACGCGGCCGTGGCCCTGCTGGTGCGGCGCCCGGGCTCCGGGGAAGCGTCCCGGGAGCCGGGGCGCCGCCGCCGGGTCCGGTGGGCGGCGGGGACTCTCGTGGCGGCCCTGTTCGTCCTGCCGGTGGCCGGTCGCTGGGCGGTGCCCCTGTCGGCCCTCGAGGCCCACGGCGCCGGCGCGCCGGTCCGGATCGTCCAGCCGGCGATCGACAACCAGGTGGACTTCGACCCGGAGGTCACCCGGGCGGGCTACGAGCGCCTGCTGCGCCTCTCCCGGGAGGCGTGCGACCAGCCCGACGCCCTGGTCGTCTGGCCGGAGAGCGCCGTCTGGCCCTTCGAGCTGGAGCGGGACCCCCACGTGGCCCGGGACGTGGCCCGGCTGGTGGAGGAGCGGGGGTGCCCGATCCTCCTCAACTCGACCCACCGGGTCGGCGGTTCCGGCGCCGGGGGGGACGGCACCTACTTCAACTCCGCCTACCTGGTCGGCCGGGGTGGAGGCACGGCCCGCTACGACAAGCGCCACCTGGTCCCGTTCGGGGAATACGTCCCCCTGGCGGGCGCCTTCTCCTTCATCGAGAGCCTGGCACGGAGCGCCGGCGACTACACCGCCGCCGAGGAGGTCCGCCTCCTGCAGTGGGGGCCCAACCGGCTCGGCACCGCGATCTGCTTCGAGGTCACGTTCCCGGCGGAGGTCGCCGAGCTCGCCCGGGCCGGCGCGACGGCGCTGGTGACCATCACCAACGACGCCTGGTACGGCGATACGGCGGCCCCGTGGCAACACTTCCGGGCTGCCCGGTGGCGGGCCGCCGAGACGCGGCGCCCGCTGGTGCGGGCCGCCATCACCGGCGTCTCCGGGCTGATCGCGCCGGACGGCTCGGTGCGGGCCCGGCTGGGGGTGGGTGAGACGGGGATCCTCCGGGGTCGCGTCGCCGGACGCACCGACCTCTCGCCCTTCGCCCGGGCGCCCTGGGTCGTGCCGGGCCTGTCCGCCGCCCTGGCGGCGTTCGCCCTGCTCTGGACGGGGTCCCGGCCGGGCCGCCGCCGGACCCGGGTGCTACGATAGAACCGCTTCACCTTGAGGAGTCACTCCATGATCGGTCCCGAGATCCACCAGCGCATCGACCGCCTCGACGAGCAGCTCACCCACCTCCGGGGGTATCTTTGAGCAGTCGGGTCTGGAAGAGGAGCTCACCGAGCTCGACCGGGAGATGAGCTCGCCGGACTTCTGGGACGACCCCGCCCGGAGCGCCCCCATCCTGCAGCGCCGGAGCGCCGTGGAGCGGCGCGTTGAGATGCTCAACCGCCTCCGGGAGCAGGGGGGCGACCTGGAAGCCTGGCGCGAGCTGGTCTCCGAGGGCGAGGCCGACGGCGAGGTGGTGGAGTTCCTGGACGGGCTCGAGAAGGAGCTCGACAAGCTGGAGCTCCGCCTGATGCTCGCCGGCGGCGACGACGAGAAGCCCGCGCTGGTCTCGATCCACGCCGGTGCCGGCGGCACCGAATCCCAGGACTGGGCGGAGATGCTCCTGCGCATGTACCTGCGTTACGCCGAGAGCTCGAGCTGGGACGTGGAGCTCCTGGACCGCCAGGAGGGGGAGGAGGCGGGGATCAAGAGCGCCAGCTTCGCCGTGCGCGGCCCGTACGCCTACGGGTACCTGAAGGCCGAGGCGGGGGTCCACCGCCTGGTGCGGATCAGCCCCTACGACGCCGCGAGCCGGCGCCACACCTCCTTCGCGTCGGTGGACGTCTACCCGGAGGTGGACGACGACGTGGAGATCGACGTGGACGAGAAGGACCTGCGGATCGACACGTACCGCTCGTCCGGGGCCGGCGGCCAGCACGTCAACAAGACCGAGTCGGCGGTGCGGATCACCCACCAGCCCTCCGGGATCGTGGTGGCGTGCCAGGCGGAGCGCAGCCAGCTCAAGAACCGGGCCACGGCCATGAAGCTCCTCCGCTCGCGCCTCTACGACATGGAGATGCGCAAGCGCGAGGAGGAGCGGGCCGTGCGCGAGGGCGAGAAGCTCGAGATCGCCTGGGGGAGCCAGATCCGGAGCTACGTCCTCCACCCCTACCGCATGGTCAAGGACCACCGGACCGCTCTGGAGGTGGGCGACACCGACCGCGTGCTGGACGGCGACCTGGATCCGTTCATCGAGGCCTGGCTCCGGAGCCGCATGGGCGACGTCGCCCGCGCCGAGAGCGCCGCCGCCGAAAGCGCCGGCCGGTCGGCCCAGGCCTGACCCCGAACCGACTCCAAGCCGACCCGGAAGCCCCGTGGCCCCGTCCAGGCGCCCAGAGCTCGCGAGCGAACGCCCACCCCTCGATTACGTCTCCCCCTTGCCACCGGTCCGCTCCGGGATCGCCGACTACTCGGCGGACCTGCTTCCCCACCTGATTGCCGGGGGGGGCGTGCGGGTCCTGGGCCTGCCGGATCAGCCGGTGGACCCGGAGCTGGAGGAGCGCTTCGCGGTGGTCCCCGCCGAGGAGGCCCGGCCCGCCGGCGGGTGGGCCGGGGAGGCCGGGCGCCTGCCCCTCTACCAGATGGGCAACAACCGGTACCACCGGGCGGTCCAGGCGATGGCCCTGGAGCGCCCGGGGGTCCTGGTGCTCCACGACCTGGTGCTCCACCACCTGGTCTCGGAGGAGACCCTCGGGGTCCGGGACTTCGACGCGTACCGCCGTCGCCTGACGGCGGACCACGGCTGGGTCGGCCGGGAGGCGGCCCGGCCCCGGGCGTGGGGCGCCGCGGTGGAGGCGATGCTGTTCGAGCTGCCGGCCCACCGGACGCTGCTCCGGCGCCAGCGCGGCGTGCTGGTCCACAACCGCTGGGCGGCCCGGCGGATCCGCGAGGAGGACCCGGAGGTCCCCGTGCAGGTGGTGCCCATGGGCATTCCCTTGCCGCCGCCGCTGGATCCCGCCGCGGGCCGCCGGCTCCGGCGGCGCTTCGGCGTGCCGGAGGACGCGCCGGTGCTGGGCTCCTTCGGGTTTCAGACGCCCATCAAGCGGACCGCCGTGGCGGTCCGGGCGTTGACCACGCCGGAGCTCTCCCGGGCACACCTGCTGGTGGTGGGGGAGAGCCCTGGGGGAACCCCCGGCCGGGGGGCCGATCTCCTGGCGCTGGCCCGGGAGCTCGGCGTGGCCGACCGGGTCCACGAGACCGGCTTCGTGCCCTTCGAAGAGTTCGGGGCGGCGATCGCGGCGTGCGATCTGGCCCTGAACCTGCGCTACCCGACGGCGGGGGAGACGTCGGCCTCCCTCCTCCGCATCCTCGCCCTGGGGCGGGCGGCGGTGGTCTCGGACCACGCCCAGTTCGCCGAGCTCCCCGGCGACGCGGTCGTCCAGGTCCCCCTGGGAAGCGCCTCGCCCCCGGCGGGCGGACCGGCCGGCGCCGGGGACGAGGCGGCGGCACTCGCCCGAGAGCTCGCCGGGCTGCTGGCCGCCCCCGAGCGACTGGCCGCCATGGGGGAAGCCGCCCGGGAGCACGTCCGGCGGAACCACGCCCCCGAGGACGCCGCCCGGGCCGTCTGGGAGGCGTGCCAGGCCTTCGCCCACGCGCCGCCCCCGGGGGACCGCCCCGCCGCTCCACCCCCTCCCACGAGCATCACCCGCGAGGCCCTCCCGGGGCGCGTGGCGCTCGAGGACACCCTGGAGCCCTGGCCGGCGGGAGGGCGCCGCCGCCTCGCCCTCCGCCTGGCGAACCACGGCCCGGCCCGCTGGCTCGCCGCCCACCGGGGGCCCGGGGGGATCGCCCTCCAGGTCTCGCTAGTCACGCCGGACGGGGAGGACGTCCTGGCGGATCGGCCCTGGCTCCCCCTGCCCCGGGACCTGGACGCCGGGGAGACCCACCGCTTCGAGATCGCGCTCCGCCGACCGCCGGGCCCGGCCACTCTGACGGTCGCCACGCGCCTCCTCGGGGGATCGGAGACCGGTGCGTTCGAGCCGGAGGGCTGGGGCGGCCCCCGGGCCGAGTGGAGGATCGGTTGGCCCTGACCCCCACGCGACGCGGGGTGCGCCTTCCGGGGGACGGCGTGTCGGGGCAGGGGCTCCGGCGGGGAGCCTGGGCGCTCCTGGTGGTCCTCCTGGTGGCCAACCTGGCCGCGGCCATGGCCGCCGGGGGACCCGCCGGCGGCGGACCCGCCCTGCCCGGCGACGGACCCACCTACGCCCTCCAGGCGGCGAGCGTGGCGTTCGACCTGGACCTGGCCTGGAGCCGGGCGGACCACGACCGGTTCGTGGCCGCCCGGGGCGCGCCTCCGGAGGCGGTCGTCCTCCGCAGCCCGGACCGGGGGGAGCGGATCACCTTCGGCGTGCCGGTGCCCTACGCGGTGCTGGCGGCGCCCGTGGTCCGGCTGGCGCCGGTGCGGGGCCCGGCCGTGGCCAATGCCCTGGTCCTGGCCCTGGCGGCGCTGCTCGCCGCCGCCACCCTGGAACGGCGCCTGGGTCCGGGCGCGCCGCTCTGGGTGGCCGCGTTCGTGTTCGCCTCCGTCACCTGGGTCTATACCTACCGGGCCACCCCGGAGCTCTTCGCAGCCTCGCTGGTGGCCCTGGCGTTCGCCGTTGCGTACCGGGGCGAAGGCCAGCCGGTGCGCCGCTTCACCGAGCTCTACGCCGGCACCCTGCCGGGGGAGGAGGCGGGGCGGGGGCCGTGGCGCTGGGTCGCGGTGGGGGCGCTGGTGGCGACCGTCGCGGCCTTCCACCCCTTCTACCTGGTGGTGCTCCTGCCCCTCGCACTGGCGGTGCCCCGGGGGCGCCGGAGGGCCGGCGGGGCGGTGCTCGTCGCCACCACGGCCCTCGTCCTGGCCGCCTGGGCCGCCGTCTACGCCGCCGCCGGCGGAAGCTGGCTGCCGTGGGACCGC
Source organism: Thermoanaerobaculia bacterium (assembly GCA_046538065.1). Lineage (GTDB taxonomy): Bacteria > Acidobacteriota > Thermoanaerobaculia > Multivoradales > DATKCC01 > JBKHJP01. Next base: position 5,183 of record JBKHJP010000059.1, on the reverse strand, counting down.
GGGGGCCGGGTGTTCACGCCGGAGACCGGCTTTCCCGCCGTGGACGTTCCGGTGGCCCTCTGGCCCCGGGAGGAGGCGGCGGGTGCCGCCTGGCTCCCCGGGGGCGTGCCGGAGGAGCTCCCGGGGGGCAAGGCTCCCGGCCGGCTCGCCGCCTGGAACGTGCTCTTCCTGGCCGCCGGCCGGCACGTGGGCGTGCTGCCCTATTTCGCGCCGCTCCTCCTGGGCTTCGCCGCGCTCTTGGGGGAGGGGGGCCGCTGGGCCGTCCCCGTGGCCGTGGGGCTCGCCCTCGCGGGGGCGCTGCTCGTCCAGCCCTTCGACTTCGCCGCCGGCGTCGGGGGCGGTGGGGCCTCGCTGGGCAACGCCTTCTTCCTGCCCCTGTACCCGGCCCTGTGGTTCCTCGCCGGGCGGCCGCTCCGGCCTCTCTGGGTGGCGGTGGTGGCCGTCCTGGGCGCGCTCTACCTGTACCCGCTCTGGCTCGCTCCTGGGGCCGGGGCCGCGACCGGTATCGCTCCGTCCTTCGTCGCCCGGCACCTCCTGCCCGTGGAGACGACTCAGGCCGAGCTGCCGGGGGTGCGGGACGTCCAGCACGGGACCCTGTGGGTGCGCCTGGGCCGGGGGGCCCCGGAGTCGGCCCCTGGGGAGCTGCTCATCGAGCCCGGCCGCCGTCTCGAGCTCTGGATCGGCAGCCCGGTGCCGGTCCCGGCGTTCCGGCTGGAGCTGGGGAGCTCGGAGACGCCGGCGCCGACCCGGGCCGAGGTGGGCGGCGCCGAGGCGCTCCGCACGGTGTTGACCCCCGACGGCCGGGTGATCCTGGAGCTGGATCCCGGCCAACCCGACCGAAGCCACCCCCTGGCCTGGAGCTCCCGGCCGTTCTTCCTCTACCGCCTGGGGATCGGCGTCCCCCGGGAGGACGGCGTCGGCACCCTGGCGTTCCGCGTGGTTCCTGAGTACGGGTCCGGGACGGAGTGAACGGCGGCGGAACGGACTCCGGAGACCGGTACACTGGGGGACGGTATGAGCGTTCCTCGCGAGACACCCCTCGAACGGGAGAGCTGGATCACCGAGGTCCGGCGGCGCCTGGAGTCGCCGCCCCCGCGCCGCCTGCCGCCGGGCGACGACCGGGACGCCGCGGTGCTGGTCCCCCTCTACGTCGACGCCCGGGAGATCTGGACCATCCTCACCGAGCGCTCGGTGGACCTGCCGCACCACAAGGGCCAGATCGCCTTCCCCGGCGGTGGCCGTGAGCTGGGCGAGGACATGTGGGACGCGGCGCTCCGGGAGGCGGAGGAGGAGGTGGCCCTGCCCCGCCAGACCGTCCTGAGGCTGGGGGAGCTGGACCAGGCGGAGACCCCGTCCGGGTTCCGCATCGTGCCGTGCGTCGGGGCCATTCCCCACGTCTTCGAGCCGAAGCCGGACGAGGGGGAGATCGCCGACGTCTTCACGCTCCCCCTGTCGGCCCTGGCCAACCCCACGCTGGTGGAGGACCGGCCCGTCCTCATCGACGGCGTCCAGCGGACGCTCCGGATCTACCACGTGGGGCGGCGCCAGATCTGGGGCTTGACCGCCCGGATCCTCCAGAACCTGCTGCGTCGCCTGGGCCTGGAGGGGGACGAGGACGTGGCGAACCCCCCGGTGTAGGGCCGGAGCCCACCTCCCCGCCAGGCTGGGGGAGAATGGGGCATGATCGAGTCCGTTCCGGTGGCCGGCCCGCCCCTCCTGGAAGACTATGAAGCCTACGCCCACCTCGCCCCGGCGGTCAGGGACCTCAGGGACGAGGCCGCCATGCTCGTCCCCCGCGTCGGCGGGCGCAAGGTCTGGATGGTCAACTCCACGGCCCGGGGCGGGGGCGTGGCCGAGATGCTTCCGGGGCTCGTCTCCGGGCTGCGGCAGGTCGGGGTCGAGGCGGAATGGCTGGTGGCCGCCACCGGCCGCCACGAGTTCTTCGCCCTCACCAAGCGGCTCCACAACCTGATCCACGGCACCGGCGACCCCCGCCTGGGGGAGGACGACGCCGCCCTCTACCGCGCCGTCTCGGCGGCTCTGGCGGGGGAGCTGGCGGAGCGGATCGGCCCGGAGGACCTGGTGGTGGTCCACGACCCCCAGCCCATGGGGGCCGGCGCCCTGCTCCGGGAGCGGCTTCCGGTGCGCACCCTCTGGCGCTGCCACATCGGCCTCGACCGGTGCACCGAGGAGACCCGGGCCGCCTGGGACTTCCTGGCGCCCTACGCCGCCGCGTACGATCACGCCGTCTTCTCGGCCCCGGAGTACATTCCGGACGTCTTCGCCGGGCGGGCCACGCTGATCCGGCCGGCCATCGATCCCCTGGCCCACAAGAACCGGGAGCTCCCGCCCACGAAGCTCCAGGGGATCCTGTGCAACGCGGCCCTGGCACGCCAGCACGCCCCCGTCCTGACGCCGGCCTTCGAGCGCCCGGCCCGCCGCCTTGCGCCGGACGGCCGCTGGCTGCCGGCGACCGAGGAGGACGAGCTGGGGGTCCTCTTCCGTCCGGTGGTCACCCAGGTCTCCCGGTGGGACCGCCTGAAGGGGTTCGCGCCCCTGCTCCAGGCCTTCGTGCACCTCAAGCGCCGGCCGGACCGTGGAGAGGACCCGCGGCACCGGCGGCGCCGGGAGCTCCTGCGGCTGATCCTGGCGGGCCCCGAGCCCGAGGCCGTCGCCGACGACCCGGAGGGCCGGGAGGTCCTGGAGAGCCTGCGGCAGGCCTACTTCGCCCTGCCGCCGGAGCTCCAGCGCGCGGTCGCCCTGATCAGCCTGCCCATGAGCTCACGGCGGGAGAACGCCCTCATGGTCAACGCCCTCCAGCGCTGCTCGTCGGTGGTGGTCCAGAACTCGCTGGAGGAGGGCTTCGGGCTGACCGTGGCGGAGGCCATGTGGAAGCGCACGGCGGTGCTGGGCTCCCACGCCTGCGGCATCCGCCAGCAGATCCACCACGGCATCGACGGGCACCTGGTCCGCGACCCGGAGGACCCGGAGGGCTTGGCCGACGCCCTGGACGGCCTGCTGGCCGACGCAAACGAGCGCGAGCGCCTGGCGGCGGCGGCCCAGCGGCGGGTCTACGCGGAGTTCCTGGTGTTCGCCCAGATCCGCGCCTGGCTGCGGTTGATGGCCCAGACGGTGAGCCCGATGTGACAGCCGGCCCTGTGCCCGGCTTCTGTGCCCCGGCCCCGTGCCCGGCTCCCGATCGTGCCTCCGGGTTCGCTCCGGTCGTGCTCCGGGTTCGCTCCGGTCGTCTCCGGGTTCGCTCCGGTCGTGCTCCGGGTTCGCTCCGGTTCCTCTCTTTGTCGTTCCGAGCGGAGCGAAGCGGAGTCGAGGAACCTGGGCGGGGGAAGGGCCGGGAGCAACGTCCCCCACCCAGGCCCCTCGACTTCGCTCGGGGCGACAAAACAAAAAACGACTTCGGGGCGACAATGTGGTACGGCTCGCCGCCGGGGGTACGGGAGAAGACGAGCTCCTCCCCTGCACGCTGATACGGGGAATCCGTACGCCACGCGACGATTCTCCGTGGCGCTCTATCAGCCGCGGATCCTGGTCAGCTCCCGGAAGCCTCAGCGCCAGGTTCGGAGCCCGCGGCGGCCCCCGGCGCGGCGCCGATGAGCTCGCAGAACTTCGCCAGGTCGATGTTGCCGCCGGAGATGACTGCCACCACCGGGCCCTCGGTGCCCAGCTTGCCGGACAGCGCCGCCGCCACGGACAGGGCCCCGGCGCCCTCGGCGATCACCCGGGCCCGGTCGGCGAGGACGCGCATCGCGTCGCGGACCTCGTCCAGGGTCACCACCACGACCTCGTCCACCACGTGGCGCATACGCTCCCACATCCGGGGGAACAGGCTCTTGCCCCCGGCGCCGTCGACGAAGGACGCCTGCCACTCCGGGAACGGGAGGGGCGCTCCCTCGCGGAACGACAGGGCCGCCGGGGCGGCGGTCTCCGGCTCGACGCCGACCACGCGGACCTCCGGGGCCAGGGCCCTGGCGGCGGCTCCGACCCCCGTGGTGAGCCCACCACCGCCCACCGCGGCGGCGAGGGTCCGGACCTCCGGCAGGTCCTCCAGCACCTCCAGGCCGATGCTGGCGTTGCCGGCGATGAACTCGTGGTGGTCGAAGGGGTGGACGAAGGTGCCCTCGATCCCCGGGTAGGCGCGGGCCTCCATCGCCTGCCAGCAGGTGTCGAAGGAGGCCGGCACCAGCCGGGCGCCCAGGTCCCGCATGCGCCGGAGCTTCGTCTCGGGGGCGGTGTCGATCACCAGCACGGTGGCCGGGGCTCCCGCCTCGCGGGCGGCGTAGGCCACGCCCTGGCCGGCGTTGCCGGCGCTGACGGTCCAGACGCCCTTCTCCCGCTCCTCCGGCGGCAGGGCCGTGATCGCCCCGGCGGCGCCGCGGATCTTGAAGGCGTTGATGGGCTGGAGGTTCTCCATCTTCAGCCAGACCTCCGGCCGGGAGGTCCCCTCCAGGCGCACCAGGGGCGTGCGGAAGGCGGTCCCCTGGATGCGCCGGGCGGCGGCGCGGATCTCCTCCAGGGTCGGGACGCGCGGCGGCAGCTCGGGCATGAACGCGATGATAGCCGCTGCGGGATCTGGTGCGCGGGAGAGGGCGGGGGCGCGCCTCCGGCGGAGGCGAGGAGGGCTCGCGGCCGGAATCGCTCCCGGAGCCTCCTGGGGGATCGGGCGGGGAGGGCCGGTCGTCAGTTGCGGTAGCGGTAGACGATGCGGCCGCGCTTCAGGTCGTAGGGGGAGACTTCGAGCTTCACGCGGTCGCCCGGCAGGACGCGGATGCGGTAGCGGCGCATTTTCCCGGCGATCCGGGCCAGGACCTCGTGGCCGTTCTCCAGGATCACGCGGAAGTTTCCGTTGCCGAGGACGTCTTCGACCTCGCCTTCGAACTCCAGCGGTTCTTCCTTGTTCAAGGGGCCTCCTTTGGTCGGGTCTGCGGCTCGAAGCCGCGCGGCTCGTGACCGCGGGAGCGTAGGACCTCGCAGACCGGTTGTCAAAACAGGGCACGTCCCGGACGGCCCGCCGTGGGGCCGTTCTCGCGGCCTCGGGCCAGACCGCGGCCGTCGGTCGGGGGACCGGCTATCCGATCAACGGAGGGGGACGGTGGGATTCTTCCCGCGGACAGCGCCTTGCCAGCGGCGCCCGGACCACCGCGCTCCGCGCGGCGGTGCCCACGCCC
>JBKHJP010000392.1:0-3901 GCA_046538065.1 Thermoanaerobaculia bacterium | reverse complement strand
ACCGGGGCGAGCCCTTGAACATCATGTGCTCCAGGAAGTGGGCGGTGCCGCCGTGGCCGTCCGGCTCGTCCCGGGTGCCGGCCCGGTACCAGAGGGCCGTGGCCACCACCGGCGCCCGGGCGCTCGGGGCCAGCGCCACGGTGAGCCCGTTGTCCAGCCGCTCGATTCGCAGCTCCTCCCCGGCGCGCTCCGGATCCAGGAGCACGCCGGCGGTGTGAGCGGGCCGCCGGGGCCTCACGGCGCTCCCCCGGCGGGCCTCGGCCGTACCTCGATCCGGCGCCGCGCCGGAGTCCAGCTCCGACGCCACGTCAGGACCCGGAGGCCCGGCCGCCGGCGTCGCTCCCCCGCTCGAAGGCCGCCTCCCGGGCCGCCAGCACGCGGCGGGCCTCCTCCGCCCGCCCCGCCGGCACGAGGATTTCCACCTCCCCCAGCCGCCCCATGTGGGTGGGGAACTCGTGGGAGTAGCGGGACTCGAGGCGGCAGGGGATGCCCTCGCTCTCCAGGTAGCCCTCCACGAGCTCCGCCTCCTGCTCGTCTTCGAGGAGCCGGATCGAGAGCCACTCTTCGCTGGCGTAGTCGGTCATGTGCGCGGCCTCCTGCACGGATGATACCCCGTCGGCCGCCCCCCTCGACCCCGCTTCGCCCGGGGCGACGAGCGGCAGCGCTCGACTTCACGGAAACTTGGCCACGGGTGGGCAAACCCGGTCCAGGGCCGGTGCGTCCGGATCCGGGCCGGGCGGAGGACGTCTGAACCCGCCGCGCGCCACGAACGACCGGCCGACCCCTCCGTTCGCAGGCGGGTGAAGCCGAGGCGCGGGCCCACCCCGAATCCACCCACAAGCCCGCGCCGGTCCGCAGCCCGGCCCGGATCCGGACGCTCCGGCCCACCACCGTCGGGCCGGAGCCCGGCAACCTCCGCCCCACCTGCCGGAATCACCCGCGGTTCATCGTGGCCGCTGCCTCGACCCTCTCCAACGTATACGGCACCTTCTCCTGGCGCGGGTACAGGTGCCGGCTCTGCTCGGCGAAGCGGTCCAGGGCGTGGTGCCACCGCAGGTGGGAGACCGCCAGGCTGTCCGACTCCACCGTGATCCAGTTGCAGGTGTTCTTCTCCCGCTCCCCCATCCGGCCGCGGTTCGACGTGGTCGTGCCGGAGTGGAGGATCACCATGGGCGGGCGGCCCTTGGGATAGAACTCCTCCGAGTTGCCGATGTAGGCCTGGTGGAGGTGCCCCGAGAGGACCAGGTCCACGCCGCAGGAGGAGAACAGGTCGATGGCCTCGTAAGCGTTGGCCAGCACCCGTTGCGTGCCGAAGTTGGGCGGCGGGATCAGGTGGTGATGGGCCACCACCACCTTGAAGACCGTCTCCGGCACGCCCTCGAAGAGCTCCGCCACCTCCAGGAGGCGGCGCAGGGTGATCCGCCCGTCCTTCCAGGTCCAGTTGAAGGCGGTGTTGATCCCGACGATCAGGAGCTCGTCGTCCCGGTAGATGGGCTCGAGCTCCTCGCTGAAGTGCTTGCGGTAGGCGCCGAAGGGGTCGAAGGCCCGCTCCCAGACGCGGTAGAGGGGGACGTCGTGGTTGCCCGGCACGGCCACCACCGGCACGGGGATCCGGTCCACCCAGCGCCGCGCCTGGCGGAACTGCTCCGGCCTGGCCCGCTGCGTCAGGTCGCCGGAGACGACCACGACGTCGGGACGCCGCTCCTCCACCAGGTGGAGGACGCCCTCCGAAACCCGCGGCAGGTGGGGCGGGCCGAAGTGGACGTCGGAGACGTGGAAGACGGTACGCACGCCGCGCCGGATTGTACCGGGGAGGGACCCGGCGGGCGCCGGACCCGGGGGACGTCGGTCCGCGGGGAGACCGGCGGGAAGGCGGGCTCAGCGGGCGCCGGCCAGGACGTCGTCGCCGAGGACCCGGTGGACCTCGTCCACCACCTCCCCGGCGGCGAACGCGCCCAGGGCGGCGAGGATCGCCGGGCCGTGGTACCGGCCGAGGAAGAAACCGCCGCCGGCGGCGAGGAGGAGCGCCGGGACCGGATAGGTCCGGACCAGGCGCTCCCACTCGAAGTCGCCGGGCAGCAGCTCGTCGACCACGTCGTGGGCGGTCTCCTCCGACGGGGCGACCGAGGCGCTCATCGCCGAGTCACTCCTTGTCGCCCGCCCTGACGAACAGTCCGAGGAGGAAGCCCACCCCGGCTGCGATCAGGACCGACTTGGCGGGGTTGTCCCGGACGTACTCGTCCACGTCCCGGCTCATCCTGCGGGCGTCCTTGCGCACCCGCGTGTAGCCTTCGCGCACGTTGCGGCTGGCGTCATCGTAGCCGTCCCGGGCCGCCTGGCTCGCCCGCTCGTACCCCCGGCGGATCTCGGTGGTGGCGCGCTCGGCGCCCTTGCGGACCTCCTCCGTGACGTCCTGGAACCGCTCCTGGACGTCGTCGGCGAGGCGGTTGACCTTTTCGCGGACCTCGGCCACCCGATCGTTGGTTGCCGCGTCGTTCTTTTCCACCATGGTGACCTCCTCAGTGTCCCGGCCCCAGGTGGGCCGGAGTATCTCAGAGTGCCGTCCGTACCGGACGGCGACGAAGGCTTCGGGGAGAGAGGGCGGTCACTCCTGCCCGAGCTGAAACCTTATCGCGGATCGCTCAGATTTGCAAGCCGGCCCGGAGCGAGGAGCCGATCCGGTGGTAGAGTCCCCTCCGCCGTCCGCCGCCGACGGACCGATGCCCGCCCACGCCTGGATCGAACGTCTCCGGACCCTCCGCCGCGCTCCCGCGGTGCGCTCCGCCTTCGCCTCGGCCTTGCGGCTGGGGCGCTTCCTGCTGCTGACGCTCCGGCGCACCAACCGCGACGGCGTCCCCCTCATCGCGGCGGCCCTGGCCTACGTCACGATCCTCTCGCTGATCCCGCTCCTGGCGGCCACCTCGTTCGTCGGCTCCCTGGTCTTCTCCGCCTACCCGGAGCAGAGCCTCGAATACTTCCTCCAGGTCCTGCCGTACCACGAGGAGGCAGTGGTCGAGCAGATCCAGAGCTTCTTCGCCCAGTCCCGGGAGGTCGAGGGCTGGACCATCCTGGCCTTCTTCGCCACGGCCCTGTTCGCATTCGGCACGGTGGAAGAGACCGTCAACCGGATCTGGAACGTGGCCCGGCGGCGCCCGTTCCGGGTCCGGTTCATCTCGTTCACCCTGCTCATCTTCTGGGGCCCGGTGCTGATCGGGGCCACCTACTCCGCCTACCTGCTCCTGCGCCGGCGCCTCGGGGCCGAGCTCCTGGAGACCCCCGCCCTCGTCGCCCTGCTGCCGTTCCTGGGCACTCTCGCGGGGCTCACCATGCTCTACCACCTCGTGCCCTACACCCGCGTGTCGTTCCGGTCCGCCCTGGCCGGCGGCATCACCGCGGCCGTCCTGCTGGAGCTCCTGCGCCGCTCGTTCGGCCTCTACGTGGGCCTCCTCACCCGCCCCACGGAGGTCTACGGACCGTTCGCCTTCGCCCTGTTCTTCGCCATCTCGATCCAGGTGAGCTGGGCCATCGTGCTCTACGGCAGCGAGCTGGCCTACTGCGCCCAGCACCACCGAGCGCTGGTCCGGGAATTCGGCCGCGGGCCCCACTTCCAGGGCCGCTGGGTGGGCCTGGCTGCGGCCCTGCTCCTGGCGGAGCGCCTCGACCGCGGATCGCCCCGCACGCCCCAGGAGGAGCTGGCGGACACCCTGCGGGTGCCGGAGGACCAGCTCGAGCCGATGCTGGAGCCCCTGCTGGAGGCCGGCCAGCTGGTGGCGACGCCGGGCCGCGACCGGGAGTACCTCCTGGCCCACCCGCCCCACAAGACGACGGTCGCCAGGGTGCTCGCCGCCTACGACGCCCGGAGCCACCGGGTGTTCGAACCCCTGGGGGACCGGCTCCAGGG
>JBKHJP010000391.1:0-3906 GCA_046538065.1 Thermoanaerobaculia bacterium | reverse complement strand
GTATTGACATCGTATATGCGTTGGCCGTAGGCTCCCGATGACGGTTCGCTACTTCCTGCAGGGCATCCACTTCGAGTGGGATCCCAAGAAGGCGACGGCGAACCGGCGGAAGCATGGAGTAGCCTTCGACGCGCCACCCGTGCGGAGCGGAGGGTTTATGAAGGCGAGTGACCTCAAGAAGCGGCTTCGGAAGGACCGTCCGATGATCACGATCAGTCTCCGCATTCCGGAGGACGTAGTCGAGGACCTGAAGAGGATCGCCCCCCGCCTGGGGTTTTCCGGATACCAGCCGCTTCTGCGGGCCTACGTCGGGCAGGGGCTGCGACGCGACCTGGAACGGCTGGAGGGCGGAATCGAGCTTTCCGAGTTCATCGACTCGCTTACGCGGCACGGTGTCGACGAGTCCGTCATCGCCGAGGCGATGGCCGAGCTCGATAGACGGTGAGGCCACCGTGCTACGGCTGGGGATCGATGAGACTTCGGAGCCGTGATCGTGGAAGCCACCCTCAACGAGCTCCTCGGCTTCCAAGGGCGGCTACTACCGAGGGATCGGTGGAACAGCGCTCCGGGCATCACCTCAGGATTTCCACTGCGAGATGCCGGTGGCCGCGGCGCACGCGGTAGGTGGAGAAGTCGTCGTGGTCCAGGGTGAAGACCCGGCGCGTGGGGATGGACTCCGCCACGGCGATCAGGGACGCGTCGGCGAGGTCCATGGGCCGGTCGCCGTATGTCTCCATGAGCTCGAAGGCGCGTTCCAGGACCCTCCGGTCCAGGAGCAGCACCTGGAGGCCGTCCTCGAGGATGAACTGCCGGAGCCGATCGGAACCGATGCTCTCCGGCGAGAGGATGTGGAACGCCTCGGTGAGGACCGGCAGGGTGGTGGCCAGGGGGGCCGTAAGCTCCCGGAGCACCTCCCGGCAGCGGGTGTGCTCCTCTTCCTTCGGATCGAACAGGGCGACCAGGGGCCCGGTGTCGACCAGGATCACCGCCGATGCCTTCTCAGGATCGCCTCACGGGCTGCGCGGCGGCTCTCGGTGGCGGGGCCGGCGGCGTACCCCCCCGGGCCCAGGTCGAGCTCGCGGTAGACGTCGAAGGGCTTCCGGGGGGCGGTCTCGGCGGTCTCTCGCTCCAGCGCCCGGAGCCCCCGCCGGAGCACCTCGGAGACCGGAAGCCTGGTCTTGCGGACGAGCTCCTGGAGCCGGCGTTCGTCGCCGGGGTCGAGACGGACCGTTCGGGTGGCCATGGGGACGCTCCTTCCTCGTAATACGGAGTGTAATCCGGCGGACGGCAAGAGGCAACCCGCAAGCTCCACCGGACCGCTGTGCCGCCGGGGGGCGCGCTCCCTGGTCGACACTCCGAACGCGCCAGCCGGGCCGCGTTCTTGCACCATGTCGCGCTGTGGGGGATGAGCCGGCCTCCAGGAGGACGAGGACGCGCCGGCCACGACCCTTGACGCGGAGGTGCCGATCCATGGCTGCCCCGGAGGTGCCGCCGCTTCCGCCCCACGTGACCCTGGAGCAGGGCCTGGCGATGCTCAAGGCGCTGCTGAAGCGCGATCCGGCGGCGGGGGACGTGATCAAGCAGTCGTTCCGCGGCAAGCTGGCGGAGCTGGTGGGCTCATAGGGTGCCGCTTCCGCGCCGGCTCCTTCGACGGGGCCGGAAGGCCGGACCACGGGCGGAGACGAGCTCCGCCCCTACACGCGCGGGTCGGGTGAGGACACCGCGATCGCGTTCGGGACACCACCCTCGCGTGTAGGGGAGGAGCTTGCCTCCTCCCCAAGCCGGGGTCGGCACACCGGCGCCGGGCGGACGCAAGGTCCGCCCCTACACGCGGAGGTGGGCCAGGGCACCTTCCAGCGCGTGTAGGGGAGGAGCTTGCCTCCTCCCGAGGTTGCGCCAACCGCATCCCCGGGTGTAGGGGAGGAGCTTGCCTCCTCCTCAAGCCGGGGTCGGCACACTGGCGCCGGGCGGACGCAAGGTCCGCCCCTACACGCGGAGGTGGGTCAGGGCACTTTCCAGCGCGTGTAGGGGAGGAGCTTGCCTCCTCCCGAGTGGGTAGTAGGGTGGCTTCCCCGTGACCATGAGCGAGCACACGCCTGCCACCGGCTTCCGCTGGACCCGGGACCCCCCGGCCCCGTGGGCCCGGGACCATCCGGTGGCCCGGGAGCTGGAGCGGGCTCTGTCCCGGGAGCTCGCCGGGGAGGTCTCCTTCACCGCCGGCGACCGGGCCCTCTACGCCACCGACGCCTCCAACTACCGTCAGGTGCCCATCGGGGTGGTGCGGCCCCGGGACGCCGGGGACGTGGAGGCGACCCTGGCCGCCTGCCGCGCCTTCGGGGCGCCGGTCCTGGCTCGCGGCGGGGGCACCAGCCTGGCCGGGCAGTGCTGCAACGTGGCGGTCGTCCTCGACTTCTCCCGCCACATGAACCGGGTCCTGGAGGTGGACCCGGAGCACCGCCTGGCCCGGGTGGAGCCCGGCCTGGTCCTGGACGAGCTCCAGGCCGTGGTCCGCCCCCGGGGCCTCGCCTTCGGGCCGGACCCGGCCACCCACAGCCACTGCACCCTGGGCGGCATGATCGGCAACAACTCCTGCGGGGTGCGCTCGGTCCTGGCGGGAAAGACCGTGGACAACGTGCGCTCCCTGGAGGTCCTGACCTGGGACGGCGAGCGCTTCCGGGCCGGGGCCACGGACGACGAGGAGCTCGCCCGGATCGTCGCCGCCGGCGGGCGCCGGGGGGAGCTCTACCGGGGCATGGCGGAGCTCCGGGACCGCCACGCCGCGCTCATCCGGGAGCGCTTCCCGGACATCCCCCGCCGCGTCTCCGGCTACAACCTGGACCAGCTCCTGCCGGAGAAGGGCTTCCACGTGGCCCGGGCCCTGGTGGGGAGCGAGTCTACCCTGGCGCTCACCCTGGAGGCCACCGTCGAGCTCGTCCCGTGGCCGTCACAGCGCGTCCTGGTGGTGGCCGGATTCCAGGACGTCTACGCCGCCGCGGACGCCGTGCCCGAGGTCCTGGAGGCGGGTCCCATGGGCCTGGAGGGGATGGACGACCGGTTGATCACGGACCAGCGCAGGAAGAAGCTCAACCTGGCCCACCTGGACCTCCTGCCGGAGGGGCGGGGGTGGTTGCTCGTCGAGCTCGGCGGCGACGACCCCCGGGAGGCGGCGGCCCGGGCGGAGCGGGCCGAGGCGACCCTCTCCCGCCTGCCCGGCCACCGGGAGAGCCGGCGCTTCGAGGTTCCGGAGGAGCAGGCGCGCCTGTGGCGGGTCCGGGAGTCCAGCCTGGGGGCCACCGCCCGGGTGCCGGGCCAGCGCGACACCTGGCCGGGCTGGGAGGACTCGGCGGTGCCGCCGGAGGCCATGGGCTCCTACCTCCGGGAGCTCCGGGCCCTGTTCGAGCGCCACGGCTACGAGGGCTCCTTCTACGGCCACTTCGGCGACGGGTGCCTCCACACCCGGGTGAGCTTCGACCTGGCGAGCGCCTCCGGCGTCGAGCGCTACCGGGAGCTCGCCGGGGAGGCGGCGGAGCTGGTGACCCGCTACGGCGGCTCACTCTCCGGCGAGCACGGCGACGGCCAGGCCCGGGGGGAGCTGCTGCCGGTCATGTACGGCGAGGAGCTGTGCCGGGCCTTCGGCGAGATGAAGGCCCTCTGGGACCCCCGGGGCCGGATGAACCCCGGGAAGGTGGCGGAGCCCTACCCCCTGGACTCGAACCTCCGCCTGGGGGCCGACTACCGCCCCTGGGAGCCGGCGACCCGGTTCGCCTACCCGGACGACGACCACCGCTTCTCCCGGGCGGCGCTCCGCTGCGTGGGGGTGGGGAAGTGCCGGCGGCACGACGGCGGGGTCATGTGCCCGAGCTACATGGTGACCCGCGAGGAGCGCCACTCCACCCGGGGGCGGGC
>JBKHJP010000058.1:0-16187 GCA_046538065.1 Thermoanaerobaculia bacterium | reverse complement strand
CGGGGGCGTCCCTCTCCCCCCGTGAGGGTGGGAGAGGGATCGAGGGAGAGGGGGGCGATCCGGAGGAGCTCTGCTTGGGTGGAAAGGCTCGGGCCGGTTCGGGCTGGCCACGATGGCGACCGGGGTGGGGGAAGTGCGCTCCGCGGAGTCACCGTCGCTGACCGCCCCCCTTTGATCCACGCCGGAGCCCCGTGAACGAGCAGAGGGAACGAGGGTGAGGGGGGTGATGCGGAGGAGCTCTGCTTGGGTGGAAAGGCCCGGGCCGGTCCGGGCTCGCCGCCTGGGCCGACCGGGGTGGGGGGAGTAGACGCCCGGAGTCACAGTCGGTGCCGGAACCTCAGAGCCGCGGCGGAGCCCCCCTACAAATAATCCGCGCAGGACAGAAAATACCCGCACCGCGGGTCCGGGCAGTACAGCTTGCACTTGCGCTCCGCCAGCTCCCGCCCGCAGATCGGGCAGGTGCGCATGAGCCTCTCGGCGCGGTCGTCGACGCGAAGCCGGGTGCCTTCCCTGGGGGGCCGTTCCTCGTCCATCATCGCGATCAGTCTATCGATTCGCCCGCCATCGGCGTCGTCTGAAAGCCGTGCCGAAGCACCGGCGATTCGGCTCCGGAACGCCTACCCCGGCGGGGTCAGGAAACGGCAGTCCGGCCCCGTTGCGGCGGCGAGGCGGCGGTCGAGGGTGGCCAGGGGGAGGTCGAGCCCTTCAGCCGCCGCGACGTACCATGCGTCGTAGCTGGTCAGGTTGTGCCGCAGCTCCCAGATCCTCTCGGCGAACGGCTCGTACGGCACGAGCTGGATGTCGAGGTGCAGGAGGTCACGGGCCGCCGCCCCGGCCTCCAGGCGCTCGAGTCGCCCGGCGAGCTGGAGCCGCCTGAGAATGTTGGTGGCTTCGACCAGGGCCAGGTCCGGCGCCATGAGGTCGCCCTGTTCCGCCACCGTCTCGGCCCACGCGCCCTCGGGCCCCGAGTCCGCCGTGGCCGCCACCAGCACCGAGGCGTCCACCACGGCGCTCATCGGCGGTCCGCGTCCCGTTGCGCCAGGATCTCCTCCGGAGGGATTCGGGTGCGGGTCGTCGCCTTCCGCTCCCGAATCCCTTCGAGCACGCGATCGACGGAGGGCCTCGTCGCGAGCCGTTGCAGCTCCCCCCGGAGGTACTCCTGCATGGACTTGCCCTGGACGGCGGCGCGTGAGGCCAGCTCGTCTCTCACGCCGGTGGGAACGTCACGGATCGTGATCTGCACACCCATGACTGCATAGTGCCACTGCTGAAGGCCAAATGCAAGCATTCATCGTCGTTCCTTCGATCGCTTCAAATTCATCGTGAGGGGACAGGTCTCCGCGGCGGGCTATACTCGCCGCCCCCGGCCGGGGTCGTCCTTCGGGGTGGGCAGCGGCCGGGCCGCGTTCGATCCGCCCCCGCCTCGCAGATCCAGTTCGTCCACCGCGCCGCCCGTGAGCATCCAGCCCCTCGTCTTCGCGTCCGGGGGATCGGAGGTTTCGTGGGGCCTGGCGGAGGCGGGGTCGCCGGTGGACCTGGAGCGGCTGGTTCCGGGCGCCCGGTCCGGCCCTTCGGCTGCGCTCAGGGCAGGCGAGGCGGACCCCGGGGGCGAATCGCCGGCGGAGCCGCCCTGGGAGCTGGAGATCGGTTTCGGCAAGGGCCGCTACCTGATCCGGCGGGCCCGGGAGGAGCCGGAGGGGCGCTTCCTGGGGATCGAGATGGCCGGGCAGTACTTCCGGATCCTGGTGGAGCGGGCCCGCAAGCGCGGCCTGGCGAACCTGGTGGCGGTCCGGGGGGAGGCCCTCTACCTCCTCTCGGCGGTCCTGCCCCGGCGCTTCGCCCGGGCGGTCCACGTCTACCACCCGGACCCGTGGCCCAAGGCCCGCCACCAGAAGCGGCGCCTGTTCGACCCGGAGACGGTGGACCTGGTGCTCGGCGCGCTGGCCCCCGGGGGCACCCTCTACTTCGCCACCGACCACCTGGACTACGGGGCGCTGGTCCGGGAGATCCTGGAATCCCACCCGGGGGTGACGGTCCACGACCACCCGGGGCCGTGGCCGGACGGGGCCCGGACCAACTACGAGGCGAAGTACGTGGCGGAAGGGCGGGAGATCCTGCGCCTGACGGCCGTCGCCAAGGCGGAGCCGCCAGTTCTCCACCCGGCGGGGGTGGCCGGGGTGGTGTCGGCCTTCCGGCCGCCGGAGGATGAGTAGGGTGCGACCCTGTCGCACCGGGCGATCGCCTCGGGGGCGTGCGGGCGGTGCGCCAAGGCGCAACCTACGGCGGTGCGACAGGGTCGCACCCTACGTTTGGAGGTACCGATCGAGATGACCGAGCTGCCTGAGGAGACCGTCGACGAGCCGGGGGGGCGGGATGGCGCCGTGGGATCCGCCCCGGTCACCGTGGACATCCCCGTGCGGTTCCGGGACGTGGACGGCATGGGCCACGTCAACAACGCGGTCTTCTCCACCTACCTGGAGACCGCCCGGATCGAGTACTGGCACCGTCTGTTCCCCGACGAGCTCGACCTCTCGCAGGTGGAGATGATCCTGGCCCGGGCGGAGATCGACTTCCGGGGCCAGATCCGCTTCCCCGGCACCGTCCGGGTGAGCGCCCGGTGCCCGCGGATCGGCACCAAGAGCTTCGACCTCGCCTACCGGGTCGGGCCCGCCGCCGGCGGCGAGCTCTACGCCGAGGCCCGGACCGTCCAGGTGGCCTACGACTACCGGACCGGCCGCACGGTCCCGGTCTCGGACGAGCTACGCCGTAGAATCGAAACGCTCGAAGGGCGTTCGCTGTAGTCCGCCGGGCTCGCAGAGCGTGATGCGCCGCGGTCTCCTTCCGTGGCGTCGAGCGGAAGGCCCACCGAGCGGAGATCCCGAGCGCCGTACCCATGAGCCACCTGTCCTTCCTCCTCCCGTACTTTCGTCGCCACGCCCGCCAGCTCGTCGCCGGCGTGGCGGCGATCCTCTTCGCGGTGGTCATCGGGCTGTTCACGCCGCTCCTGGTGGGCTGGGCCGTGGACGCCCTGCGCGAGGAGCTGTCGGTGCGGCTGCTGGTGCTCTACTCCGCGCTGGTGGTGGGGACGGCGCTGGCCCGGGGGGTGTTCACCTACCTCCAGCGGATCATCCTGGTCACCATGAGCCGGGACATCGAGCTCGAGCTCCGGGACCGCTACTTCCGGCACCTGGAGACCCTCTCCCAGCGCTTCTTCACCGACCACTACACGGGCGACCTGATGGCCCGGGGGACGAACGACCTCCAGGCGGTGCGCATGCTCTGCGGCCCCGCCATCATGTACAGCTCGAACACCGTGTTCACCGCCCTGGGCGCCCTGGCGCTGATGGCCCGGATCCACCTGCCGCTCACCTTGGTGGCTCTGGCCACCATGCCCCTCGTGGCCCTGGCGACCAAGTTCTTCGGCCAGCGCATCCACCACCTGTTCGAGCGGGTGCAGGAGAACTTCTCCGACCTGTCCACCCGGGTCCAGGAGAACCTGGCCGGGGTCCGGGTGGTCCGGGCCTACGCCCAGGAGGCCGGAGAGGAGGAGCGCTTCGACCGGGTGAACCGGCGCCACGTGGAGCGCAACCGCCGGCTGATCCTCTGGGACTCCGCCTTCCGGCCCCTGCTCCAGCTCCTGGTGGGGGTGGGCTTCGTGACGGTGCTCTGGTACGGCGGCCTGCTGGTGGTCCGGGAGTCGATCACGGTGGGCGAGTTCGTGACCTTCAACCTGTTCCTGAGCCGGCTCATCTGGCCCATGATCGCCATCGGCTGGGTGATCAACCTAATCCAGCGCGGCGCCGCCTCCCTGGGGCGCATCCGGAAGGTCCTCGGCCGCCGGCCGGAGGTGGCGGAGGCGGAGGCTCCGGTCCGCCCGGCGGAGATCCGCGGCGCCGTCGCCGTCCGGGACCTGACCTTCTCCTACCTGCCGGAAGGGCCGCCGGTGCTCCGGGACGTCGCCTTCGAGGCGCCGGCGGGCTCAACGGTGGCCGTGGTGGGCCGCACCGGGGCGGGCAAGAGCACGCTCGTCTCCTTCCTGCCCCGGCTCTACGACCCGCCGCCGGGGACCGTCTTCGTGGACGGGGTCGCCGTCGAGCGCCTGGCCCTGGGCGAGCTCCGCCGGGCGATCGGCATGGTGCCCCAGGAGAGCTTTCTCTTCTCCACGACCGTGCGGGAGAACGTGGCCTTCGGGCGCCCCGGGGCGAGCGAGGAGGGGATCCGCCGGGCGGCGGAGCTCGCCGGGCTCTCGGCGGACCTGGAGGGCTTCCCCCGGGGGCTCGACACGGTGGTGGGAGAGCGGGGGATCACCCTGTCCGGCGGGCAGAAGCAGCGCGTCGCCCTGGCGCGGGCGATCCTCCGGCGCCCGCGGATCCTGATCCTGGACGACAGCCTGTCGGCGGTGGACACCCAGACCGAGGAGACGATCCTGGAGAACCTGAGGACCGTGTTCGAGGGGCGCACGGTCTTCCTCATCTCCCACCGGATCTCGACGGTCCGCAGGGCGGACCTGATCCTGGTCCTGGAGGAGGGGCGGATCGCCGAACGGGGGACCCACGAGGAGCTCCTGGCCGGCGCCGGGCTGTACGCCGAGCTGGCGGAGCGCCAGCGCCTGGAGGAAGAGCTGGAGGCCGTCTGATCGAGACTCCGGAGGCGATCGCCGACCTCGTGGCTCCGGCGGTCGGAACGACGCGATGGCCTTGCCCCTGACCCTGTTCTCCGCGTTCGCCGTCCTGGCGACCGTGGGCCTGTTCCTGCTGCTGCGCCACCACTACGGCCTGCGCCCGGCGGTGGTCTGGAGCGTGCTGCTCCTCCTGGCCTTCGTGGGCCTGGGCTGGTGGGTCCTCTGGATGATCCGGGGCGCGGGGCTGGGGTAAGACGGCGATCGATCCAGGAAGCTTGCGCTCGGCGAAACTGTAGGGGCGGAGCTTGACTCCGCCCGTGGCGAAGCCACCGGCGAACCCGGGACCGGGGAGGAGACAAGCGCCTTTCCCCCACGTGGTTTCCGCTACCGTCAGGGAGTCCCCGCGGCCGAAACCGAGCTCCGCGAGGAGCAGATCAGCCGCCCTGCCGCCGCCCGTACCCCCCGAAGACCGCCAGGAGCAGCATCGCCAGGAGCCCCCAGGAGTGGAGGTTCGCCAGCCCCGCGGCGAAGGGGGAGACCCGGGGCATGCCGAAGGCGGCGCCGGCGGCGGTGGTGCTGGCGGCGAGGATCGTGGGGATGCAGTACGGCAGCAGGAACGGCCATGTGCAGACGGTCACGTCCAGCAGGTTCGCCCGCCGGTAGCGGCCGACGCCGAAGCGCTCGCCGGTGCGGCGGGTGAAGGCGCCCACGGTGAGGATCGCCACCACGGAGTGCGTCGTGAGGAGGACGGCGCCGGAGGCCGCCCCGGCGGTCCAGAGCTCGGCGCCCCGGACGGTGCGGGCCCGGGCCTCCGCCAGCCCCACCAGGCGCTCCAGGACACCCGTCGCCTCGAGCCCTCCCACCAGGCCCATCAGGAGCAGGGTGAAGACGGACACCCCCACGGCCCGCTCCATTCCCTCCACCACGAGCCCCCGGGCCACGAAGGCCTCCCGGTCGATGAAGAGCACGTCCGAGGGCGCCAGCAGTCCCAGGGAGAGGCCCAGGACCAGGGCCGCGGCGACCCCGGCGAGGAGCCCTTCCAGGAGATGGCGACGGGCCAAGAGGAGGGCGACGGCCACCGCCGGAGCCAGGAGCATGGGGAGGCCCGCCGGCCCGGCGGGGGGCGCGCCGGGGCGCTCCGGCGCCGCGGGACGCCCCGGATCCGCCGGCTCCCCGGCCTCCTGCGGGGCGGCTGCCGGTGGCGCCGCCTCGGCCTCCTCCTCAGGGGGAGGCCCCGAGGTCCCTCCTCCTCCGGGCTCGTCCGGCCCGGCGCCCCCGAGGAGCGCAAAGAGCGCCAGCGCCGCCGCCCCCGCCGGCAGGGCGTAGCGCAGCCGGCTGCGCACCACGCCGCCCAGGTCCGCCTCCTGCGTGGCGGCGGAGGCGATGGTCGTGTCCGAGACCGGCGAGACGTTGTCGCCGAAGGTGGCCCCGCCCAGGATGGCGCCGATCAGCCAGACCGGGTCGGCCCCGAGGGAGCCGCCCGCCGGGTAGACGAGCGGCGCCACCAGGAGGATCGTCCCCAGGCTGGTGCCGGTGGCGGTGGAGACCACGGCGGCCAGCAGGAAGGCCACGGCCACGAAGCCGCCGCCGGAGACCCCCGCCTCCCGGGCGAGCCAGACCAGACCCTCGACGAAGCCGCTGGCGTTCATCACGGCCGCGAGGACCCCCGCCAGGAGCCAGGCCAGGATCATCACCGCCACCAGCGGCCGGCTCATCCCGCCGATGGCGGCCTCGGCGTAGCCTTGCCGGTCCCGGGCCAGGGCGAGGCCCAGGGCGAGCGCCGCCAGGAGCACCGGCCAGAACCCCCGCTCGTCCGGCGCGCCGGAGAGCGCCAGGGCGGCCACGCCGGCGAGGAACAGGGCGAAGGGGGCCAGCGCTCCGGCCAGCCCGCCGTGGAAGGCGAGGGGGGTGGGGGAGGGCGCGTCCCGGGGGAGCATGGGTGGGAGATGGAAGTCGGCTGCGAGTCAGGCCGGCATGGAACCCCTGGGGGGCGGTCCCGGTCCGATCACCCCGGGAAGGTCATTCAGGCCACCCCTGACGGTGAAGACCTCTGGCCGGGGCTTCCGCCCCGGATCCAATCGTGTAGCGGCGGAGCTTGCCCCTGGCCTGAGCGAGCCGGGCGAGCCGAACGGCTCCGCCCAGGGTGCAGCCCAAGTTGGTGGCCGGCCGACCACCGCGCTTCGCGCGGCGGTGCCCGCGGGAGGAGACGAGCTCCTCCCCTACACGGTTCCGAGGAGAACCCGGGCGGCGAACGATTCGTACTCGATCTCCGAGCGCAGGTCTCGGAGGCCGGAGTCCACGCCCGCGACGCCTTCTGCGACGAGGCGGACCTCGCCTCTGAGGTCTTCGGCGACCACGTCGAAGTGGCGCCTGGTCTCGGCGAGCTCGCCGAGCAACCGTTCGGCCGTCTCGTCGTCCATGAGGCGAGTAGCCTACCCGAGGGTGCCGGCTCGGTCCAAGGGCGACTCTTCCTGCCTCGCGGAGGGCCGCCGGCGGCTGGAGCTCGGGAGATACAGTTCGCAGCATGACCGAACGATCCACCGGGCGGGCGAGGGACCGGGGTTCCCGTCCCGACGCCGAAGCCTCGGGCTCCGCCGGCGACGAGTTCACCCTCTACGACCTGCGGGTGGAAGTGGTGGCGTGCCGGGGGGAGATGGTGTGCAACCACCGGATCGGCGACTCCTTCGAGCTCTCGGGGGAGAACCTGTCGCTGCCGCCGGGGCAGACGTTCCCCATCTACCCCCTGGCGGCGCTCCTGCCGCTGCTGCCGGCGAAGCAGCGCCCGACCCACCCCAACGACTGGATGACCACCGACACCGACGTCGCCTGCCCGGACCCGAACTGCGGCGCGGTCTTCCGGATCACCCGGGTGCGGGAGCGGGTATTCCGGCACTCGGAGGTGACCGTGGTGCCGCTGCCGGAGCGATCCGAGCCGGCGGACGGGGACGACGAAGCCGGTGGCGCCCGCCACGGGGAGGCGCCGGACCCGTCCAGCCCCAGTGGGCCGTCCGAGCCGGCGGACGGGGACGACGGGCCGGAGACGGCGTGACGGAGGGCTCCGTTCCCCGCGTGGAGCTCGCTCCGGGTTACGCCGTCCCCCGGGTGATCCACGGCGCCTGGCAGCTCTCGGAGGGCCACGGCTCCGGGCCGGCCGCCGGGTCAGCCGCCGGGCCGGGGGCCGCCGCCACCGGAGGGGAGGCCCGGCGGCAGGCGGTCCAGGGCCTGCTGCGCCTGGCGGAGGCCGGCTTCACCGCCTTCGACTGCGCCGACATCTACACCGGGGTGGAGGAGCTCCTGGGGGAGGTCCTCCGCGCCTGGCGCCGGTGCTCCGGCGACCTGGCGGCCCCGGAGCTCCAGGTCCACACCAAGCTCGTCCCGGACCTGGACGCCCTCCCAGAGCTGGACCGGCGCTACGTCGAGCGCGTGGTCGACCGGTCCCTCCGCCGCCTGGGGGCCGAGCGCCTGGACCTGGTCCAGCTCCACTGGTGGGACTACGCGGTGCCCGGCTACGTCGAGGCCGCCGGGTGGCTGGACGACCTGCGGCGCGCCGGCAAGGTCCGCCACGTGGGCGCCACCAACTTCGACGCCCGCCGGCTGGCGGAGGTCCTGGACGCCGGGGTGCCCGTCGTCTCCAACCAGGTCCAGCACTCCCTCGTGGACCGCCGGCCGGAGGGGGCCCTGGCCGGGCTCGCCGCCGAGCGCGGGGTCGCCCTCCTGGGCTACGGCGCCCTGGCCGGGGGCTTCCTCTCGGCGCGCTGGCTCGGCGCCCCGGAGCCCGCCGGGCCGGCGACGGAGCTGCCGAACCGGTCGCTCACCAAGTACAAGCTGATCCTGGAGGAGTTCGGTTCCTGGGAGCTCGTCCAGGAGCTCCTGGCGGCCCTGGCCCGGATCGGCGAGCGCCACGGGGCGTCGCTTTCCACCGTGGCCCTCCGGGCCGCCCTGGACCGCCCGGGCTCGGCCGCCGCCGTCCTGGGGGCCTCCGGCGCCCGCCACCTCCCGGACACCCTCCGGGCCTTCGAGATCGCCCTGGACGGCGACGACCGCGCGGCCCTGGACGCCGTTCTGAAAAAGGCCCGGGGCCCCTCCGGCCCGGTCTACGCCCTGGAGCGGGACCGAACCGGCCCCCACGGCCGGATCATGCGCTATGACCTCAACCGGGTGTGACCTCGCCACCGAGGCCGCTTGGCGGCGGGCAGGCTCCTGTCTATCGGGAGCGGTAGGCGACGACGTCCTGCTCAGGGACGCGGCGGAAGTGCTCGACGTTCGCCGTGACCACGGGCAAGGCATGGGCGAGGGCCGTGGCGGCGATCCACAGGTCGTTGGTTCCGATGAGCTGGCCGCTACGCTGGAGGTACCGATATGTCTTGCCGAACTGCCAGCAGGCCTCCAGGGTGCACCGGAGGACCCGGAACGGCGCGACGAACGACTCCCAGGCCTCCCGTTCCGAGAGGCTCTTCCCGGCGGCGAGCTCGCCGGCAATCGTCTGCGTCAGGTGGAGCCGTGCTTTCCGGTTCCGCTCGAGGAATCGTTGGGCCGGTCCCACGCCGCCCCGGTGCTGCTCCCTCTCGAGATCCACCAGGAACGTGGTTTCGAGGATCAGGTCCTGTGCCACTTGTCCTCCGGCGGACGGTCCTCGGCCTTGAGCCGCTCGATCGAGTCCAGCCCCTCGGGAGTGAAGAACGGGCCGTGCTTGCGGGACCGGTCGAGGAGCTCGCCTGCGGTGAGCGTGTCCCCAGGCCAGGTGGCCCGGAGGACGACGTCGCTGAACGATTCTCGCGGAGACCGGCGGGCGCGGCGGAGCTTCTCGTAGGCCTCGATTCGCAGTGAGATGGTCTTCGTTCCCATACACAGAGTATACACGGAGCACAGATGGAGGGGGTGCCCCGGCGGACGGGGCCCGGCAGCCCCGGGCCCCTCACTCCGCCCGGAGCACCCGGACCGGGTCCACCCGGGTGGCCCGGCGTCCCGGGACCAGGCAGGCGAGGACGGCGGCGGCTAGGAGGACGCCGACGACGGCGGTGTAGACGAGGGGATCGGTGGGGTCGGTCTCGAAGAGGAGGTCCCGGACCTGCCGGCCGGCGACGAGGGCGAGGGCCACGCCCACGGCGAGGCCCGTCACCGCCAGCCCAAGGCCCTGCCGAAGCACCAGGCCCAGGACCTGGCGCCGCCGGGCGCCGAGGGCCGTACGCACCCCCAGCTCGTGGAACCGGCCCGCCACCATGTGCGCCAGCAGGCTGTAGAGGCCGACGGCGGCGATGACCAGGGCCAGAGCGCCGAAGACGCCCATGAGGGTGGCCCCGAGGCGCCAGGGTCGGAGCTGCGGGAGGAGGCGCTCGTCCATGCGGTCCACGTCGACCCACAGGACGGTCGAGTCCACCCCGAGGAGCGCCTTCCGGAGGGGCTCGATCATGGCCTCCGGCGGACCGGCCGGGCGAACCAGGAGATCGGTCCCGGCGAAGCCCTGCTCCTGGCCGAACGGGACGTAGTACTGCATGGAGGGGCCCTCCCGGAGCCGGTCCTGGTGGCTGTCCTCCACCACACCCACCACCCGGGTGCAGGGCGGGGACTCCTCCGGTCCCACCAGCAGGCACTCGCCCAGGGCCTCCTCGCCGGGCCAGAGGGTCCGGGCCATGGCCTCGTTGACGATGGCCACCGGTTCGCTCCCGGCCCGGTCCTCCGGGCCGAAGACGCGACCCCGGAGGAGCTCCAGGCCCACGGTGGCGAAGTAGCCCGGCGAGACCGCGTGGATCGAGGCGCCGCTGCCGAAGGGACCGCCGCCGGGGAGATCGGGAAGGGAGTCCTGTCCGGGCACCCGGAGCTTCACCTTGAACCGGGTCTTGAACGGCGTCCCCACGGCCAGGGCGGCGTGCTCCACGCCCGGGAGCCGCCGGGCGCGGGCGAGCGACTCCTCGTAGAACCGATTCGTCCGGACCCGCCGGTCCTCCATCCGCTCGGCCGACCACGCCTCCGGCGAGCGGGGCCACCGGGCGCTCACGCGGAGGACCTTCTCCGGCTCCACGCCCAGGTCCACCGCCCGGGCTTCGGCGAAGCTCCGGACGAAGAGCCCGGCGCCCACGAGGAGGACCACCGAGAACGCCGCCTGGGAGACGGCGAGGACGTTCCGCACCCGCGAGGCACCCGGCCCTCCCGGGTAGGAGCCGCCCCGCAGCGGGGCCGTGAGGTCACGCCGGCTGGTGCGCAGCGCCGGCACCAGCCCGGTCACCAGTCCCGTCCCCAGGGCCAGAATCGCAGCCGCCAGAGCCACCCGCCCGTCCACCGGGGGCGCCGTCCAGTGGACGTCCGGCAGGAGCGTCGCCCGGACCAGCCCGGCAATCACCGGGACGACGGCGAGGGCCGCCACGCCGCCGGCTCCGGCCAGGAGCAGGCTCTGGGCCAGGAGGAGACGGGTCAGCCGGCCCCGGGTGATCCCCAGGGCCAGGCGGACGGCCACCTCCCTCTGCCGGCGCACCGTCCGGGCGAGGAGGAGGTTGGCCACGTTCGCCGCCGCCACCAGGAGGACCAAGAGCGAGACCCCCAGGAGCCAGCGCGCAACGGTGACCTCCATGGCCTCCCGGCCGTCCTCGTCGTACCAGAGGGGCTCGGCGGAGATCCGGGCCTCCTGGAACGGCTCTTCCGAGCCGTCGTAGGCGGCGCGGAAGAGCCGGGTCGATTCGGCGCCGGCCTGGCTGGACGTCGCCCCCGGCGCCAGGCGGCCCACGACCTGGAGCCACTGGCAGCACCAGGTGGTCCGCCAGTCCTCGGTGATCCGGGCGCTCCTCGGCGCCATGGGCAGCCAAGCGTCCACCCGGCCGAGCTCGACCCCGGTGAAGCCCGGGGGTGCAACGCCCACGATCGTGTGAGGGTGGCCTCCGATCCGGACGGTCTCGCCCAGGACCTCGGGGTCCGCCCCGAAGCGCCGCTGCCACCAGCCGTGGCCGAGCACCACCACGCGCTCCCCTCCGGGCCGGTCTTCCTCCGGCCCGAAGAACCGGCCTCTGTGGGCCTCGACCCCCAGGAGGGGGAAGAGGTCCCAGGTGGCCCGAGCGGCCAGGACCTGCTCGGTGCCCTCGCCGGACCCGGCGGTGAACGGGGAAGAGGGCGAGTACGAGTAGGCCGCCACGGATTCGAAGGCGCGCGCCCGGTCCCGGAGCAGGGCGTAGGTCACGTGGCCGAAGTGGAGGGCGTGGAAAGTTCCAATGCCCGGCACGTCCACGGTGGAGCCGATGCGCACCAGGCGCTCCGGCTCGTCCACGTGGTCCGGCCCGCTCAGGAGGAGCCGGTCGAGGATGCCGAACATGGCGGCGTTGGCGCCGACCCCCAGGGCGATGACCGCCACGACGACGGCGGTCATCCCGGGCTCGGCCACCGATGCCCGCCAGGCGTGGCGGAGGTCCTGGGCCAGGGCGTCCAACCAGCCGCCGAAGCCCAGGCGCCGCTCGCGCCGGGCCGCCTCGCGCACCAGGCGGCGGCGGGCCTCATCCACCGATCCGAAGCGCCGGAGCGCCTCCGCCCGGGCCTCCTCCGGCGACATCCCACGCCGCTCGAGCTCCTCGGCCCGGAGGCGGATGTGCTCCCGGATCTCCTCGTCGGTCTCCCGCTCGATCACGTCCCGGTGGCGGGTGCCCAGGCGGAAGAGGCGCCGCACCCCCGGGCGGATCACGGCCGGCCCCCTTCCGCCGGCGTGGCGAGGATCGCAGTGACCAGCTCGCCGAAGCGGAGCAGCCGCCGGGACTCGGCCTCCAGGTGCTTCGCACCCTTCCGGGTGATCCGGTAGTAGCGGGCCCGGCGGTTGTTGTCGCTGGTGCCCCACTCGGCCTCGATCAGCCCCCGGGCCTCCATCCGGTAGAGCGCCTGGTAGACGGCGGAGTCGTCGAAGGCGAGCTCGCCCCCGGAGCGCTCCTCCAGCCAGGCGGTGATCTCCAGCCCGTGCATGGGGGTCCAGGAGAGGGCCTTCAGGACCAGGACGTCCAGGGTGCCCTTCATCAGCGGGATCATGGCGCGGCCTTCCTCTGAGAGGTTCTTTTGAGTTTCACCATGGAGAGTCTAAATGGAGATGCGGACCCCGTCAAGGAGCTGTCGGAAGAGGAATCGGGAGGCAGAGGGCGGTCGCCCACCGGAGGAAGGAGTCGGGAGGAGGCAAGCTCCTCCCCTACACGCCAGGTCGGAGGGGGCACCTGGCCCACCTGTAGGGGCGGACCTTGCGTCCGCCCGCACTGTGTCGCCCCTCCGGGCGGCACGCTCCTCCCTGGGGATGCCACCGGAGGGACTGGCGGTGCCGCATCGCCGGACGGTGAAAGGAGCCGGGGCGGGAGCGCTCCCGCCCCGGCTCCCGCCACGAACGGCTCGTCCCCCCCGCCCTACCCAGCCGGCTGGGGCTCGCCCTCCTCCCCTTCGCCGCCGCCCAGGGCCGGCCGGACCTCGTCCTCCTTGCCGAAGGCCCGCGCCACGGCGACCTTCGCGTCCTGGTAGATGCCGTAGAGGACCGGCACCAGGATCAGGGAGATCGCCGTGGCGAAGAGGACGCCGAAGGCCAGCGACACCGCCATGGGGATGAGGAACTGGGCCTGGAGGCTCTGCTCCGCCAGCAGCGGGCTCAACCCGGCGAAGGTGGTGAGCGAGGTCAGCAGGATCGGCCGGAACCGGACCATCCCCGAATCCCGGATGGCCCGCTCAAGGGGCAGGCCGCCCCGGAACTTCCGGTTGATGAAGTCCACCATCACCAGCCCGTTGTTCACCACCACCCCGGTCAGGGCCACGGCGCCGAAGCCCGAGAGGATCGTGAGGTCGATGCCCATGAGCAGGTGACCGAGGACCGCACCCACCAGGCCGAAGGGGATGGCGCTCATGATCAGGAGCGGCTGGGTGTAAGAGCGGAAGGGCACGGCCAGGAGGATGTAGATCACCAGGAGGGCCACGGCGAAGCCCCGGGCCAGGCCGCCGAGGGTCCGGCGCTGCTCCTCCTGCTCGCCCTCGAAGCTCCAGCGCACCCCGGGGTGGTCGGAGGTCACCTGCGGCAGGACGTCCCGCGCCAGGGCCGCCAGGACCTCGTTCGCGCCGGTTACGGCGTCGTCCACGTCCGCCGTCACGTTCACCGTGCGCTGGCGGTCCACCCGCTGGATCGACGCGAACCCCCGGCCGAGCTCGGCCCGGGCGGCGGTGGGGAGGGGCACCTCGATCCCTCCCGGGGCGCGCACCCGGAGCTCCTCCAGGTCTCCCAGGGATCGGCGCTCCGACTCCGGGAAGCGCACCATGACCCGCACCTCTTCGGCTCCCCGCTGGATGCGCTGGGCCTCGGCGCCGAAGAACGCCGAGCGGACCTGGCGCGCCAGGTCGCCGAGGGTGAGCCCCAGGGCCTGCGCTTCGTCGGTGATCTCCAGCTCCAGCTCCTGCTTGCCGGCCCGGAAGCTGTCGGAGACGTCGGAGACCCCGGCGTAGCGGCGCAGGGCCGCCTTCACGTCCTCGGCGGCCGCCTGGAGCCGCTCCAGGTCCGCCCCGGCGAGCTGGACGTCGACGTCGTCGCCCACGGAGAAGAGGGAGGCCGTGAAGGTCAGCTCCACCGCGTCGGCGACGGCGCCGGTCTCCCGGCGCCAGAGGTCGGCCAGGGTCTCGCTGTCGACGTCGCGCTCCTCGGCGCCCACCAGCTCCACGTTGACCTCCCCCAGGTGGGCGCCGGAGAAGGTGGCGCCGACGCCGCCCATGGTCTGGCTCTGCTGGGTGCGGAACGGCTGCTGACCCACGGAGGCCAGGACGTGGCGGAAGACCGGCTCGCCGGTCTCGTCCTCGATGCGGCGCTCCACCGCCCGGGCCGTCTCCTCCAGGCGCTCCACGGCCGCGGCGGTGCGCTCCGCCGGCGTGCCCTGGGGCATGGTGAGCATGGCCACCACGTTGTCCGACTCCACCGACGGGAGGAAGGTGAACCGGATCCAGCCGCCGGCGACGAGGCCGCCCACCAGCACCAGGGTGGCCACGCCGGTCGCCAGGGTCAGGTAGCGCCACTCCAGGGCCCACTCCAGGCTGGGGGCGTAGACCCGCCGGATGAACCGGTCGAGGCGCGATGCGATGCCGTCCTGGAAGCGCCGCCAGCCCCGGCCCATCCGGCTGCGGGAGCGCTCCTCGTCACCGTGGTGGAGGTGGGAGAGGTGGGCCGGCAGGATGAGGAGCGCCTCCACCAGCGAGAAGGCCAGCACCGGGATGACGATGAGGGGGATGACCCGCATGATCTTGCCGGTGTTGCCGGGCACCGCCAGGAGCGGCGAGAAGGCGGCCACGGTGGTGAGCACCGCGAAGGTCACCGGGACCGCCATCTCGTGGATTCCGCCCAGCGCCGCCCGCAGGCCCTCGGCGCCGGCCTGGTAGTGGGTATAGATGTTTTCGCCCACCACGATGGCGTCGTCCACCACGATGCCCAGGACCACGATGAACGCGAACAGCGAGATCATGTTCACCGTGACGTCCAGGGTGGGCATGAGCCAGATCGCCCCCAGGAACGAGATCAGGATCCCCAGGGCGACCCACCCGGCCAGGCGCAGGCGGAGGAAGAGGGCCAGCACCACCAGGACCAGCGCCAGTCCCAGGAGGCCGTTTTCGACCAGGAGGTCCCGCCGGCTCTTCAGGAGCTCCGTGTCGTCCTGCCACAGGGTGAGCTCGACCCCCGGGGGCAGGGCGGCCCGCCGCTCCTCGACGTAGGCCTTGACCGCGTCGGCCACCTCGATGGCGTCCTGGTCGCCCACGCGAAAGACCTGGACGAGGACCCCCGGGGCGCCGTCGAAGCGGGCCGACTGGTCGGTCTCGGCGAAGCCGTCCACCACGGTGGCGACCTCCCCCAGGAGCAGGCGGCTCCCGTCCGGCCGGGTGATCAGGGGCAGGCGCTCGAACTCCTCGCCCCGGTAGGCCTGCCCCTCGGTCCGGAGCAGGATCTCGCCCCCCTCGGTCCGCACCGAGCCGCCGGGCAGGTCGATGGACGCCCGGCGGACCGCCTGGGCCACCCCCTCCAGGGTCAGGCCGTAGCGCCGGAGGGTCCGTTCCGGCACCTCGATGGAGACCTCGTACGGGCGGGCCGCCGCCAGCTCCACCTGGCTGATCTGGGGCAGGGCCGCCAGGTCGTCGCGCACCCGCCGGCCGATCTCCTTCAGGGTCCGCTCGCCCACGGCGCCGGAGACGGCGACGTTGATCACCTGGCGCCGGATCACCAGCTCCTGGACGATGGGCTCCTCCGCCTCCTCCGGGAAGCTCTCGATGGCGTCCACCTGGCTCTTGACGTCGGAGACGACCCGCTGCATGTCGGCCCCTTCCAGGAGCTCGGCGCGGACGGTGCCGGCCCCCTCGGATGCCGTGGCGGTGATCTCCTTGATGCCCTCGATGCCCTGGATCGCCTCCTCGATCCGGGTGACCACGCCGTCCTCCACCTCCGCCGGGGCGGCTCCGGGGTAGGGCACCGTCACCTGGACCATCTCGGAGGACATCTCCGGGAAGACCTCCTGGCGCAGGGTGAAGGCGGTGACGGTGCCTCCCGCCAGGATGAGGATCATCAGCAGGTTGGCGGCGACGCGGTTGCCGGCGAACCAGG
>JBKHJP010000390.1:0-3923 GCA_046538065.1 Thermoanaerobaculia bacterium | reverse complement strand
TCCTGCGCTTCTTCCCCGCCGGCGTGACCATCGTCGCGGTCCGGGCCGGCGAGGAGACCCACGGCCTCACCGTCTCGGCCTTCGCTTCCATCTCGCCACAACCGCCCCTCGTCACGGTGATCGTCGACCACCGGCACCGGGCCTACCCGCTCCTGGAGCGGCCGGAAGCCGTCTTCTCCGTCAACGTCCTCCGCCAGGACCAGGTGGAGCTGTCCAACCGCTTCGCCTGGGTCAAGGACGAGGACCGCTTCGCCGTCGGCGACTGGATCAGCGCCACCACCGGGGCGCCTGTCCTGGCCGACGCCCTCTGCTGGATGGACTGCACCATCCAGGGCCGCTACGCGGCGGAGACCAACACGATGTACGTGGGCGAGGTCCAGGCCGCCCGGGCGCCGTCGCCGGAGGCCGCGCCCCTCCTCTACTGGAACCGGGGCTATCGGCGCCTGGACCTCCGCCCGCCGGAGAAAGCCGAACGGAAGGAACGGACCGGAGACGAGTAGGGTGCTCCCCGGCGCACCGGCGTCAACAGTCGGGCGAGGCCCGCCCGAGCCCTCAGCCCGCCAGGCGGACCTCCGCCACCACCCCCAGGTGATCCGACAGCCGGACGTCCAGGGTGCGATAGCCCACGAACTTCAGCTCCTCGGAGGCCAGGATCCAGTCGAGGCGCCGGATCGGGCGGGTCGACGGGAACGTGGGCTCCTCCAGCTCCGGGCGGTAGGGACGCACCCCCAGGTGCTCCTCGAACAGCCGGAAGACCTCCCCGGCCTCCGCCTCGCAGTTGAGGTCCCCCAGGACCAGCAGCGGCCGGGCGCGCTCCCCGAGGGCGGCGGCCAGCGACTGGATCTGCTCGCGCCGCTCCGCCGGGTTCAGGAAGTCCAGGTGCACGGAGACCACGTCCACCTCCTGCCCGCTCCCGGGCAGGCGGACCGTGCCCGCCACGAACCCCTTGGTATCGCGCCAGTTGGCGGCGAAGGCTCGGGATTCGGGCCTGGCGATGGGGAGCCGCGAGACCAGGGCCGTACCGGAGGAGAGCTCGTAGACGCCCAGCCCGAAGGGGTTGTGGTCGCCGCGGAAGAAGCGCCCCAGCCCGCCGTCCCGGGCGAGGGTCGAGACGTGGTCGAAGTTCCCGCTCCAGGCCGAGGGGCCGTCCGCCTCCTGCAGGGCCACGACGTCCGGGCGCTCGTGCCTGAGCACTTGGGCGATCCGCCCCAGGTTCCGCTCCACCTCATCGCGCGGCAGGAGGGCCTGGTGGAAGCCGTCGGCCCGCCCGTGGGCCACGTTCCAGGTGAGGACGCGGAGCGTATCCGCTGCCGGGGCCGGGGCCGGGTCGCCGAGGACCGCGTCCTCGAGGGGGCCGGTGCGCGCCGCCTTCGGGCCGGAAACGAACAGGACCAGGGTGAAGAGGATGAGGGGGCGGCGGCTGACCAGTCTCTTCATGCGGGCTCTCGAAGACCTCCGGGCTCTCGGGCTTCCGGCCCGCGGAAGTGCGGGCCGGCGGATCGGGTCGGGGCGCGTGGTCGGCACATCACCCCGGGCTCATCCCAACAGAGCGCGGCCGCGAAACCTTCCCCGGAGGGGCGCGCCTGGATCGACGGCCGGGCCGCGGGCCCGCGGAGTGGGACCGACTGCCGGGGGGTTCCTCTCGACGCGCTCAACCTCGGGCTGCCTCCGCGGGCCCCCGGGAGTCCTCCCGCCACCGCGGGATCCGGTCGCGCAGGGTTCCGAACCCCAGGCGCTCGAA
The DNA here is from genome assembly GCA_046538065.1 of Thermoanaerobaculia bacterium. GTDB lineage: Bacteria > Acidobacteriota > Thermoanaerobaculia > Multivoradales > DATKCC01 > JBKHJP01. The sequence goes on along the minus strand of JBKHJP010000390.1, from coordinate 2,182 downwards.
CAGGCGGTCCACCAGGGCCGCGTCGGCCCCGCGGTACGCCAGCCGCTCCAGGTCCGCCTCCGCCGGAGCCTCGGCGGCGGTGGTGGCGAGACGCTTCCACAGGAGCACCTCGTCGCGGTGCTCGGCCAGCTTCCGGGCCAGGGACCGGGCGCCCCGGACCGGAAGCTCCGGCACCTCGTCCAGGCGCTCGTAGGCGGTCTCCAGGTCGGCGAACACCTCCAGCAGGGCGGCGGCGGTCTTCCGCCCGACCCCCGGCAGGCCGGGGATCGAGTCCACCGGGTCGCCGGCCAGGGCCAGGAAGTCCGGCACCTGCTCCGGCCGGACGCCGAGCTTCGCCACCACCTCTTCCGGACCGAGCCGCTCCTCCCGGGCGAAGTCGAAGAGCCGCACCCGGTCGGTGACGAGCTGGGCCAGGTCCTTGTCCGAGGTCACGATCACCGCCCCGTGGCCGGCCGCGTTGAGCTGTGCCACCAGGGCGGCGATCAGGTCGTCCGCCTCGTAGCGCTCGTCGACGAAGACCTCCGCCCCGAAGGCCCGGGCCAGCTCCATGCAGTCGTCGAGCTGGGCTTCCAGATCCGGCGGCGGCAGCTCCCGGCCGGTCTTGTAGTCCGGGTACAGGTCGTTCCGGAAGCTCGTGGTGAGGCTGCGATCGAAGGCCACCGCCAGGTGCGTCGGCGCCTCGGTCTCCACCAGCTTGACCAGGAACGACCCGAAGCCGTAGACGGCGTTCACCGGCCGGCCTTCCGGGTCCCGGATGGAGTCCGGCAGGGCGTGGAAGGCCCGGAAGACGTACGGGCTGGCGTCCACCAGGTGGACGGTCACGGGGTTGACCATGGGAGCCGAAGTCTACCGATGACGAGGCTCTGGCTCACACCATGAGGGCGAGTCGGCGGAAGTGACTCCGGGCGCGTTGGGTCCCCCGCCCCGAGTGCCTCACGGGGCGAGCCCGGACCGGCCCGAGCCTATCCACGCAAGCAGAGCTCCACCGGATCGCCCCTCTCACCCTCGGTCCGCCCCCACCCGCCGTGTAGGCTTGGACCATGCGCCTCTCGCGAATCCTGCGCCCGCCGCGGACTCTCGTCCTTCTGGCCTGCGGAGCGGCCCTCTCGTTCACGCAGAGCTGCGCGTCGACCGAAGCCTCAGCTCCGGCAGCTCCGCCGCCCTCCACCGCTCCTTCTCCCACGGTGAACCGGGCGCCGGACCCGGCTGCAAAGGAGCGCTTCGCCGCCGGCCTGCGAGCGGCCGACGCCGGGGACCTGGAGACCGCCCTGGAACGACTGGAAGAGGCGGCGGCCCTGGCGCCGGAGTCCCTCCGCTACTCCGCCGAGTACCGCCAGGTCGCCATCGAGCTGGAGGAGTACGACCGGGCCATCGCCTTCTTCGAGGAGCTGGCGGCGGAGCACCCGGACTCGGCGGCGGTGCGTCTCAACTGGGGCTACGCCTACGTGGACAAGATCCCCTCCGCCGGGGCGGTCACCCAGGTGATCCTGGCCAACACCGCCCTGGAGCACTTCACCGAGGCGATCGAGCGCGAGGAGAGCTGGCTCGCCCTCTACACCCGGGGCAACAGTTACGTCTACTGGCCCCCGGTCTTCGGGCGGACGGAGCTGGCGATCGCCGACCTGGAGCGCGCCGTGGCCCTGTCGGAGGAAGGGGAGCCGAAGCCGTACCACGTGCACGCCTACGCCGCCCTGGGCGACGCCTGGTGGCGCAAGGACGACCTGGAACGGGCCCGGGAGGTCTGGCGCCGGGGCCTGGACCGGTTCCCGGACGCCGAGCCCCTGGAGGAGCGCCTGGAGCTCGACGCGGCCCCGGACGGCGGCGCCCTGGACCGGTTCCTGGAAACCCATTACCAGGTCGGCAACCGGGTGGACACGAGCCTCCGGGAGCTTTGGGAGGACGGCGGTCAGTCGTCCGGCGGCTCGCCGTAGCCCAGGAGGTCCTTCGCCCGGGCGGTGGCCCGGTTCTGCCCCTCCACCGTCAGCCCCTCCGGCCCCCGGCCCGGGGGAAAGAAGCTCCGGCGGTACATGGGGTGGACCTCGGTCCGGAGGTGGGCCAGGGTCTGGTGGCCCCGGCGGGTCGCCCGCTCATGCCGCAGAGCCGCCACGTCCACCGGCGCCACCACGATCTTCTCCCCCGGACCCGGGTCCGCCTGGGCCAGGACCCGCCCCTCGAAGTCCAC